>CAYJIS010000016.1:0-31848 GCA_964370315.1 uncultured Treponemataceae bacterium
GGACTGCTGTTATGCTGTTCCCTTTATCATCGCTAATAATGGAATATCCTTCAATATTTGAATTATCTACAGTAACTCCGCTTAACGGTAGCTGAAGACTTAAAATTTGAGGGGTGCTGTTACTATTTAGCTTATAGTGTAGAAGTAGCTGTGGTTCATTATGTATTAGCTCTATACCATGCCATACAATTTGCCCATTTTCTAGTGGACTTTCTTTTTGAAAATCGTCAATTAATGTTACATCAGTGAAGTATTGAGAATCCTTAAATATATTAAATATTAGTTGTTCATTACTAGCAGTATTTATTGTATCAGAGATAATTTGTTCTGTTTTTGTTAGGTGGGCCACAGGTGCATAGGTTATTTTGAACGATGTTGAATAGCTTTGGGCAATTAGGGAAAGAGCATCCCTGTCCATAAACCATGACAGCATTATATTTTGTGTGATGAGAATAAAAACGCCCAAAGAAACTAAAATACCTGCTAATATTGAAAGTCTTTTTATATTTTTTTCAATGTGAAAACGGACTCTTTTTTTTATGTTCATTTTAAAGCTCTATCTCGATATAGTTATTTTTTGCATCTTGTGCTTTTTGAACGTAATTTTGAGTAGCTTTATGTGCGGATGCTAAAACTTCATTTTCCAGTGTTCGAACTACTTTTGCAGGACTTCCCATAATGAGTGAATTATCCGGAAACTCTTTTCCTTGGGTAACAAGTGAACCTGCACCAACAATGCAGTTCTTTCCTATAACCGCGCCAGTTAGAATGATTGACCCCATTCCTATAGTTGAGCCATCATGTATTGTACAAGAGTGAAGTATAGTTCCATGCCCGATTGTAACATTGTTTCCAACTACACACGGAATATTCGTATCTATGTGCACAACAGTATTATCTTGAATATTAGTGTGTGAGCCAATTTTTATGGGTGCAATATCACCTCTTACTGTAGCAGAAAACCATACTGAAGAGTTCTCAGCAATTTCAACATCTCCTGCTACTTCAGCATTCCATGCTATAAAAGCAGATTTGTGAATAGTAGGTGTTAGATTCTTGATTCTATGAACCATGATGAATTATCCTTCGAAATTTTGCTACTTTTTTTGACAAAGTTCAGCAATTTTTTTAGACATGTTTTCAAGTGAAACTTGTTCTTCTACACTACCATTTTCAAAAGCAGCTTTAGGCATACCATATACTATAGAACTGCCTTCATCTTGACCAAGTGTCCTTGCACCTTGTTTTCTCATTTGAGCTAACTCTTCTGCACCATCTCGGCCCATACCAGTCATAATAATTCCAAGTGCATTGTTTGCAAATTCTTTAGCAACAGAAGCAAAGAGCATATCTGCAGAGGGTCTGTGTCCACTACGTTTTTCCCCATCGCTAATATGAATAACTGAGGCAAGGCTTTTTCTTTCGATAGTCATATGCTTGTTTCCAGGTGCAATAAAAACTCTACCTTTTTTTAATATGTCGCCTTCTTGTGCTTCTTTAACCTCTAGAGGGCATATTGTGTTTAAGCTTAAAGCAAATTCTTGTGTAAAACCTTCTGGCATATGTTGCACGATAACGATTGGCTGTTCTAAGTCAGGTGGGATTTGAGCTAACATTTGACGCAATGCATTTGGGCCTCCTGTAGAAATTCCAATTGCGATTATTTCGATTTTGCCATGTTTTCGTAAAGGAACAATTTTACCGTCTTGTTGTTCTTGAGGTTTAATTGTTTCTGTCTTGCGTGTTGGTTTAGTAAGTGTTTTTTCATTAGTCGGAGTTATAACACTTTGTTTTTGTATTGGTTGAATATCTTCTGCTTTTGAACGAAGACTTCTCTTTTTCTTTTGATAATAAGATCCACCATATAGTTTTATCAAATTAGATAAATTTTCAGAAAGCTGATCCATGCTTTCATTTCCATCAGGTTTTAATAAAAAGTCGCTTGCTCCTAATGCTAAACAAACCATAGTGCTTGTAGCACCAGAATGGGCACTGCTTGAAAAAATGATAACTGGAACATCTATACGTTCTTTTTGCCTTTCTTTCATGAACTCTATACCATCCATAACTGGCATATTGAGATCGAGGGTCATGAGGTGATATTCTTTTTCCTTTAATTTTTGCAGTGCAACAAAACCATTTTCTGCGGTATCAATTGTAGCAGTGCTAATTTTTGACAATATAAGTTTTGTAATTACGTTTCTTAGTAATTGAGAGTCATCAACTACTAAAATATTTAGCGCTTCCATTATCCTCTTCCTTTTGAGTCGTTATAGTTAGGTGTATTATTTTTTATGATATATACAGGCCCAATCTGTTCTTAAAAATTCAAATTGAGTATCCATACCAAAAAGTGATTCAGAGTGTCCAATAAAGAGGTATGAATCAGTATCCATAGAATTCCAAAAATTATTAATGGTAGCTAGTTGAGCTGCCTCATCAAAATAAATTAGGACGTTTCTGCAAAATACTATGTCGTTATCGGACACACCAGCATTGTGTTTTAAGTTGTGGTAGTCAAATCTAATTGGGGCTTTTAAGCTTTCATTTACTTGATAACCATTTTCAGTTTCGGTAAAATATTTTTTTAAATATTCGTCCGCAATACCTTGGCATCTATTGGTAGGATAAAAACCTTGCTTTGCAGTAAGTATAGATTTGAGTGAAATATCTGAAGCAAGAATTGAAAATGTCATATCTGGTGGAAGATTTTCTTTTAGAATCATAGCTAAAGTATATGGTTCTTCTCCCGTTGAACAGCCAGCACTCCAAATTTTAATTTCCGTTTGTTTTTTTTGTCTTTTTTTCTCTATTAGTCGTGGTAAAACATAATTTATTAAAGTATCAAAATGTGGTTGATTTCTAAAAAATCGAGTTAAATTTGTTGTAACTGAATCCAACATTTCCTTTAATTCATCGGTACTTGATGTAACAAGATCGTAATAAGCCTTAACCGAATCCAACTTTTTAAGCTTTGCACCTTCTCGTAATCGCCCTTCAAGTATAGATCGATTAATTTCAGAAAAAGTAATCCCACTCTCTTTGTAAATGAGTTTGCAAAACATGTCAAAATCTGTTTCTGTTACTACGTATTCCATATATTATATAATAGTGTAAAATTAAAAAAAAGTAAACCCTACGATTTACACTATTGACAAAAAAGGCAAGAGATGTAAAAATTAGCTATGAGTAAATATATTTTGGTGACTGGCGGAGTTTGTTCTAGTTTAGGTAAAGGCGTTGCCGCCTCGACTATTGGTAGTTTGTTGGAGTGTAGTGGTTTGCGCATTGCTATGATGAAGTGCGACCCATATATAAATGTAGATGCAGGTAACATGAGTCCGTATCAGCATGGTGAGGTGTATGTAACGGATGATGGTGTAGAAACTGATTTAAATTTGGGAAACTATGAACGATTTACTAATATTTCTCTTACAGCGCAAAATACAGTTACTACAGGACAAATTTATGAAACTGTTATTTCGAACGAACGTGCAAATCGATATAACGGTCGGACTGTTCAAGTTGTTCCTCATATAACTGATGAAATTAAACGGCGCATTTACCTTGCTGGAGAACAAAATCAGGCTGATGTCGTAGTAGTTGAAATTGGCGGTACCGTTGGAGATATTGAATCCATCCCCTTTCTTGAGGCTACACGGCAGTTAATTCGTGAGCAAGGACGAAAGAACGCACTTTCTATTCATATTACATTGATACCCGCAATTACTGGTGGAGAGCTTAAAACGAAGCCGACACAACACTCAGTAAAAAAGATGCAAGAGCTTGGTATTCGCCCTGATATACTTTTATGTAGAACAGAAGAATTGCTTGATGATGATTTAAAGCGAAAAATTGCATTGTTTTGCAATGTAGAAAAAGACAGTGTTTTTACATCAGGTACAGTAAAGAAAACTATTTACGAGCTTCCACGTGAACTATATAAACAAGGTTTTGCACAGACAATATTAGAAAAACTACAATTTACTGAGCATAAAACAGATATAAAACCATGGAATGACTTTATTGCACATTTATCCAATCCAAAGGGAATTGTTAGAATTGGAATGCTTTGTAAAACCAAGTATATAGATGATTTATACAAGTCTGTACGGGAAGCATTGTTTCATGCAGCTGTTTCAGGAAATTCTGTTGAGCTTGAGTTACAAAAAATTGATGCAGAAAGTGTTGAGCTTGCAAAAGATATAAAATCTTTTTTTGATAACATAGATGCAATAATAATTCCTGGAAATTATGGGCAGAGGGGTTTTTTAGGTTTGTTAAGAACTGTTCAATATGCACGTGAAAAAAATATTCCATTTTTGGGAATAGATTTGGGAATGCAGCTAATGGCAATAGAGTCTGCAAGAAATCTTCTCGGTTGGGAGGATGCAGATTCAACAGAGTTTATTGAAAACACGACATATCCCGTTATCAGTCTACCAGAAGAACAAACAGGTTTTGTTCCAGTTGGC
This sequence comes from uncultured Treponemataceae bacterium, assembly GCA_964370315.1. Taxonomy (GTDB): domain Bacteria; phylum Spirochaetota; class Spirochaetia; order Treponematales; family Treponemataceae; genus CAYJFX01. The sequence continues at coordinate 4,476 of CAYJIS010000016.1, forward strand.
GGAATGAGGTTAGGAAGTGAAGATATTCATATTGATTCAAAGTCAAAACTTTTTAAAGTGTATAATAAGAAAGATATTACAGAAAGGCATCGTAACAAGTATTCCTTTGATAAAAAATATGCATCTGAACTAGAAAAAGTAGGGTTGCAAATTAGTGCCCAAACGAAAAAAAATGATTATGTAGAAGCTTTCGAGTGGAAAAATCATCCTTGGGGTATTGGTGTACAATTTCATCCAGAATTTGTATCTCGTCCAAATTTGCCACATCCTCTCTTTGTTGATTTTATTAGAATTGCTCTTGAAAAAACACCTAAAAAACAAAAAAAGAAATGATATGGTAAAGGCGTCTTTAGTTCCCAGAATAATGATTCTCTTTATAATGTTAACTTTTTTCAATGTATCATGTTCTTTGGATTATTTTTCGAAGACAGAAGATGATATTACTGCGCCTGAGTTTATATTTCATAATGCAGGATTTACTCGGTTACAAAATAACAAAAAAACAACACAAATGACAGTTGTCCACTTAGAGCAATACAACGAACAATCTGTTTCTGCTGGGAAGGACGCCGTATTTACTTTGTATGATGAAAATGAAGAGCTAAGTGTTACGGGCTCCTGTGACTTAATGTCGGCTGATACTAACAAAGACGAGTACTATTTTTTTGGAAATGTACTAATTACAAGTTACGAGCAGAACGCCCAAATTACGGCAGATAATTTACGCTGGATAGGTGCAAGAGAAGAATTTTCAGCCGGAGTTCAAGATATTGTTTCCATTTCAGTTGGGAATTTAAACTCAGATTCATCTGACATTCAAACAAGCAAAGAAGGGACAAAACTATTTGTTGAGGGTACAGGCTTTAGTGCAAGCGGTAATGATTTTTCATATTCGTTTTCAGGACCAGTATCGGGGAGAATAATTGAAAATTAAACATGTATTAACAAATGCTAAAACAAATTTCCTTCATTACAAAACATTTGGCATCGGGCTTTTATATTTTTTTATATCAATCACACTTTTTTCTCAAACAATAACATTTTCGGCTAATTCTATGAGTGGTACCGTAAATAACACTAATGATGTTACTCGTCTAGTAGGAGATGCCTTTGTAAAAACCGATAGTATTGAGTTGAATGCCGATGAAATAGAATTAAGTGGTACTGATTATCGTTATGTTAAGGCTTCAGGAAATATTAAAGGAATCTATACTGAGGCTGGGTTTACATTTCAGTGTGAATCAATCACATATGATAGAGATTTGGAAATTGCAGTTTTAGAAGGTGCTGTTTTTATGATTGACACCGAAAATGATGTTGAACTAAAAGCTGCTTTTGTAGAATACGACCAAAAAACCGAAGTTGCATTAATACAGATTGATGTAGAGATTGTTAAAGACGATTCTATTTGTACCTCAGCTTTTGCTTTGTATAGAAAAGATATTCAGATATTAGAATTAAGTGGTAGTCCAAAAGTAACCCAGGGAGAGGATATTTTCCAATCACACGAGATTATTTTTAACCTAGATACAGAGGAAATTACCTTGGTTGGGAATGTACAAGGCACAATTGTTGACTCAAAAGGTGAGGACGAATAATATGAGTGAAATACGAGTTGCAAGTTTATATAAAAATTTTGGTAAAAAAGAGGTCGTGAGGGGAGTTGACTTTTCAATGGAGAGGGGGAAGGTTGTCGGATTACTAGGTCCTAATGGCGCAGGGAAAACGACAATCTTTTATATGATAGTTGGATTTTATAAGCCAACTAGTGGAGAAGTTTTTTTAGATGATACATGTATAACTACACTTCCAATGTACAAGCGTTCTCGTCTTGGTATTTCATACCTCCCTCAAGAAGCTTCCGTGTTTAGAAAGTTGACAGTTGAGCAAAATATTTGGGCAATTGTAGAAGGCAGAACTGATTTAAATAGTACTCAAAAGCATGAATTGTTAGAAAAATTACTTGAAGATTTTGCAATAAAACGACTGAGAAATCAAATGGCATATACTTTATCGGGAGGGGAACGGAGAAGGACAGAAATAGCTCGGGCTCTTGCGACAGATCCAAAATTTCTTTTATTAGATGAGCCTTTTGCTGGTATTGATCCAATTGCCGTAGCCGATATCAAAGAAGTAGTTAATTTGTTGTCACATAGAGGTATTGGTGTATTGATAACGGACCACAATGTCCGTGCAACGCTCGATATCACTGATGAGGCAATTATAATAAATCAAGGCGAAATTTTAGTGCATGGTACACAAAAAGAGATAATAAACTCTGAGGTTGCACGGAAGATTTATTTGGGTGATGAATTTGACTAGTAGTATGAGTGGGGTAACCACTCATACTATTAGCTGCTTAAGCTGTCTTTTGCTCCATCACCAACATATTTTTTCAATTGCATTGTAGCAACTTTTACATTGGATATTACAGACGGTCCTCCAACGCAGCCTCCTTCGCAAGCCATAACCTCTACAAGGTTAGGTGTATCATCTGTAATTGCAGTTTGTCCACTTTGTATTTTCCCATAATTTTGTAAAAGTTTCATGCCTGCTTTATCAAGTCCATTAATAACAGCAGCCTTTAATTTTTCTGGGTGTTTTAGTCGAATACGTACTGCTTCTGCAACGCCACCTGTTGTAGCAAAGTTTCTTCCAGATGCTGTTGGGATAATAGAACCTGGTGCTGCTTCGACATTTCCAATTTCAATTTCTTTTGCAATAAAAAAAGCTCCCATCTCTTCAACTGAGAGAACATAGTCTACATGTTCGTCATCCATGCCTTCTCTTCTTTTTGCTAAACAAGGCCCTATGAAAACTGAAACACAGTTAGGATCTTTTTTCTTTACAATTTCAGCAGTGTAATGCATAGGGGTTCTTGTATCTGAAACACAGGGGTTTAGCTCTGGTACGTGTACATTTACTGCTCTAACATATGCAGGACAGCAAGATGTTGTCATAAGCTTATCGCCATGTTCCATTCTTTCTTCAAATTCTTTAGCTTCTTTATCTGACGTAATATCAGCACCTATCGCAACTTCCCAAACATCTGTAAAGCCAGCACTTTTTAGTGCCGTTTCCAATTGGCCAGGCGCCGCTCTAAATTGAGCAGCGACTGCAGGGGCATACATTGCGACAACATTTTTTCCATCCATTATATTCTTAATAACGTCTACAAGTTGGCCTTTGTCCATCATTGCGCCAAAGGGGCATTCTCTCATACAGTTACCACAAAAAATACATTTTGTGTAGTCTATAGTTTCTTTTCCTTGATCATTTTTTGAAATTGCGCCTACTGGACACGATTCTTCGCAAGGTACAGGAATTTTGATGATTGCATGATAGGGGCAATTGTTAAGGCACATACCACAGTTTATGCAGTTTTCTTCTTCAATTAAGGCTCGACCATTTTTTATATTAATACACTTTTTAGGGCAGTTAACCATACATGGACGTGCAACACATGCTTGGCAAGCATTGGTGACCATGAATTGGCTTTTAACACATGCATTACAAGCTTCATCTAAAACGGTTAGAATAGGCCATGTAGGAGCCTTCCGTTCAAGAGATTCCTTTGCATATTCTGCAAGTGTTTTTTCTTCATCATATGTTTCCAGAGAGCATCCCATTCTGGCAATAACACGTTGACGTATTATTTCTCTATCATGAAAAATACAACAACGTAAAGGCTCTGAGTTTCTTGGAATCATTTTACGAGGGATATAATGCACTCCTTTTTCAAGATTATTGTTTAATTGCAATTGAGCTATTTGGACAAGTATTTCTCTCTTTAGATGTGCTGCATTATTATTTATATTTAGCATACTTTTTCCTTTATTTTTTCTATTACACTTTGTAATGTAGCGTCCTCATGGACTTCTCCAGCGATCATTACGTATGGTGCTTTTGATGTACTGCCATTTTTACATAATTCTAGGCATGTAACACCTTCGATATCTACCTTATCTTTTATGTCATTAGGAAGCTCTTCCTCGAGTAGTAATAACTCCGAAGCACCCATAACGTAACAAGTCGTTCCTGTGCAAATAGATACTTTAATTTTTGCCATAATTTATCTCCTTAAAATATATTATTTTATTGTCTTTTTTATCTTAAAAATAATCAATAGTAACTTCTTTTAAATATCGTTCTGTTAATAATGTTGCGACTCTTTTTATTATGTTTCTGCGAATTTCAAGCTCAACAGGCATGTTAGGGTCTTGATGAGCTTCATTGATCTTTGTTCCCACATAAAATTGTATCCTGTCTGAATTTAAAAAGAATTCTACAATTTTTGTTGCAGGATTTGATTTTAAATTTTCAAGGCGCGCTCCCTTTTCTAATATTTCTGCAACTGCGCCCATGGTTATAATACCTTCAGTTATTAAATCTGCACCTTCCATCTGTGAGGCAGGAGGAATTACTGGGTCAAAGTTTTTTAGAGAAACGGTTACTTTTCTGCCCAGTTCCCTAGATATAATGTTTGCACTCGTTCCACCACAAATTATTTTAGTTCCATCAAAAATATCAAATCGCTGGGCAATTTCTGCATCGCTTTCTTTATTAATTGGAGGACCAGTAAATACCAGCATATCTCTAGGCTTTCGGAAATATACAACACCGCAGGTTATATCATCTTTTGGTTTGTATGCATCATGACAAACCGCTTTTTGAACAATTGTACGCGCTAAATCTCGCGCACTTATTTCGGGGTTTAATCTAACATTTTCAAGAATAAAGTCCAAAGAATTTTCATTCCCCCAGCCAAACGGAAGTGATGGGCTTCCCATTCCTGATTGCGTTACTCCATCTGAAAAAAATATCAATCTGTCACCCGGGCGTGCTTTGTACTGTGAATAATGAAGTAATGCTTCAATGCGTGGTGCGGTAGATAAGTTTTTTCTTTCAATGGGGCTAATGTCTTTGATAGGTTCAACAAGAGTTTGTTCTCGAATGAGTATATAAGGTGGGTTATCATACTCCATAATATGCACTAATGCACTTGGTTCGATGTCAACAAGCGTGAATGTAGCATAACTTATACCTCTTTCTTTGCATACGGGGAGGGTATCCATAATTATATTAGCAGCTTTTCTCATTGGAATATCTGAGGAGATAAATTTAGTAGCCATTGTAGCAGTTAGAGTTGCGAGTACTCCTGCTTTTATACCAGATCCAAGTCCGTCTGAGAGGGCTGTAATAACTCTTCCATCAGTGGTATTTTTTTGCGACAAAAAGACATCACCTTCTGCAAAGTTTTTATGTTTGCATACTTGGTAGTGCCCCACTTCAATAAATGTTTCTATTTTATCGGCACTTGAAACATCTACATTTAAAGGAGTTGTCATGAATCCTCCTCTTCTGAAAAGGAATCTATAATAGAGTTTAACATTGACTCTGTTTCGGCAGCATTTTCACCTAGTAAAAAGGCAATTTTTTGAACTACAGATAAATTTTTTGTAATTACCTTTTGAGCTTGTTTTACAACTCTTGATTTTTGTATTTGTGGAGCTGTAACATCTTCAATTACACCTCCTGCAAACTCTTCTTTTTCTATTACAAAAACTGAAACATGAAAAATCTTTTTCCCGCTTCGTACTTCTCGCTCAATAACCTCTGGTCCATTCTTTGAAAGAACATCTTCAAAAAAACGATAAAAATCAATTATTCGTGTTAAGTCTGCTCCTTCTAGACCTGGCTTTGCTTCGTACATTTCTGAAATGTCATTCCCAATAAGGCGAGCAAAATTTGGATTACATTCAATTATTTCGAGATTTTTGTTTACAATTACAACACCACTTGGAATTGCTTGAACTAAACCATTTGCTTTTTTTTGAGCAAGTTTTTTCATGTAAGATACACACATCGTTTTTTCTGCTCGTTGTTCAATTATTGCATGTGCAAATTCTCTACAGGTATCATAACCACAGCCTGCACAGTTAAGCTCATCAGACTTAGTGTATTTTCCTACTGAACGAAGCGCTGTTTGAATCTTTTCTTCACCAATGCCTTTTTCACCAAGGGCATTTACAGGGACAGTTCCAGAGAGATTTCTTTTTGCATCAACTATATCCTTTGATAGGCGCTCTGGTGCTGTTTCAGCATAATCTACAAGATTTACTCTCTTTATTGCTGTGGAGCGATGGACAGTGCACGCAGGGCCATTAATACAACCTCCTGGGCAAGCTAACATTTCTATAAAGAGAGGCTCTGAAAGTTTTTCTTTATGAAGCCCTGCCAATGTTGAAGGAAACTCATCTACTCCAGCAACAGACATTACCCGAACTCCTTCAAGGTCACTATAGCGCTTTATAGAGGCTATCATACCACCATCTATTGGATAAAGAGTTCCCTTTGCAGCTCTAAAGGGTATGAACTCATTTACTGCTTCTTCTTGAGGTATTTTTGAAGGGTCTATTCCTTCTTCTAAAAACAGTTGCCTAAGATCTGAAAAAGATATGCTTACTTCTATTTCGTCAAAAACATCAGCTTCTCTTTTTTTTGAAAGGCATGGCCCTATAAATATAATCGCAGTATCTTCTCCATAGTACTCTTTTATAAATCTTGAATGAGCTAATAAAGGAGAAGCCCTGTCCGTAATAAATGGGACAAAATCTGGCATTACATGTTTAATATATTCAACCGTTGTTGGGCATGCGGAAGATAAAAAAAGTTTTTGGCCATCTTTGTGCAACATAGCATTTTCGATATCATTTGCAATTTGTGATGAAACTAAGTCAGCTCCGATAGCTGTTTCTGAAACTCCAAAAAAACCAAGAGTTTTAATAGCTGTAATAAGTTGTTCTTTCGTGCATTCAGGAAATTCTGATACGAAGGATGGTGCTAAAGAAGCAATTACTTTAGTTTTCATAGCTAAAAAATGCCGTGCTTTTGGAAGGTCGTCTCGGACTCTTTTTGCTCTTGCGGGGCAATTGATTACACATCTACCACAGATAATACAGAGCTCTGGCATTATTAATGCATGACCCTGTTCAACACGTATAGCCTTAACGGGACATTGGCGGACGCACTTATAGCAATCTTGGCATTCAGTCGGTTCTGTGTATACTGGTTGTAGTTGATTCATGCTATTCTCCTTTTTCAAGTGAAAGCTCATGGGTCAAAATGTCTTCAAGAGAATCAGGGGATACATTTGCATATAAGGTATCATTAATTTTTACATTAGGACCTTTTTTGCACTGTCCTTCACATAAACAACCTCGTATTTCTGCTTTTTCTTGAATATTCAATTTTTTAATTAGAGATTGCACCATTTCTGCGTTAGATGCATTACCCCTACTAAAACATGAGCTACCCATACATACCGTTATCGTCATTATTTTTTGTCTCCTATAATATTATATAAAAAAATATCGATATGTGTCAAGTAATTGTTTTGTGTTTTATATATAGCAAATACTTTTAGTTTTTATGTGCATTACGATATTGTAATCGACGTTTATGCTCTTGAAGTATAACAATAGAAGGCTCGAAAAAAAAATGAAGCGTATAAAATAGAGTGAAGCCTAAAAGTATTCCAAATACTTTTAATTTTATTATTATTTTGTCCATTTGCGACTCTTTTTGTTTTTTTGTGGTCGAAGTTTTAGGCGATAAAAAATTTTCCAATGAATTAAAAGAAAGCTACATTGTAGACAAAATACACCTAATGTGTATAAGGCAATAAGTCTGCTTGCTAGGTTTGGAGCGGTGTCATTGTCGTAATTACTTAAACATAAAAAAGCGGCTATAGTTTGTAGCGTATCATAAACTAACTCATAGTTAAGAATAGGGCTAAAATATACACATGCGTATGTGATACAAATGATGGTGTGTAAAAGTGTTAATGCCCACAATAGGCTTAAAATTTTTTTTGAAAGGGGTGTAAATAAAACATGCTTTAATCGTAAAAGGTAAAATCCTGAGTATAACGCAGGAAGAGAAAAAGACTGTAATGCTCTAGGAAGTTCATTTTTGCTGTATTCATTTGTTGCAAGAGTGTATATGATTCTCCATAAAAGAAATGTTCCAATAAATGAAATAACAATCATTTTTCCATACGCTCTGTAGGGTAGTCTGTGCTACTGTTTATTTTTTTTAATTTTCCATTTGTTTCCATCTTGGTAAAAGTCTGAAGTGTACATTTGAAGCATTCTTCCATCTTCTCCTGTCATTTTAATTGTATCTTTTACTTGATTTGTTTCAGTTATTTGGAAATTTGTACCATCGTAGAAAATTCGAGTACCCTCAGACGGCATTTTTTTTCTTGCCTCATTATACCAATCTGTTTCATAGGATAAACAACATAAAAGTCTTCCACATTGCCCAGAAATTTTAACAGAATTTAATGAAAGATTTTGGTTTTTTGCCATTTTAATAGAAACAGGACGAAGTTTGTCTGAAACAGAATTACAGCAAAAAGATCTACCGCAAACACCAAGGCCGCCAATTATTCTAGATTCATCACGAACTCCAATTTGTCGTAATTCGATGCGCATCTTAAATATACTAACTAAATCTTTAACCAATTCTCTAAAGTCAACTCTATTGTCTGCACTAAAGAAAAAAACTACTTTTTGTTCTTCTAGTAAAAAGTGCACTCCAATAGCCTTCATATCAAGTTTTCGACTAAACACTTTTTCTTTAAATGTTTTTAAAGCTTCGTGCTCTTTCTTTTTTAAATCATTTGCTCTTTTGATATCTTCTTTTATAGCCTTTCTTTCTACTTCAACAACATCTGCTGGTTGTATTCCAATGGGTTTTTTAGAGATGCCTAGTACTGTTGCCATATCTTTACCATATCGAGTAGGCACAATCACAGCATCCCCTGGTATTAAGCTCATACTGCTTGGAGCCGTAGCATACAAGCTTTCAGCTGAATAATCAAGTTTTAATCGATACAGAGGAGTGGGAAAAACATAATTTTTTTCTTCTTCTTGCCGTATTTCATCAATACCTTCATCTTCTAAAGAAGAGAGGTCCGTGTTTAAATCATCTATATTTCCAGTAATAATATCGCTCATATATTCTCCTAAAAAGGTTAAGTGTTTTATGAAAAGAAATCAACCAAAATACCGTTTATTTCTTCAATTCGCGCTAGTATTTTTAGTTGTTCTTTTTGATTATATAATATATCATTTGCTAGGCTGTCTAATTTGTTGTTAACAACGGTTACCAGTGTATATACAACTTTCTTTGTGCCTTTTCGCCTTTGCTTTGTTTCTATCTCATATGAATTTTTAACAACAAATTGTAAAAAGTGCGATAGAGTTTTTTTATATTCCTTAAACTCATCTGTATAAGGAGATTTTTTTAATCTATCACCAGCTTCATATACAGAGTCTACCAGATATTGTAGCGTTTCATCAAAATCTTTACCAGCTATTGCTGAAAGAAACTGAGAGTCTTCAATCTCTGCTGTATCTTGTTCGCTTTGTGCTGTTTCTAAAACTGAAGAAAAAGACTTCGTTTTAATGTTTGCACTATTTGTTTTCTGTTCTTTTTTTTTGGCAATTTCACCCGCATGAGAAAAACTATGTGCAATTCCAAGTGGGTCGACTGCTGCCATTAGTCGTTTCTCCTGTTTACCATGTAAGCTTTTCGTCGTATTGCTTTTTCATCTTGCCATATTCTCTTGGCGCTTTCAAATATTTGTTCATTTTCGAATACAATGCATTGGCCTTGGATGAATACTTTTTCTTCAACAGATATTTTCTTTGTTACTATATCTCCGATAACCATGGCCGTGGAAAATAATCGTACTCCTTCGGGTGCAACCACATCACCTTCAATGATTCCGTGGATTACCGCTGAAGCTGCAGATATGTTGCCTCTTACTCTTGCCTGTTCTCCAATTATAAGTCTACCAGTAGTTTCAAGGTCGCCATCAATGTCACCATCGAAACGCATAAAGCCCTTAACTTTTAAGTTTCCCTTTATGAATGAGCCAGACCCTAGTAGTGTATTTATTGAAACATCATCATTTTGAAAAGCCATAGTATACTCTCAGTTGACTATTTTATTGACTTGATATTAACATATGGTGCAGGATCTATTAAGCTCGAGCCAATGTAAATTTCATAGTGTAAGTGTGGTCCAGTTGAAATGCCCGTGTTACCAAGTACCCCAATTACCTCGCCCTGCTCAACTTCTTGTCCTATTGAAACATATAATGCATTCATGTGAGCATAGCGTGTAATATACCCATATTTGTGCTGTATCGCAACATGAAGTCCAAGTGAATCACTGTATGTGCTTGTGATTACTTTCCCATTTGCTGTTGATACAACTGGGTCTCCCACACGTCCTGTAGCTATATCGAAGCCTGTATGTATATACCATTGCCCAGTTATTGGGTGAAGTGCATGTCCAAATTGATGTGTTGCTTGTCCAACTCCGCCTTTTAACGGCCAAATATTTGGTGTGTCTGAAAAAATAGCTTGTTGTGACTGTATTACTTCCCCTATTTGTTCAATAGGTTCAATACTGTTTTCTATAAAAGAGGTTAATTCTTGCACTTCTGCAATTTCTCTTGTTGTTCCAGAGGCTATGGTTTGGCTATTCATAAGTGAATCTAGGTCGCTACCACTCGTTGAATTTCGAGTTGAAGATGTTACTTCAATGCCCATTAAGGCAAGGGATTCATTTAATGTATTTCTAAACTGTTCTGCAGCATGTAAAAGATTGTTGTTCTCATCTTTTAATATATCAAAGCTTGCAAGATTTGTGCGATTTTCATCTTCAAGGCGTGAAATCTCTGTTGCAGAAATTGAATGCTGTCTATTAAAATAAAAGAAAGAAAAAAGCATTCCAACTATAATAACTAAGCCAAACACTAGTGAAAATATATTTGTTCTAAAGTTAATTACGTTTGTTTGAGAATGAGGAACTATCATTATTGTTAGTTTGCTATCACAGAGTTTTACAAATGTGCCAAAGGCTCTATGCATCGATTGAAACATAAAACCGAGTTTTTTTGCAACTTTATGAGAAATGCTTTTTTCAAGTTTTTCATATGTTCTTTTTCGTGCCACTCAATATCTCCATTGATAGTATCGGCATATTATATCATGTTGTTTAGAATCTGTCAAACATTGTGAATAAGAATTTGAAAAAATAATCAAATTTACAAAAAAAGGTAAGTAATCAACTTTTTAATTCAAAATAAAGTATATTTATTGAAAATAATGTTGACGATATGAGATTACTGTGGTATTCTTATAGTAGATTATTAGTTTTTTTGACCTTATATTAAAACTAATATTAGATTAGAGGGCTTTTTTGCTCTCCTTATAACCTTTTTTTTTGGATAGATTAGCCATGAAAGTTTTTGATACTCACGCCCACATCGGGCTTATTTATGATGATCCCATAGAGCAACTTAGAGTTGTACAAGAAGCAAAACAAGTAGGCGTTACACGCATACTAAGTATTTGTAATAGTCTTCGTGATTTTGAGCAAGTATATGCCAATTTAAAATCTTTATCTGGTGTGTACTACGCAGTAGGGGTTGCTCCGTCTGAAGTAATGAATCCTGGTCGCGACTGGGCTAAAACTATTGAAGAAAGTTTAAAACTTCCAAACGTTATAGCTCTTGGAGAGACTGGTCTTGATTACTATAGAAAGTTTGGTGATAAAAGAACACAAATTGAACTTTTTATTAATCAACTTGATTTAGCACAAAGAATGGATGTTCCTGTGATAATTCACAATAGAGAAGCTGGTAAGGATGTTCTTGATATACTATCAGAGAGACTACCTTCAGCTGGTGGAGTATTGCATTGTTATTCAGAAGATGCCGCCTATGCAAAGAAAGCACTTGATTTAAATGTGTATTTTTCTTTTGCAGGGAACTTAACTTATAGAAATGCAAGAAATTTGCATGATACTGTATTGAACATCCCTGTAGACCGAATATTGGTCGAGTCGGAAAGTCCTTTTATGGTGCCAGCAGAATATCGTGGAAAGAGAAATATGCCTTCCTATACACCGTCAACTATACGTTTTTTAGCAGAAATGCTAGATATGGATGTGGAAGTTTTGGCAGAGCAATTGTGGCAAAACAGTTGTAAGTTTTTCCGACTTGATCCATAGGTTTTCTCAAGAGGTTTAAATTATGGAATCTCTTTATCATTCAGTATCGATATCGTGTCCTCTGGCTAAAAATAAGAGTAAGCTTATTCTCGATGGAAATTTATTTTTAGCACCAGTGGCTGGTTATTCAGATAGAGCGTTTCGTACAATTTGTGCAGATGGTGGGGCAAATTTTTCATATACCGAAATGGTATCGGCAGAAGCTCTTGTGAGAGGCTCTGGCAAAACCGACCAAATAATGAAAAGAGCTTCAAATGAAAAATATTATGCAGTACAGATTTTTGGCAGTGATTGTAATTCTATGGAAAATTGTGTTCCAATTGTTTTGAATCATGCAAAACCAGATGTAATAGATATAAACTCTGGGTGTCCTGTGAATAAGGTTACAAAAACGGGTGCAGGCTCTGCATTAATGAAAAATCCAGAAATCTTATATAATGTGGTGCATTCAGTTGCGAAGACTGCTGCTAAAGCTCATGAAATAGATTCTTCATATTCACATTCAATTCCGGTTACGGTTAAAATACGCTCAGGTTGGGACTCTTCCTCAATTGTGTGGAAAGAGGCAGCATTGGCAGCAAAAGAAGCAGGTGCAGCTGCAATTACTATACACCCCCGGACTAGGGCACAAGGGTATGAGGGCTTTTCTGATTGGCAAATTTTGGCAGATTTAGTTGCGCTTATGAAAAAGCAAGAAAACCCAATACCGGTATTTGGCTCTGGAGATTTGTTTTCACCTGAGGCCGCTCGGGATATGCTTTTACAAACATCCTGTGATGCCATCATGTTTGCTCGAGGAGCTATGGGGTCTCCATTTATTTTTTCTCAAACACGTTCTCTCTTGGAAACAGGAACATACGAAAGCATTCCTTTTAAAATAAGTATTGAAGCGGGATTAAAAGAATTAGCAATTTTGTGTGAAGATAAAGGCGAAATGCAAGCATGTAGAGAAATGAGAAAAAGGTTTTGTGCATACACCAAAGGAATGGAAGCCGGCGCTTTGATAAGAAAGGATATTGTACAAGCTCAGACTGTATCAGATTATAAGAAAATACTGCTGCCGCTCTTGTCAAAAATGTAAAATAGAACTAAAATAGAATGTAGATATGGTTCAACTTATAGTAAATTTTTTCAAAAAAATATTTTCCTCTGCTGTTTCAGATTCAAATAAGAGTCCGCAGATTAAGCCTATTGAACTTCGACTCTCTAAAATGTCTAAGCCTATTTATAAGAATGGAAATGTTCAAGTAGTTGTGGCTCAAGACCTTTATACTCTTTATTCAAACACAGGATATTTTATACCTTTGCTGGATTTTATGCGCACGCAAGAGCAAAGCCTAATCAAAAACAGAGTATACGATGCATTGATTAAAACTGGTTACACCGATGGGGCAAAAGAAAAATTAGATTCACTTACCTATGAAAACAGAAAAACGGCTCTTGATAATACTGATAATAGAGATACTGTTTCTACAACACAAATGCAAACTTTTTTATCAGTTCAAAAAGATTTGCAGTCAGGAGCTTTTTTACAAATTGAAAAAACACTAAAGGATTTGGAGTTATTTTATGATTTATGTACATTCAACTTTATAGACATTCTTAAGTGTTTTGATACAACGTTTTCACCTATGGACACAAAGGCAAACTTTGCTTCTGTGCCTTGTGAAAGTATAACAAATGAAATTTCCAATTTATATTTTATTACAGCTAGTTTGCATTTAACAGGGGCTCTTGCAAGAGCCATTAGCGCAATTGAATCTATATTGCCTGGTAAGACAGGGCAAATGTCACAAGATCAAATTATGCAACGATTAAAAAAAATTGCAACTGTATTAAATGGAAATTTGTCAAAAGAAGTGTTAGGTGACTTAATATTAATAGGGAAAAATACAGTTTCATATGAGCCAGAGCGCGCTGTTGTTGATACAAAGCCTTTAGAAGATTTTGCCTTGCGCCAAAAAGCTATATTTAACTCAGACACAGAACGTTTAAATATAGAACACCAAGACAAACAAAGACAACTGGAGATTAGAGAGATTTTTGGGAGTAAGCCGCTCGTTGCCCTTATTGGATATTCTCAACAAAATAATGACTTGCTGCAAAAAGGGTCATCATCATCTTTTTTATGGATAACTCCATTACAAATTATTAAAACTTTTATGGTGTCATTTTTTACAGATCAAGTGCAAGCTTTGCTAAATGATATTGTCGTTGAAGGTTTTTTTAATGTTCCCGAAAAAAAGAAAGATTTCTCAGAAACTTTTTTTGAGTGTCAAGAAATAAAAATAAGAATTGAAGGTTTTGAAAATACCTTTGCACGGGGAGAAAAGTATGATACGGCTTTACTCTTAAGCTATATTAAAGATAGTCAAAAAGATGCTGAGTTTTCTCGAACACTTGGATTAATGGTAACAGAGATAAATCTTGCGGCAAAAAAGCTCATACAAAATGAATGTGCTAGCTTATATGAACTTTATACATTAGTTTTGCAGATTGTAGAAGACTCACGAAAGAGCACACCTGAGTTTGTTTCAAATATTAAATTTTTATTTACTTCATCACGAAACAGAGAAGCGGTTGAAGTGTTTGAAAAATCTCTTCCACGCTGGGCTTTGTTTTTAAACTTAATGAGAAATTATGCTCACCTCGGACAAGTTGAATCTCCTCGAGAGGAAAAACGCCAACAAGACGGCTCATAAGAGGACTTTATCTTTCACTACGATAATTAACAATAATATAGGTAACAGGAGGCTTTTCAAAATGCCACGATTTTTACGACGCCCTTTTAGGTATACATTTAGCAATGCTGCATTAATACTCATTGCAATAAACATAGGTGTGTATATGCTTACACAAACAAACCCGCAATTAGCAACATATTTAGCTTTAAATGTTGTTAACGTTGTAAAAAGAGGTTTTATATTTCAGCTATTTACATATATGTTTGTGCATGCCGATTTATTTCATTTGCTAGGGAATATGCTTGGACTTTTATTTTTTGGAACAGCAATTGAAAGAAGTGTTGGGTCAAAAGAATTTGTCTTAATGTATTTGCTTATTGGTTTTTTATGCGGAATTGCCTCTTTTATTGGTTATTATACAACAGGTATGTATTATGCTTTTTTAATGGGTGCTTCTGGTGGCGTGTACGCAATTCTCTTTGTGTATGCCGTTATGTTTCCAAATGCAAGAATTTTCATTTGGGGTATTCTTCCTATTTCGGCACCTCTTTTGGTATTGATTTATGCAGGATTTTCTGTTTGGAATCAATTATTTACACGAGGTAGTTCTATAGCTCATGCAACTCATTTGGCAGGATTTGTATTTGCATGGATATATTTACGACTTAGAATGGGGATTAAGCCTTGGAGAGTATGGAAAGATTATTTTCGATAATACAGTGCTTTGTTAAAACTTTTCGAAAAGAAATTGTGACTTTTTGTTTTTTTATATTCTTTTCAAGTGGTATAGTAGTTAATTCTCAAAATGTGATAAACTCCTCGTTATTGCGCTTTCCTGTTTGGTATGTTATTGAAGAAGCCCCTGTTGTTCCAACACGTATAGAGCAAGGTGATACTGGATTTGAGGAAGGGCTTGATGGGATTAGAAGACTTGCACCGTTTTTTATTGAGGCGTTGATATATGGTTGGGAGTTTACGTATACACCATCTGATGAAATACGTGGTGTTAAAGAATATTTTCGAGTTGAACCAATTGTAAGTATGCAAGGGCAGGATATAGACGTACGAATTAAACAAGTTGTTGTGGGCGGGCAGGAATCACGTTTAGAAGCTTGGGTAGAATTTGATCTTGATGCAAGGATGATACATGAAAGACAACGATGGGTTGATGCAAATCCTGTAAGTGTTACTGGGAGGGGAAGTGCCTCCGTATATGATGGAATTGAAAATGTAGAAATAGCTTGCGAACTTGCAGCAAGAAATGCTATTAGGGCATATGCTCAAAGTATTATAAAAAATAAGCCAAAAGAAATCACTGGAAAGGTACAATTAACAGATTTACCTCGCTACTATATTGATGCTGGAAAATACGTCGCAGACCTTGATTTTTTTCTGATTGTGAGTACAATAGAAGAGTACACATATTTTTGAATTATGTGTTTAATATATTTGTAAATAAAATTTGAAATAAACAAAGTTTTTAGGAGGCTTTTTTATGAAAAAAACAATTATTTTGTTAGTTATGATTTTGTGTGTAGTTTCTGTTGCTTTTGCTCAGATTCCTGACAATCTAAATGTAGAAAGAATTCAAGAAGAAGGAAAGACAGATGAGTCTATTCCATACCTCATGACCATTGAATTTTTGCCTGCTACAGGCGAAGCATTTTTTACTTTTTCAGTAAATATGGACTTGTTTGAACAAAGTGATGCTATGATTACAATTCGTGATAGAGCAGAGCAATTTATGTCTGAAAGACAAAACGAAAAAGGTGAAAGAGCCTATTATACTTATTCATATCGCGGTGCAGATTCAACGAAATATGATGCAGTAAATAGTACTGTTCATTACACTTCTCGAATTCGTTTTGAAGAAGTAAGAGATTCAGTTTATAGTAATTAAAAAAAAGTGCTACTGCTTTGAGTAGCACAACGTAATATAATTTCCTCGGAGAATAGAATGGATGTTCAAGCCTTAGTGAAGAATTTACACCCACTTGAAGTGCGGGTGTTGCTCACGTATAAAATAAATGAAGAGTTAACTTCACAAAAACTTCAAAAAGAATTAGACTATAAAGAAGGTCATGCTAATCAAGCCTTTTCTTGGTTAACTGGTAAAGAACTTGCTTGTATAGTAAGACGTGAAGAGCATACTTTTTTTGAGCTAACTGAATTAGGGCAAGTTTATGAAAAAGAAGGTGTACCTGCAGAGCGTATTTTTAATTTTGTAAAAGAAAATGGGCCAAAATCTTTGCCAGAAATTGCGCAGAGTTTAGGTATCGAAAATAAAGATGTAGGTTCGGCTTTTGGTCAATTAAGTAAAGAAGGTTCTCTTTCAATGAATGCTGAAAAGCAAGCTAGTTATGAAGGAAAGGATTTACCTAAAAACATAATAATAGCAAAAGAACTTTTACAAAAAGCAATAAAAGATGATAACGCAACACTAGATATTCAAATCTTAAGCAAAGAAGAGCTTGATGTTATGAATACTATGGCGAAAAAGCGTGGAGCTTCAGACAGTGCTTTTAGAATTGTAGAAAGAGAAACAGTCGTGTATGCTTTACTACCAAGTGCGCAAGAAGTTTCTACTGCATTGAAGAGTGCTGGAGTTACTGGTAATGAAATAGGAAGCTTAACCTCATCTATGCTAGAAAAAGGCGAATGGAAAAATGCATGTTTTAGAGGTTATAATATTTCTGTGCCTCCAGCTCGAATTATTCCAGGTAGAACAAATGCGTACGTTTCTTTTTTAGAGAGTGTTAAAGATAAATTATCGTCACTTGGATTTGAAGAATTTGACGGACCGCTTGTAGAAACTGAGTTTTGGAATTCAGATGCTCTTTTTATGCCGCAGTTCCATGCAGCGCGAGATATTCATGATGCCTATTATGTAAAAAATCCAACGCATGCAAAAGAAATACAAGAGCCTTTTTTAACAAATGTAAAGAACACACATGAGAATGGTGGATCTTCAGGAAGTCGTGGGTGGAATTATACATTTGATGTAAATTTTACGAAGAGACTTATTTTGCGAAGCCAAGGTACTGCTCTTTCTGCGCATCAATTAGCTAGTGCAAAAATACCAGGAAAATATTTCGGGATAGCTCGTTGCTTTAGATATGATAAAGTAGATGCGACTCACCTTTCAGATTTTTATCAAACAGAAGGAATCGTTCTAGGGGATGAAGTAAACTTAAAAACTCTTTTAGGGTTTTTGGAAATGTTTGCTGTTGAAATAGCTGGTGCAACAGATGTAAAATATGTGCCTGGGTATTTTCCTTTTACAGAACCATCAATTGAGGTTCACATAAAGCATCCCGTATTAGGATGGTTTGAGTTGGGCGGTTCAGGTATATTTAGACCAGAAGTTACAAAGGCAATGGGTATAGATGTTCCTGTACTTGCGTGGGGAATAGGCATAGACCGAATGGCTCTAATGGCACTTGGATTAAATGACCTTAGAGAGCTTTTTAGCAATGATATCGAACAAGTAAGACTTAGAAAGGCCCAGTTTTAATACAGGTTTTCAAGGTAAAAAAAAGTTCTTGATTAGTGTGATAGCACTAAAATCAAGAACTTTTTTTATGTGCTTACGTTATTTTGCTATGTCAGCACATGCAATAATATTAACTCCACTGCCAAGAATATCCCGAATAAGAATATCTCCTCGTTTTACCGGTGCTTTTATGCTTTTTCGACGAATAATCTCCATGCAATTCATAAGGCGAGCTTTTGGAACTTCACCATCTGTTTTTACAGGTACTAAACTCGATTCTCCTCCATATACCGCAATTGTAGTTGTAAGTGTTCTCGTTGGGTTTATGAGTTCTTTTTTTGCATAGGTTTCTCCTCGAGGGCATGCATTGTCTTTTACAGATGTAACTTCAATTTCGTTTTCATTATCTTTTGTACTTACTTCCATCAAACATCCCATTGGGCAAATAATGCATGTTAGGGGAATTTTGTTTGTATTATCTTCTAATTCTGTGATATTATCTGCCATTATTCTCTGTCCTCCTCAGGAATCTCTATGGATACGGTAAGATTATCGGTTACCTTAGAAAGTAAATCTGGTTTTAATTCAACCACTTGCATTTCACCAGGGCGAACGATTTTTTTCTTTTGAGCTTTTATACGCTGGTTGTTGCTATACACCACTATTTGAACATCTCTGTATACGTCTGTTGGTCGAAACATTATGCTTACATCATGTTCTGTTTCAACACTTTCAATATACTGTGGAACTGTGTAGCGAACACGATTTCCAGGTCGTAATGTAATGTGCTTTGGGTTTGAAGGTCTTTCGCCTTGCACATAGCGTGCAGCATTTTGACCTGCTCTGATGCTTTCTTGAGTAACAAAGTCGACTAAGTCATGAACGTGAACAGCATTTCCACATGCAAAGACACCTTTGATTGAAGTTTGCATTCTTTCGTTTACAATTGGGCCAGAAGTGCTTGAATCCATTGAAACACCGCATTCAAGAGATATTTCATTTTCTGGTATTAAACCAACCGAAAGTAGGAGAGCGTCGCATTCGATATACTCTTCTGTTTCTTTTATTGGCTTTCTGTTTTTATCTACCTGGGCAACACTTACTCCTTCTACTCGTTCTTTTCCATGTATAGCCGTAATGGTATGCCCAAACTTAAGTGGAATATTAAAGTTTTCTACACACTGTACTATGTTTCGAGTAAGACCTGCGGAAAAGGGCATGAGTTCGCATACTAGCTTTACTTCAACGCCTTCAAGTGTTAAACGACGAGCCATAATAAGCCCAATATCGCCGGAGCCTAATATAACGGCTTTTTTACCAGGTAGAAACCCATCTATGTTTACAAATCGTTGTGCGCTACCTGCTGTAAATATTCCTGCAGGACGAGTGCCAGGAATAACTAAAGCGCCACGTGTCCTTTCTCGACAACCCATAGATAAAATTACTGCCTTAGCTTCAATATTCATCATTCCATCTACAGTATTAATTGCGGTTACAATTCTTTTTGGGTATTCTTCTTCAGTTTCTTCAGCAGAAATATTTAGAACCATTGTGTCTAGCTTATATTCAATGTTGTACTTTTTTACTTGGTCTACGAATCTTGCCGCATATTCAGGTCCTGTTAATTCTTCTCCGAAGTGGTGAAGTCCAAACCCATTGTGTATACATTGTAACAATATTCCACCGAGGCGGACATCTCTTTCTAAGATAAGGATGCTTTCACTACCTTGTTCGCGTGCTGAAACAGCAGCAGCTAATCCTGCAGGACCTCCTCCGATAACAACTATATCGTATTTCATGACCGCTCTCCTTTATTTGCTCTGGCTTCACGAGTTTTTGAGTTTAGTATAAAAGAACAGCCGCCCTTTTTAGTTACATCAATCATTGGAATATTTAATTCACGACTGATAATTTCAGTAACACGTGGAGAACAAAAACCCCCTTGGCATCTACCCATGCCAGTTCTTGTCCGGCGTTTTATACCGTCTAAGTCTACAGCACCAACACCGCAGTGTATTGCTTGAACTATTTCTGCCTCTGTTATCATTTCGCATCGGCAAATGATTCTGCCATACAGTTTATTTGATTCAATGAGTTGTTTTTTCTTTTTATCATTTGCTAGTTTAAAGTTTTGTATGCCTTTAAAAATTGGAATAAAGTCTTTATTTGGACTTAGCTCTAATCCAGCTTTTTTTAGTAATTCAACAACATATACCGCTATTGCAGGCGCAGATGCTAATCCTGGTGAGCTGATTCCTGCTACATGTATAAAATTCTTTACATTTTTATCTTCTTCAATAATGAAGTCGTTAACAGGTTTTCCAGCCTTCCCCTTTTCATCTACGTAATACGCTATCGCTCTTGCACCAGCAAATGAATTTATGATGTTTCTTTGTGGAATATTTGGTATTGTTTTTTCTCCTTTATCAAGGATAAAATCTTGGTTTTCCCTGTATGTACCCATAAATGTTTTATCGCTACAAGCATCAGCAGAAGGGCCTATTAATATGTTTTCGTCTACTGTAGGTGATACAAGTACCCCCTTTCCCAACTCATTTGGAGTTTGGAATAGTACATGGTGAGCAAGCTCTCTACAGTTATTATCTAGGAGGCAGTATTCACCCCGACGTGGAACAATAACGTAGTCATTGCTGTTTACCATTGCACTTATTCTATCTGCATATAAACCAGCTGCATTAATTATGTACCGTGTATAAATATCTCCACAGCCTGTATTAACTATAAATGGCGATCCATTTTTTTCATCAAATGTAATTCCATGAACTTCGCAGTCAGTGAAAACTTTTACCCCATTAAGGACGGCATTCTCTGCTATTGCCCATGTTGCTTGATATGGGCTAATGATGGCTGCTGTGGGTGCATAAAGTGCCCCTGTTGCCTCCTCTGCAATGTTTGGCTCTAATGTAACAAGCTCTTCTCGATTTATTAACTTGAGCTCCTTTACACCGTTCTTTTTTCCTCTTTCATATAATTCTTTTAGTATCTTTTCATCACCTTCACTAAAGGCAACTACAAGAGATCCTATTGCTTTAAAGTCGAAATGAAGTTCTTGTGCCCACTGTGGGTATAACTTTGTCCCTTCAATATTCAGTTTTGCCATTAAAGTATCAGGTTCTGGGTCATATCCAGCATGTATAATTCCTGAGTTAGCTTTTGATGTTCCGCATGATACGTCGTTTTCTTTTTCAAGTATGCATATATCAAGATTATACCGTGATAGCTCTCTTGCAATTGAAGCGCCACTTATTCCCGCTCCGATTATTGTCACATCATATGTCATTTTTCTATCCACTCCCTTGCTCTTTCTACTGCACGTTTCCAACCCTTGTACAAATCGTTTCTTTTTGATTCTTTCATCGTTGGACTTAGTGTTTTATCAGTTTTTAAGAATTCAGTTAATTCTTTTTTGTCTTTCCAAAATCCTACTGCTAAGCCTGCTAAAAAAGCAGCCCCTAAAGCAGTCGTTTCAATGTTTTTTGGTCTAGTTATTTTTGTATTAACTATATCAGCTTGAAATTGGAGCATTACATCACTCACACTTGCTCCACCGTCAACATTTAAGCTTGTTACTTCTTGTTTAGAATCTGCTATCATACAATCAAGAACATCACGAACTTGGTAACATATAGCTTCAATAACAGCCCTACAAATATGTGCTTTTTTCACACCTCGTGTTAAACCAATAAGTGTCCCTCTCGCATACATATCCCAATAGGGGGCTCCCAGTCCAGTAAAGGCAGGAACTAAATATGCTCCATTTGCGTCTTCTACTGATTCTGCTAATATATCTACTTCAGGTGCTGACGAAATTAATTCAAGTTCATCACGGAGCCATTTTATGGTTGCTCCGCCCATGAAAATACTGCCTTCTAAGGCATAGTAAATTTTTTCATCTAAGCTGAGAGCGACTGTGGTGAGAAGACGGTTTTTAGAGATAACAGGTTTTTCACCTGTATTCATAAGTATAAAACAACCTGTTCCATAGGTGTTTTTTACATTACCTTTTTCAAAACAACCTTGTCCAAAAAGAGCTGCTTGTTGGTCTCCTATAGCAGAAGCAATTGGTATTGAAAAACCGCAAATTTTCTCATCGGTATTGCAGTACACTTCGCTAGAAGATTTTACGCGAGGAAGCATACATCGTGGTATGTCAAACAATTTTAGTAAATCTTCATCCCAGTCATCTAGGTAAATATTATATAACATAGTTCGGCTAGCATTTGTAGCATCAGTAACATGTGTTTTTCCGCCACTTAGTTTCCATATTAACCATGAATCAATTGTGCCAGCGAGTATTTCGCCATTTTTTGCTCTTTCTCGTAAACCGTCTACTTGATCAAGGATCCATTTTATTTTTGTAGCAGAAAAGTATGCATCAATAACAAGTCCTGTTTTTTCTTGTATAACTTCAGCTAAACCTTTTTTTTCTAAGTCCTCGCAAAGAGACGCTGTTCTTCTGCATTGCCACACAATTGCATTGTATACTGGCTTACCAGTGCTTCTATCCCATACAACGACTGTTTCACGTTGGTTAGTAATACCTATTGCTGCGATGTCGTCGACTGTTGCGTTTAAGGATTTCTTTGCTTGTTCAATTACTTGTTTTGCTACCTCTAGCTGGCACGTGAGTATCTCTTCTGCATCGTGTTCAATCCATCCAGGTTTTGGGTAGTGCTGAGTAAATTCTTGGTTCTTTGAAAAAATGGGCTTAGCTTCTTTGTCGTAGAGTATTGCACGCGACGAAGTAGTCCCTTGGTCTAAGGCGAGAATAAATTTTTTCATATAACTATTGTATCATAGTTTTGGAAATTTGCAAGCTTTTTTTATTTTTATAAGATGGTCTAAACAAAAAAAAGCAACCGAGATAGTCTCGATTGCTTTTATGATGAAAAATTAATTACATAGCTTTTTTAGAAGTTTTTGCGGTTGTAATTAATTCAAGTACTGCTAGTATTACAAGAATTATAGCAATGATACCAAGTATGTATCCATCAGCAGTTCCTTTTTGAAAGTTGCTGATAATTAATAATACTAGAGCTGATAATGTTACTGCAAACATAAAAATTAAAGGAATAATTGTTTCCCATGAAGTTTTATTCATGCTCTTTTTAATCCAAGCAGCAACTGCCAATAAGGCCAAGCCTGCTAGCAATTGGTTTGCACTACCGAAAATAGGCCAGATTCTAGCATATCCATAAGCAGTGAAGAGGTAAGCAACACCAACAGTTAATAAAGTAGCAATATATGGATTGCAAAGGAATGTCTTTTTCATTGTTCCATCTTTTTGTGGTATTTCGCCTAATTCTTCTAATAGATAGCGACCAATACGAGTAGCACTATCAAGTGAAGTCAAAGCAAATGATGCATAGGTTAATGTTACAAAGATTTTACCAGCTTCAAGAGGGATACCAAATGAATGCATAAATGTTGCAACACCGTTTGCAAAACGTACAGCAGGACTTCCGTCTGTATTTCCTGTTAGGGCAGCTACTGAGCAAAGCGCAATAATAGCAACAACACCTTCAATTAACATACCACCATAACCAACGAGTTTTGCATCTTTTTCGCTTGCTATTTGTTTTGAGCTTGTACCTGAACTAATCAAAGAGTGAAAACCAGAAATAGCTCCACAAGCAACAGTTACGAAGAGGATAGGGAATAGATATTGTCCATTAACATTGAATCCAACAAGAGCTGGGATTTCCATGTTTGGTGCAGTAATGAGGATACCTACAAATCCACCAATTGCCATAGCAAAAAGAAGGAAAGATGAAAGGTAGTCACGAGGTTGTAGTAATAACCATACAGGTAGTAATGAAGCTGCGATAATGTATACAGTTAAAATTATTTGCCATGTGCCTTTAGATAATTGTAAAAATGGGAAATAAGAACTGAGTACTATGATACCAATTAATAGTGCAACACCTACAATTGAACCTACGATAAGGTTTGTGTTTCTTCTATAAAATACACCGAAAAATAGAGCAACAACAATAAAGAGCATACTAGCTGTACCTGAAGAAGCAGCAGTCATAGCATTTGCAGCATCTGGAACATCAAAAGCAAAAGTACTAGCAGTGATATCTAAGAATGCAGCAACAACTAATGAGATTGTTACAAATGCATAAAGAGAAAAGATAAGCTTGGCTTTTTGTCCAACATTTACGCGGATAATTTCACCAATTGTTTTTCCTTCATGTCGTAATGATGCAAGTAGTGAACCATAGTCGTGTACTCCACCAAAAAATATACTACCCAATACTATCCAAAGATAAACAGGGAGCCAACCGAACATTGCAGCAATGATAGGACCAGTGATAGGACCAGCTCCAGCGATTGAAGCAAAGTGGTGTCCTAAAACAACTTTTGCATCAGTTGGAACATAATCCTTGTCATTTTTCAGCACATGAGCTGGCGTTTTTCTTGACGGATCAATTCCCCACTTTTTTGCAAGATACGATCCATAGGTAACGTACGCTATAAAAAATACAACAACACCTACGATTAATAAAACCAAAGCATTCATTCATAACCTCCTAAATGAAAAAAAGCATTTTGTTCTCAAAGATTGGTTTCATATCTGAGAACATTACATTGTTTGAAAAAAAAAGTAACATATGTGACGCCTAATAAATATTTAAAAGTGTCACTTAAGATTTATCCTTTCTTAATTCTAACAGATAAAATTTAGCATAGACGCTTATGTTTGTCAATCTATCCAGAGGCAAATATTTAAAATTAATTAATTTTTTTAAATATATTTAAGTTAGCGTAAGATTTGGCAGGACTTAGATGGAAATAAAAAAAAAGGCAACCGGTTTTACCGATTGCCTTTAGTACAACGTTTATGTCTGTTTACATTGCTTTTTTGGAGCTTTTAGCTGTTGTGATTATTTCAAGGATTGCAAGAATAATCAAAACAACACCAATAACTGCTAGAACATAGCCATCAGGTGTTGCTAATTTAATATTGTTAATTACTAACAATACTAAAGCAGACAATGTTACAGCGAACATGAAAATCAAAGGAATAATTGTTTCCCATGAAGTTTTGTTTAGGCTCTTTTTAATCCATGCAGCAACTGCTAACAATGCTAGCCCTGCAAGTAATTGGTTTGCACTACCGAAGATACTCCAAATTCTTGAATAACCATAGAAAGTGAATGCAAGAGATACTGCAACTGTTACAAGTGTAGCAATATAAGGATTACAGAAAACTGTTTTCTTAATTGAACCATCTTTTTGTGTAACTTCACCTAATTCTTCTAATAGATATCTACCAATACGAGTTGCACTATCAAGAGTAGTTAATGCAAATGATGAATAAGTTAATGTAACGAAGATTTTACCTACAGACATTGGAACACCAAAAGAGTTCATAAATGTAGCAACACCAACTGCAAATCGTGTAGCTGGACTACCATCAGTGTTACCTGCGATAGCTGCAACAGATGCAAGAGCGATAATAGCTAAAACGCCTTCAATTAACATTCCGCCGTATCCTACAAATTTAATATCTTTTTCGCTTGCTAGTTGCTTTGAAGTTGTTCCAGAACAAACTAGAGAGTGGAAGCCAGAAATAGCACCACAAGCAACCGTTACGAAGAGGATAGGGAAAAGGAAATTACCATTAACATTGAAACCAACAAGAGCAGGAATTTTCATGTCAGGGGCAGAAATTAATACACCAATAAAACCACCAATTAACATACCAAACAATAAGAAAGATGAGAGGTAGTCACGAGGTTGTAGTAGTAACCAAACAGGGAGCAATGAAGCTGCTATGATATAAACAGTTAATACTATTTGCCAAGATGTTTTTGAAAGTTGAAGGAAAGGAACGTTTGCACTTAATGCAATAATACCAATTAATAATGCAACACCAATAACTGTACCTAAAATAAGATTTGAATTTCTTCTGTAAAAGATACCGAAAAGCAATGCAACAATAATAAATAATATACTTGCTGTACCTGAAGAAGCAGCAGTCATTGAAGCTTCAAGGTTTGCAGTGTTTATAGCAAAAGTACTTGCTGTAATGTCTAAGAAAGCAGCAACTACTAAACAAATTGTTAAGAATGCATACAAAGTAAAGATTACTTTTGCTTTTGCCCCAACATTTGCACGAATTACTTCACCAATTGTTTTACCTTCATGGCGCATTGATGCTAGTAGTGAACCGTAGTCATGTACTCCACCAAAGAAAATGCTCCCAAAAACTATCCAAAGATATACAGGAAGCCAACCAAACATAGCGGCAATAATGGGACCTGTGATAGGGCCTGCACCTGCGATTGAAGCAAAGTGGTGTCCTAAAACTACTTTTGCATCAGTAGGAACATAGTCCTTATCATTACGAAATTCTGTTGCTGGTGTTTTTCTTGACGGATCAATTCCCCATTTTTTTGCAAGGAAAGAACCGTACGTTACGTATGCAATGAAAAACAAAACAACACCCACGATTAATAAAACCAAAGCATTCATTTTTACCTCCTATAAATTCGTAAATGAACCTTTATCCTAAAAGGTAAAGAGTTTCCGTAAACCCTTATAACCTTTGGGAATATAAATTATTTTGTCGGCCATAGAAACAACAATGCAAATTGTTTCAGACCAACCATGGAAAGAAAACTTATAAGTCTTTCTGTAAAAAAACTTTTCAACAGGTTTTTTTATATCGTCAACTATTGGGTTTTCACAAATAATTACGCCTGTGATAAGGCTTTTTTTATGTAATTTGTTGGGGTTTGCTAGTATAGGTGAAAGCGTTTTTAACGTTTCTTGAAATTGCTCAAGTTTTTCAAGTGAAAAATCTTTTTCATAACGAAAGAGCATATGTTCAAAAATTGAGAAACCTTCGTATACTGTTGAGCGTGTTAAAAACGACTTAAAAAAGTTGTTTTGATGAAAAGCATAAAGATCAAAGAACTCGTCGTTCTTTTTCTCATTGTAAAACAAATTAAAGTGACCTTTTATTCTTTCTGCTAACTGAGACAAGTAATTTTTCGCATTTTCTGACATCGACACATTTTTAAATTCTGACATATTTAATTTCCTTTGAAAAGGATAACATAGGTTATTC
>CAYJIS010000017.1:0-31804 GCA_964370315.1 uncultured Treponemataceae bacterium
CTCTTGACAAAAACGAAGGTTCTCTTATATAATAAACACATGAACAGGTGTTCATGTGTTTATTTATTTTAGGAGGCCTCCATGAGCGATAATCTAGACTTTGAACTTTTGTATGACCTAGCCGATTTTTTTAAAGTATTTGGAGATACGACACGAATTAGAATACTCTATGAACTTAGGCAATCAGAACTCTGTGTTGGAGACCTCGTAGAAAAGTTGAACATGACACAATCAGCCGTTTCTCACCAGTTAAAAATTTTGCGTCAAAATAAGCTTGTAAAATATAGGCGAGAAGGGAAAAGTTTAATTTATTCTTTGTCTGATGCGCACGTTGTGTCGATTATTGACCAAGGAATAGAACATTTGGAAGAGTAAGAGCTGTCTCAACGTGAGCGCTTTTGTAAATTAAAAATACTGTTATTATATTAGGAGACAAAAATGAAAATTTTTTATCATAGACACGATGATTCAGATGGTTTTTTTCACGATGATCATCATGACCATCATGATCACCACCATGAAGGCGATTCTTGCTGCGCAAGTGAAACTGTAATAGAAGAAGAATCTTGTGGTTGCTGTAGTACAAAAGAAAAAAAGAAAGTAATTAAAAATGAAAATTCTTTTTTTTCAAAATACAATGAAGCAATTACGGTTATAATCAAGCTCGCCTTTATGACCATTGCATACTTTGTAGTCGGCTACGTAGTAGAGTTGTACGGGCATGAAGCAGCGGGTTTGATCCACGACCATTCTTATGAGGAATTTAGTTTTGAAACAATTCATGTAGGAAATTATACTATTCCTATTGTGCTGTTGTATCTAATTCCTTATTTAATTATTGGGTACGATATTCTTTGGCATTCAATTAAAAATATACTTAAAGGGCAGGTGTTTGATGAAAACTTTTTAATGAGTATTGCAACAATTGGTGCTCTTATTTTAGGAGAATTTGGTGAATCAATAGCTGTAATGGTCTTTTATCAAATTGGTGAAATGTTTCAAGACATTGCTGTTAAGCGTTCAAAGAGATCAATTACCGACCTTATGGACATTAGACCAGATTATGCAAATATTGAAAAAGAAGGAACGCTTGTAAAAATTAGGCCTCAAGAGGTGCACATTGGGCACATTATTACTGTCATGCCAGGTGAAAAAATTCCCCTTGATGGTGTTTTAATCGAAGGTGAAAGCTCCCTTGATACTTCTGCCCTTACAGGAGAGGCCTTTCCTCGGATGGTAAAAGTTGGAGATGAAATTTTAAGTGGGTGTGTGAACCAAACTGGTGTACTTAAAATTGAAGTGACAAAACTATTTGGCGAATCAACCGTGTCAAAAATATTAACATTGGTGCAACATGCTTCTAGTAAAAAAGCACATGTAGAACGTTTTATTACACGATTTGCAAAATATTATACCCCAGTAGTGGTTATAGCAGCTGTTCTTTTGGCTGTATTCCCGCCACTTGTCTTGGGTGCAAGTTGGATGGAGTGGATTCAAAGGGCGCTTATTCTATTGGTAATATCATGCCCTTGTGCTCTTGTTATTTCAGTTCCTTTAGGATTTTTTGCAGGTATTGGAGCTTCTTCAAAACACGGGATTCTTATAAAGGGAGGCAATTATTTAGAGGCTCTTTCAAGGTTAGAAAAGGCTGTATTTGATAAAACAGGAACGCTTACTCGGGGTATTTTTACCGTTGTTGGTGTTCATGTTGTTCCTCATTCTTGTAGCACAACGGACAGCGAGAAAGAACTCGAATTATTAGAAATGACAGCCTTGGCAGAGAGGTATTCTAATCATCCTATAAGTCTTTCTATTAAAAATGAATATTTTGCAAAAACAAACTCCAACGTTTTAGATACACAGTTTGAAAGCCGCGTAAAAAATGTTGAAGAAAAAGCTGGTAATGGAGTTTATGCAGTTGTTGATGGGAAAAAGATTGCTGTTGGTAATACACGTTTTATGAAAGATATGGGTATTTTATGGGATGATTGTAGTGAGTTTGGAACAATTATTCATGTAGCAATTGATGGCAAATATGCGGGACACATTATTATAGCAGATGAAGCAAAGGCTGAATCAAAACCCGCTATAGAAAAATTAAAAAAACTCGGTGTTAAAGATGTCGTAATGCTTACAGGCGATTCACAAGAAACAGGAAATCATATTGGTAAAGCACTTGGTATAGACCATGTGTATGCGGAGCTTTTACCTCAAGATAAAGTAACGCATGTTGAATCCATGTTGGCAGAATTAAAAAAACAAGGTAAAAAACGTGGTACCCTTTCTTTTGTTGGTGACGGAATTAATGATGCTCCTGTTCTCGCTCTTGCAGATATAGGTATTGCAATGGGGGCTCTCGGAAGTGACGCTGCAATTGAAGCTAGTGATATTGTACTTATGGATGACAATCCTTCTAAGCTAGCTTTAGCTGTAAAAATTGCACGCAGAACATTAGGGATAGTAATGCAAAACATAGTATTTGCTTTAGGGATTAAAGGAATTGTAATGATTTTGGGAGCCATGGGGGTTGCAAACATGTGGATGGCAATATTTGCAGACACAGGGGTTGCTCTTTTAGCGGTTCTAAACTCAATGCGTGCATTACGGGTAAAATAAAAACTACTTTTTCAAAAATAGTAACGATAGCCAAAATTTATAAAACTGTAGGAATCATCGTTATAAAGATGTTTTTTATGCAGTTGAACACCGCCGCCAATCTCAATAAAAGCGGATATATTTGAAATGGGGTTATTAAGGAGGATGTCTAATCCTCCGTAACCTCCAAAAATATTGTTAACAGAAAGCTTATTGCCATAAAATTCGGTGGTTTTTCGTACGTCGTAGTACGATATTACTGGGACTAGTATATTTCTTGATTCTTTTGCAATTATTGGAAAAAATGAGATATTACAAACTAAAATAAAAAGAATAATTTTTTTGAAGTACATTTTTATATTATACTACAAATTTTGATTTAAGTGTAAACAAGCTTTATATTTAGTATCATATCTTTTATAAAAAGAATAAAAATGATATACTTTTGAAATGAACGAAGCTGATAAACATACATTACAGTATCTTTTAAAAGGACTATTGGAAATTTTTTGGGTTTTTTTTAAGATTGGTTCCATCACTTTTGGTGGGGGGCTTGTCATGCTTCCTCTTTTAGAAGAGGAGCTTTCGATAAAACGAAAATGGACAAACAGAGAAGAGCTGTTAGATTACTTTGCAATAGGGCAGACAACGCCAGGTATCATTGCAGTAAATGTAGCTACTTTTGTTGGGTATAAAAGACACAAATTTATTGGGGGAGTTTTTGGTACACTAGGCATGGTTGCTCCTTCTATCATTATAATTACTTTAATTGCATCATTTGTTTCTAATTTTACCGATAGTGATGTTGCGCAAAAGGCTTTAACTGGTGTAAACATCGCTGTTGCTGCCTTGTTAACAAAAGTTTCTTTTATCTTTGCAAAAAATTCGATTTTAAAAGTTTTTCAAGCCTTTGTTGCCGTTGCTGCTTTTTCGCTGGTGTTTATTTTAAACATTCAAACTGTATGGATTATTTTGGGCACATTTGCACTAGGATTTTGTATTCATTTTATTTCTTTTCTTAAAAACCGCTCAGGTTTTGAAAGGGAGGGTAAAAAATGACCTTATTTGAATTATTCAGTTTATTTTTTTATATAGGTCTTTTTACCATCGGCGGTGGACAAGTTGCTATTACAATAATGTATCAAGAGTTAGTTGGTAGGGGTGTTATCGATGCAGAACTTTTTTATAATATGTTGGCTGTCTCTGAATCAACACCTGGTCCAATAGGGATAAACATGGCTACTTATTTAGGCTATGAGATGCATGGCGTGTGGGGTGGCGTTATTACTACCGCTGGTACAGTTGCTCCTTCTTTGATCGTTATCGTAATTATTGCACGTTATTTTGGGGCAATACAAAAAAAGCCAATGGTGAAAACACTTTTTTCAGTATTACGGCCTACCGCAACTGGTCTTGTGTGGGTTGCTGCTTGTAATGTCTTTTTAATTTCTGTCGTAGTTTTGCCCGTGTCTGGTGACTATGATTTTTTTCAATTAATTGACTTTCCTCGAATTATTGCCTATTTAGCTATGCTTGTACTCCTTTTTAAGACAAAAATTCCAATCATTGTGTATATTATACTAGGAGCTCTTTTTGGCATAGTCTTTTTGTAAAAGGCTTGACAAATTTATGATTAGTGGTAGTCAATTTCACTGTTAAATATTTTGTTTAAAATTACACTTACTGCCCCAATTAACGCAGCATCGTTATTTAACTTGCTTTTTATCACTGAAATATGTCGTTTATGGTTTGCGAGCAGATGGTTATTTATGAATTTTTCAATGTTCTCTTCTATTTTGTTTCCACTGCTTTGACCTCGGTACTCTAAAATAATTAACGGAATATCTAGTATATTAATGATATTTATACACGCGAGTGCAATATAATTACAAAATTGGTCAAAAAAATCTGAAAAAAGATTTTGATTTGAATTATATAAAGAAACAATGTCCTCCCAATTGAGAGGGGGATCGAAATGATGCTTTTCATTTATTGCATTAGTGAATAGGTTTGTATTGATATAATTTTCCAAGCAACCTTTGTTGCCACAGCTACATTGTGGTCCATCTATATTAAGAGAAATATGGCCTATTTCACCACTCATTCCAAAACTTCCATTATATATTTGTTGATTAAGAAATAAGCCGCCACCTACACCATCTGCTATTCTTAGAAATAAAAAATCCTTTCCGCCTACACGACCATAAAGATTTTCAGCTATTGCAGCAGCATTAGAGTCATGGACAAAATATGTTTTTATTTTTGTTTTATCTTGTATAAAGTGTACTACGGGGATGTTTGATAAGTTATAAAAATTAGGAACATTTAATATAGTTCCACTCTCAATGTCTACTGGACCAAAACTCGAGACTCCAATACCGATAATTTTTCTAGTTGTTAAATTAAGAATTTTTAAAATAACATCTAACACAAGGCTTAAAAAATCTTCTTGACTCGAAATTTCTCCTATTTTTTGATGTTCTGTTGCTAGTATATTTGCTTTATAGTCAGATAAAACAGCCTTTATTGTTGCACGTGTGAAGTTTATTCCGATAATACACGGAGAATTTTCTGATAAGTCAAGGAGAATAGGTTTTCTTCCATATTGAGCATCTCCTTTTTTTTCCTGAATTTCGACTACAATTTCTTCTGTTATAAATCTATTAACAATATTAGTAATAGTCATAGAAGATAGCCCTGTTTTCTTAGCGATATCAATGCGGGAAATAAGTTTGTTTGTGCAAATTTCATGTAATACACGGGCTTGGTTTTGAGTTGAAATATTTTTTTGAGTATTAAGCTTTCGTTTCATTTTGAATTGTTCCTACGAGCACCTATAATGAGTATATTACATTCTATCACATGGAGCTGTATTCGTCAAGAAAGTAAAAATTAAGCCAGTTAGAATCAATAGTAAATAAATGCATTTTATTATTTGACAAAAAATATATTATATAATATAATGAATGTATTATATAAGGAAATGATATGAAAACAGTAACATTAAATTTTATTGAAAATTTTTATTCCAGAAATGAGGAGCTAAATGAAATTAGGACGCAAATTAATGAAGCTTTAAGAATACTACTTACCACATGTAAAGATGAAACAACTATCCTAACATGTGGAAATGGTGGTTCGGCTTCTGATGCTGAGCATATTGTTGGTGAGCTTATGAAAGGTTTTATTTTAAAACGGCCGATTAACGATGAACTAAAAAAAGTGCTATTAAATAGTGATAACAGCAGTTTAAATTCGGAGTCAGTTTTACATTTGCAAATGGCTCTGTCTGCAGTTTCATTGATAAGTCAAACAGCATTACTTACTGCTTATTGTAATGATGAATCGCCAGATATGGTTTTTGCACAACAGGTTCTAGGCTATCGCAAGCACGCTGGCTGTTTAATTGCATTGTCTACATCTGGAAATTCGAAAAATGTGATTAATGCCGTATCTGTTGCAAATTCTCTTGAAATTAAAACTATTGGATTTACAGGCAAGAATGAAAGTGACTTAAGTCGCAAATGTTCAGTTTGCATTCAAGTCCCAGCGGAAGAAACATATCTTATACAAGAGTATCATATTAAAATATACCATTTGTTATGTGCTGCTCTTGAGCTAGAATTATATGAAGTGTGAAGAAATGAAAAAAAAATATTACATTGGAATTGATATCGGTGGCACTAAATGCGCTGCCGTAGTTGGTGATGAGAACGGTAAAATACTTGAGCGAAAGTGTTTTCCAAGTGGTAAGTCTGTAGACCCGCAAGTTATTTTAAACCAATATTTGAATATAGTTAAAGGCTTTATTTTACAATACAGTAGTGATAAGGTTTCTTTTATTTCAATAGGTATTAGTTGTGGAGGACCAGTAAATTCAGAAAAGGGAATTATTATGTGTCCTCCAAATTTACCTTTATGGAACAATATAGAAATTGTTAAGTTCTTTAATGAAAAGGTGGGCCTTCCAACGTTCTTACAAAACGATGCTAATGCATGTGCTCTAGCTGAGTGGAAATTTGGTAGCGGCATAGGCACTAAGAATATGATTTTTTTAACTTTTGGGACAGGATTAGGTGCAGGTTTGATTTTAAATGGGAATTTGTACTCAGGTACTAGTGATATGGCTGGTGAAGTTGGGCATGTGCGATTAACAGACACTGGACCAGAAGGCTATAATAAAAAAGGATCTTTTGAAGGTTATTGTAGCGGAAATGGAATTGTAGACTTAGCTTCGATAATTATCAGGGAGTGTTGGGATCAGAAGATACGTGTAAATTTTTGTAAAGATATTCATGAGTTAGAGACCTTAACCGCAAAAATGATTTTTGATTTTGCAAAAAATGGAGACCCAATAGCAAAAAAAATTGTGAAATGTTGTGGTGAAAATCTAGGAAAGGGGTTGTCTATTTTAATTGATATTTTAAATCCGGAATGCATAGTAATAGGAAGCATCTATACTCGGGCTAAAGATCAATTAGAAGACTCCATGATTGAATATATTACCAAAGAAGCTTTACCCCAATCCAGTGTAGTGTGTAGAATAAAGCCAGCAAAGTTAGGCGATCAAATCGGAGATTATGCTAGCTTAATGGTCGCGATGTCAAACATTATGACTAGTTGATAAACTTGATAGAAGGAGAATTAAATGAAAATGTATTTAAATGAGGGCTATACATTAGCGTTGTTAGAAGATTGTGATTTTATAAATTTGAACAAAGAAATTAATTCCATAAGTGAGCTAGATAATCAAAAAACATGTATTATTGAGTCTAGTGCAGTATCAAATTTTGAAATAGATTTGGAAAAGGCAGGTATGCTTAAGGATGTATTTTTTGGCGAGAATCTCTTAAATTTGCAAAAATATGAGATGACGCATTTGTTTTACTCAAAAATATTTGATTTAGATGATCAAGAGGATTTTGATACTATTGTTTTTGAAGGGCTTGATACATATGCAACTATTTATTGTAATGGTGAATTAATTGGTGAAACTGATAATATGCTTATATCTCACTCTTTGAAGGTAAGTAATTTAAGAAAAACAGGAAATGAATTATTTGTTCATATAACTCCTGTTGCAATAAAAGCTCGTGAATATGATAACCCAGCTTATACGTATGCTTTAAAATATAATTATGACGCAATGAATGTGCGAAAATCGAATTATATGAATGGATGGGACATATTCCCCCGCATTATGAGTGGAGGCATTTGGAAGGAAGTTTACCTTTGTAAGGCGAAAGAAATAGGGTTTACACAACAGTATTTGTACACTATCGATGTAAGTTCCGACTATTCAAATGCGACAATTCAATTTTTTTATGAGCTTGAATTAAAACGGCATGCTTATTCAGATTTTTTTGTAGAAATCAAGGGTGTTTGTAAAAATAGCGTGTTTAGCAAAAAAGAAAGAGTTTGGAGTAAAGCGGGTAAATTAACTTTAGAGGTAGAAAATCCTTATTTGTGGTGGCCACGTAATAGCGGTGAACAAAATCTTTATGAGGTTGAAGCCATACTATATCAGGGTGAAAATATTGTTGATACAGTTAATATTGTATTTGGATTACGAACAGTTAAGCTTGAACGAACAAGTATAACTGATATCAATTCATCAGGTGAGTTTTGTTTTAAAATTAATGGAAAACGTGTGTTTATTCTAGGTACAAATTGGGTGCCTTTAGATTCTTTTCCATCACAAGGTAAAAAGAAATTAAAAGAAGCAATGTCGTTGGTTGAAGATATTGGTTGTAATATGATACGTTGCTGGGGCGGCGGGTATTATGAAGATGAAGAGTTTTATGAATTATGTGATAGGAAAGGACTCCTTGTTTGGCAAGACTTTATGCTTGGTTGCGGATTATACCCCCAGGATGAGGAGTTTTTACAAAGACTAAAAGTTGAGCTGATTCAAATAATAAAGCGTTTAAGACAACATTCGAGCTTGGTGTTATGGGCAGGAGATAATGAGTGTGACGTTGCATGCGAATGGGGAGGAAATATAATTAATCCAAATGACAATGTTATCACACGAAAACTTATGCCAGAAATGGTTCGGATGCATGATTTTGTAAGAGACTTTTTACCTAGTTCGCCATATATGGATGAAGAGAGTATGTTGCACGGAAGCGACTATATTACTGAAAATCATTTATGGGGCCCTCGTGATTACTTTAAAAGTGATTTTTATAAAAACGCGCTAGCGCATTTTGCTAGTGAAATAGGCTATCATGGCTGCCCATCAGTTGAGTCTGTGAAAAAATTTATTTCTGAAAAATCTTTGTGGCCGTATAAAAATAACAGGGAGTGGTTGTTGCACGCTTCTTCTCCTACTGTTGAGATCGATGAACCATATGCATACCGGATTGACTTGATGGCGAACCAGATACAAGTATTGTTTGGCAATATTCCAGATAACATAACCGATTTTTCATTATTTAGCCAAATTTCACAAGCTGAAGCAAAAAAATATTTTATTGAAAGGTTCCGAATTGGTAAATGGAATCGGACAGGAATAATTTGGTGGAATATTTTAGATGGCTGCCCTCAGTTTTCAGATGCTGTAGTTGATTATTATTTTGAGAAAAAATTAGCATACCATTATATTAAGAGATCTCAACAAACTGTTTGTATTATGATAGATGAATCCGATACAGGGTCGAATTCAGTTGTGGTTGTAAATGATTCAAATGAGAATGAGCTTCTAGATTATAAAATAATAAGCAGCAAAACAGGCAGGGAAGTTCTTTGTGGGAGCGTTTTGGCTACTGGAGATAATGTAACTGAAATAGGAATTATATCAAACCTTGAAAGAGGGGATATTCTCATGTTGTATTGGGAAAACTCACATATTAACGGATTTAATCATTATTTAGTGGGAGAAGCTCCGTTTGACAGTTCAACATATATAGAATTGGCAAAACAAAAGAATTTGTTAAATAATTAATATAATAAAAAGAATTTATTATATTGACAAATATAGCAAATGATGATAAAATGATTTTACAGTATAAAACAAATAAGGAGGAATAAAATGAAAAAAGTTTTATTTTTTGTACTAGTACTTACAACAGCATTTGTTGTATTTATCGGTTGTTCTGCAAAAGAAGATGTAGGACAAAGCGACACAGTGAGCTTATCACTAATGCATTTTGCAACTAAAGAAGGCGCTTCAACTGATGGTCGGGCTGCAGCAATACAAGAACAATTAGCTCGTTTTGCAGAGATGTATCCAGAAATTGTAATTGAGAATACAGAAATGTCTCATGATGATTATCAAGTAAAGATTCAACAGTTAGCTGCAACTGATAGCATGCCAGATGTGTTTATGTTAAAGGGGCCATGGATAAATACCTTTGAAGAAAATGAGCTTATTAGTGATATCGCTGCAGATATTGATGCGTATGAATTTTCGGACTTGTATTTTGATAATATTTTCCGAATTGCAACACGAGGCTCTAAAATTTATGGATTGCCTTATGAAGCAAATACTTCAACAACATATGTATTTTACAATAAAGAAATGTGGAGAGAAGCAGGCTTTGATGAATTTCCAAAAACTTGGGATGAGATGTTTATCGCAAATGAATACTTTAAGTCTCAAGGAATTCCTATGATTGGACTTGGAAATAAGGATAAGTGGCCTGCTGGTTCAAGTATTCTTTCTACACTTGGTGATAGATTTACAGGTTCTGCTTGGACACAGTCAATTATTCAAAATGATGGAGATGCTAAATTTACAGATTCAGAATTTGTAGCAGCATTGCAACTCCTTGCAGATTTGGCCGCTGCAGATGCTTTTAATGCAGACTTTAATTCAGTTAATAACAACCAAACACAAGCCTTGTTTCGCCAAGGGAAATACGCCTCAATAATTGAAGGCTCATGGGCAATGTCTGGCATCCTTGGAGAGGCAACAGATGAAATGAAAGATAATATCGGTGTTGCAGCTTTACCTATGCCTTCAAATGCAAAAGGAGAAGCTAATTCATCAGCAGGTGGTGCTGGTTGGTTTTTTGCAATTAATGCTGACTTAGAAGGTGCTGAACGAGAAGCTGCTATTACATTGCTTTTCAC
The DNA here is from genome assembly GCA_964370315.1 of uncultured Treponemataceae bacterium. GTDB lineage: Bacteria > Spirochaetota > Spirochaetia > Treponematales > Treponemataceae > CAYJFX01. The sequence goes on from CAYJIS010000017.1 coordinate 10,672, forward strand.
TCTTTTGGGTAAGGAATATTCTGAGTATGTAGCAATAAACTATTCTGAACCAACTCCAATGAAAGTTGATGTAGAAGCAACTGGACTACTACAAGTCCAAGAAGAATTTTTAGCATTAAATGCTAGTTATAACATTATTCCAGTATATGATGTGTGGATGACACCACAGGTTATAGAAGCAATGAATACATCATTGCAAGGATTGTTAGCCGGTACACGAACTCCTGAAGAAGTAGGGCAAGCAATTCAAGATGCTCAAGATCAAAACTAATACAAATTAAAAACACTGGTTGGAAAGCCAGTGTTTTTTCTTAAGGAGAAACTTTGATGATAAATGGATATATTCGCCCCTCAAAAAAAGTTTTTTTTATGTTTTTAACACCAGGGTTTATTCTTTATACTGTAGCGGTAATTTTGCCTGTATTAATGGCCATTTTTTATAGTTCTTTTGAATGGACAGGCGGTCCAAAAAAGACTTTTGTGGGTTTTGAAAATTATATTGCACTTTTTTCTGATGATGTTTTTTGGAAAGCTTTTTTAAACAATGTATACTTAACTGTTTTCTGTATTATCGGGCAAATTGGATTTGCATTTATATTTGCAATGATCCTGAACGCTCGCTATACAAAGTTTAAAAATTTTCATAGAATTATGGCATATTTTCCTGTTACTCTTTCTGCTGTTGTAATAGGTTTTATATGGTCGATGCTGTATGACTACAATTTTGGTCTTTTTAATTATTTTTTAAATTTAATTGGTAGGGAAGATATTGTTCAGCCATGGTTGAGCAACGCTGATATAGTAATGAACTTGGTATCTATTCCAATTGTGTGGCAGTACATAGGATATTATTTAATTATAATGCTTTCAGGCTTAAGTTCAATGGATCAGAGTGTATTTGAAATGGCCGAGATTGATGGAGTGTCAGCTTTAAAGAAAGCATGGTATATTACACTCCCAATGATGAAAAACATCATAATAGTCTGTGTTATTCTATGTGTTGCAGGTAATATGAAATCATTTGATCATATTTTCGTGATGACAGGCGGAGGGCCAGATAATGCGAGTAATTTAATGGCACTGCATGCGTATCAAATTTCATTTGGTCAATATAAATTAGGCTATGGTAGTGCGGTTTCAATTGGTATATTAGTACTAAGTTTATCTATAGTACTGCTTACGCGTTTAATTGCTAGAAAACGAAACAGTGAGGAATAGTATGAATACAACTATAAGTAGACTAGGTTATACAGCAGCAAACGTGCTTTCGAATACAGTAATAATGGTTTTTTCTTTGACTTGCATATTTCCAGTAATTTGGCTTGGGTACTCTTCTTTGAAAACAGAGGTTGAGTTCAATACAAATATTATTTCTCTTCCTTCATCTTTCAATATTGAGAATTATATTAATATTATTACAGAAAGTAATATGTTGATATATATGAAAAACAGTGCAATTGTTACTATTTTATCCGTATTTGCAATTTTGATAATTGGTTTTGTTACAGGGTATTTTTTAGCAAGATTTACTTTTAAAGGAAGTAAATTGCTGTATATGTACTACCTAATTGGTATGTTGGTACCGATTCATGCATTAATGATTCCGATGTTCATACTTCTTAATCAGGTTAATCTTGTTGATAATTTGTACGGGTTGACAATTCCTTACATCGCATTTGGAATTCCGATTGCAATTTATTTAGTTCAAAGTTACATAAAAGGGATACCTGTCGAAATCGAAGAAGCTGCATGCATTGATGGTAGCAGTTTCACACGTACTCTTTTTTCAATTGTCCTACCTATTTGCATGCCAATTATTTCTACAATTGCAATAATCCAATTTTTTGCCTGTTGGAATGAGTTTTCTTTTGCATTGACACTTTTATCGGACGATGCACTTAGGACTGTGCCGCTTGGATTAACTTTGCTAAAAGGGCAATTTACTCAAAACTATCCTAGAATGATGACTAGTATGATTATTTCAATGATTCCTGTTATGATTCTTTACTTTACATTTAGTAAATCGATTATGCAAAGTATGGTAGCAGGAGCTATCAAAGGATAAGAAAACTACTTAAATCCTAATTGAGTTCATTAAAATAAAAAAAAGACTATGCACATTGGCATAGTCTTTTTGTAAAAGGCTTGACAAATTACGCATCATAGAACATAATTTAGATGCATAATACTAAGTGTTATGTATTCTATTTTTGGGGATTGTATGAGAAAAAATGCGTGTTTAAAATTTTTAATTACTCTTGTTTGCGCAAGTTTTCTTATAGCATGCCAATCTTTAGAAACTCCTACGCAAGTTGATGAAAACTATACCCAAGGAAGTTGGGTTGGAAGAAGGTTTATGAGCGAGTGGTTTGGGTTTCGATATTCACCGACATCAGATATCGTTTTAAATTCAGAGCAAGCAATTAAGACATACAATGCACGTCAGTCTGTTGTATTAGATGGCGCAAATGCTGAACAAGTTGATTATTCAAAAATGCAAGTAGCGTATGAGGTAATAGGCGAGTCTACTGATGGCATTACAACGATAGAAATATTAAGTGAAAAAATAAATGAAGAAAACTTTTCCGAGCAAATGTATATAGAACGATTACGGCTTGAATTAACCGAAACACACGGACGCGATATAACTTTTTTTGAAGAAGAAAAGAGAAAGCTAGGAAATACTGAGTATTTAGAGTTGAGCTGCGAAATAAGATTCCTAACTTTTACTCGATACCAAACATTTTTACTAAAACGAAAAGGGGATAGGATGGCAACTATTGTTGTGTACTATGCATCTCCTGAAATATTAAATAGGGTGCTCAGAAGTTTTTCTAACTTTAGTTAAAACTAATGCTTTTTTTTGCATCATTTTTCTTACAAAATATCACATATTATCGTATTTTCTACCCTTGCGCGATGGGCATAGCTGTGGTAAAATTACTATATATTAATTTTATTCGGAGGAAGTATGGAAAAACTCTTTAAACTTCAAGAACGTGGTACTACTACTAAAAGAGAAATTTTAGCAGGGGCAACAACGTTTCTCGCAATGGCTTACATTTTAGCGGTAAATCCTGGAATGCTATCAGCCACTGGAATGGATGCAGGTGGTGTATTTACCGCAACTGCTTTATCTGCTGCAATAGCAACGTTAGTAATGGCGTTTGCTGCAAACTTACCTGTTGCTTTAGCTCCTGGAATGGGATTAAATGCATTTTTTACTTTTACTGTTGTTTTAGGTATGGGCGAATCCTATCAATTGGCTCTTACAGCAGTATTCTTAGAAGGGTTAGTTTTTATTCTGCTTTCATTTTTAAATGTACGCGAAGCAATAATTGATGCAATTCCAGACAGTCTTAAAAAGGCTGTAGCTGTTGGTATTGGTCTATTTATTACTCTCATTGGTCTTGCTAATGCAGGTCTTGTAGTGGGAGATGCAGGAACAATTGTTGCATTTTCTGAACTAACTGGAGCACCTCTTGTTGCTGTTATAGGTTTAATTATTACAGCAATTCTTTATGTATTAAAAATTCCTGGAGCAATCTTGATAGGGATACTATTAACAACTGTAGTAGGTATCCCATTTGGTGTAACAAGTATCCCAGAAGGATTCTCACCATTTTCAACACCAGCCGCGCCAATCTTTTTAGAATTTGAATGGACAGGTATTGCAACCCTTAAATTCTTTACAATTTTCTTTACGTTCTTCTTTGTTGATATTTTTGACACTGTTGGGACACTTGTAGGAGTAACAACTCGTGCAGGTTTGGTAAATAGCAATGGGAAAATTCCACGAGTAAAACAAGCTCTTTTAGCAGATGCTATTGGTACAACTGTAGGTGCAGCACTTGGTACATCAACAGTTACAAGTTATGTTGAAAGTACTGCAGGTGTTACAGCTGGGGGTAGAACAGGTTTAGCATCAGTATCTACAGCCGTTTTATTTTTGTTAGCATTGTTCTTAAGTCCATTATTCCTTTTGGTTCCAGGAGCAGCTACAGCTCCAGCTCTTATTATGGTTGGTTTCTTTATGATTGCTGTTGTTACAAAAGTTGACTTTAACGACCCAACTGAAGGTATTCCTGCTTTTATTTGTATTATAGTTATGCCATTTGCATATTCAATAGCAGAAGGTATTGTATGGGGACTTATATCATACGTTATCCTAAAAATTGCTACAGGTAAGGCTAAGAGCATCTCTGTGGTTTCTTGGATTCTATTTGTCGTTTTCGTAGCGAGATTCTTTATCTAAAAAATAGTTTCTATTATAATAAAGCAGTGAAGTTAGATACACTTCACTGCTTTTTTTATGAAATGTATACTATAAAGATTATCTACGCAGTTTTATGCTACAAAAATATAGAATGAATGTGTTTGATAATCATAGCTTTTATTTCGTTTTTATTCTGACTATTTAAAAACAAAGTGGTAACATTGGGATGGTGTTGTATTTCGTCTAACCAGGTGCTACCCTTTTGTATTTGTAAAACACCTATAATTGGATTCGTTTTTTTTAAACAGGTATATATTGCATTTTTAAACTGTTCACAATCTTGCTCAAATCGTCCTAGCTCATCTATAACTATAAGCTGAGAAGACTGAGCTTTTGTGATGAACTCTACGCCCTCATTTTCAAATTTTTCGTTGTATACTGTTATACACCCATTTAAAAAGTGCATTACCGGAATGTTTGTACCTCGGTTATAAGGAGAAAGAAATAGGGTTTTTTCGTTTTGTGATTTAATTTCAAAGTGAGTTCTTATCCCACCTACCGTAACGGATGTGTCAATCTGTGCTAAAACTTGTTGAATAAGGCTTGTTTTCCCGCTTCCTTTTTCGCCCATTAAAAAAATATGGGGCTTGGAAAGAAGAGCGGGAAGGTGTAATGTAGATTTTTCTTTCACTACTTTGTTGCAATTACCTCTATTTCTACAAGTGCATCTTTTGGTAGGCGTGCCACTTCAACACATGATCGTGCAGGAAATTTACCTTCTGTAAAGAAGCCTGCATATATTTCGTTCATGCCCCCAAAATTGTTCATGTCACTTAAAAAAACGGTTGTTTTAATGACATTGTCAAGTGAACTACCAGCTGCTTCAAGAACGGCCTTTACATTTTTAAGTGATTGCTTGGTTTGTTCTTGAATAGATTCTCCTGCAAAAGCTCCATTGGAAGGATCTATTGGAAGTTGTCCTGAAGTAAAAATAAGAGATGATGTTTGGACTCCTTGAGAATATGGCCCAATTGCACCTGGAGCCTTATCTGTTGCGATAGAATGTTTCATGTATACCTCCAAAAAATATGTATCTACTATATAGTTTTATACTTTTCAGTATATCATTGAATTTGAATTTGTGGTATACTAAAGCTATAAATAAATGAAAAAAATCTTGGCTTTTTACAGTAATAAAGCTTTAAAAGAGATGGATTGCTTTGCCAAGAAAACAATTAAAAAAGTATTTGAGGAGGATTACGTGAATACAACTCTAAGTATGGCTAACCTTGCAAATTCAGGGTTCCTGTATTTTTTAGGCGGATGTGTTGCGGTTTTTATTACTGTATTCTCGGTTTTTTTTATGGTTAAGTCTTATAAGGCGGCCCTAGCATCTGGAATTGATAAAAAAACAATACATACAGTTATTAAGTCTAGTTGTGTTTTTACAATTATTCCATCAATTGCCATTTTATTAGGACTTGTTACAATGGCAGGAGGATTAGGGGTGCCACTCTCATGGATTAGACTTTCTGTAGTGGGGGCGGTACAGTACGAATTAATTGCAGCAGATGCTGCGGCAAGTTCTGCAAATATACCAGCTCTTTTGTTAGAATATTTAACTCCAGAAGTATTTGTATCTATTGCTACAGTTATGACAGTTTGCATCCTATCAGGTTTAGTGTTTAATATATTCTTCTTAAAAAAATATTTAAGTGGTATTCGCACTATGCAACAAAAAGACAATAAGTGGGGGCGGCTTGTTGTTGCTTCTATGTTTATGGGAATGATTTGTACGTTTTTGGGGACACCCATTATAGACTGGAGATTAGATCCTAATGAAGGATGGATGTCTCTATCTGTTATGTTTGTTTCTGCCGTTGCTATGTTTGTATGTGATATACTTGTAAAACGCTATAAAGCAAAATCTTTGGAAGGTTTTTCGCTTCCCCTTAGTATGATTATGGGAATGCTTTTTGCAATGCTTATTTCTTCTGTGCTCGGCTTAGGAGGTGTTTAATGAAATCGTATAATGAAAACATACATGTTGTAGGACGTATTTGGAGTATTTTATCACTCATGGTTATTTGTTCAGTACCCGTTGTGCTTTGTGGATACTTAGGGGTTTTGCCCAATGCGCAGTATGTATTGGCAGGAATATATAAGGTTGGTATAATCTACATACCCATTGGAGTTATTGAAACCCTTACATACACCCCAATGTTAGGGCCTGGAGCTTCTTATTTGGCATTTGTAACGGGAAATCTAACAAACTTAAAAATACCCTGTGCAATAAATGCAATTGAAATTAGTGGTGTAGAGCAAGGAAGTGAGCAAGCAGACATTCTGTCTGTATTGTCAGTTGCCTCATCTGCCTTAGTGACAAATGCAATATTGATAGTAGGCGTTTTGGCACTTGTTCCACTTACTCCTGTGTTATCAGCACCAGAGTTTGCACCAGCATTTACGAATGTTGTTCCTGCATTATTTGGAGCACTTGGATATATGTTTGTTTCACAAAACCCTAAAATTGCAATTGTACCAGTTGTATTTATATTAGCATTGTTTTTAATACTACCTGCAGATCTTGCAAATAGTATTTCTGGGGGATTGATTCCTATCAGTGTGCTTGTAACTATTTTTGGTGCGCGTGTGTTATACAAGAAAGGATGGGTTTAAGAATTACAGATAAGGGTAAAAATACAATAAACTTCATAGGTTAGTATATAGTAGAAAATAGCATAGAGTGGTGTTAGTACAAAAGGAGATAGTTTGAGCGAATATAATTTGGCAGCAGAAATTGCGGCATTTGTAATTGTTACAATTTTAGCAATCAACCTATTTTTTGAAAAAGAAATTGACTCTAGGCGAAATAAATTCTTTAAAGGAATTGTTATTGCCATATTTTTTCTTGTGGTGTATACATTGGTATCTTCTCTTTTAGCATATTTCCCTTACATTCTTCCTATCTGGGTGTCTGAGCTGGTTATGGTGTTGTATTTTACTGCAATACCACTTGCACTAGTTATGGGCCTCTTGTACACACAATCTCTAAATAAAGGTAGAAATGAAAAAACAACCTTAACAGTGGGATTAGCACTATTGATGCTTCCTTATGCAGCATACCTTGTGGTTATAGTATTAAATTTTGTATTTCATAATGTTTTTACTCTGACACAAGCAGAGGGGTATAAGCCAGGTGTTCTTTCTCAACTGCCATATCCAGTTGCGCTTTTTTACATAGTTGCAATTTTTATTGTTGCCTTTAGAAATCGCAAACAAACAAATAAAATGATTGGATTTGTAATCTGTGTAAATGTAAGTATTATGGCATGCATTTCATTTGCACAATTTTTTTATCCATATGTCCTTCTGTCTGGAATTGCAAATGTTGCAGGCGCCCTTGTTGTATACCTTTATATACAAAATGTAACAAAGTCTACAGATATTTTAACAGGTCTGTATAATCGAGACAGATTAACCTATAACATAACAAAGAGGTTAAAGGCATACAAAAAACGAAATCCAATAATGGCGAGTAATAAATCATATACCTTTTCATTAGTTGTGTTTAGTTTGCGAAATATAAAAGGAATAAATGAACGCTTTGGGCTAGAAGGTGGAGATGAGGTATTTGAATCTTTTGCTAAGTATCTGCGTGCAGTAGCCGCGCCTTGCCTTGCGTACCGATATAGTGGAGATGAGTTTGCTGTGCTTTTAGATTCACAGATTGCAGATAAAAATACACTGATACAAAATGCGGCATCGTTTTTTAATGAACCATGCTTAATTGGGCGAAAAAAAACACCTGTGAGCGTAAATGTGGTATATGCGCGGGTAGATTTTCCTGAGTTTGGCAAAGGTGTGAAAACGTTAATTTCAGCATTAGATTATTCAATTGCAATCTTAAAACATGAAAAAAAACGAAATAATTATATGTACGATTTAACTATATCCGAAAAGGTTAGTAGAAGAAATAGTATAATAGATAGAATAAAATATGCCTTAGACAATGATGGTTTTGAAATGTATTACCAGCCGATACATTCAACCGTAGATAACAGCTACAAAGAAGCCGAAGCCCTAATTAGGATGAGAACTAGTATCGGAAGTATTTATCCAGATGAGTTTATTCCCTTGGCAGAAGAGACTGGACTTATCGTAAATATGACCTATCTTGTAATAGATAAGGTGTGTAAAGATTTACGACAATTAATTGATGTATATGGAGAAAAAATGAAAGAGTATTCTATCTCTATCAATTTTCCCTATGCTCAATTTTTAGAACATGATTTAGTTGATAAGGTAATGGGTATATTAAACCTCCATAACATCGATCCAAAACAAATTAAAATAGAAATTACCGAACGTACACTTATAGGAGATGCTGGGCTCATAACTGGTGTAATGAGAGAGATGCAAGAAAAAGGATTTATTTTCGAAATTGATGACTTTGGGGTGGATTATTCAAACATAAGCCTTATACTACATTTACCAGTGGAAATAATTAAAATTGACCGAAGCTTGGTTCTTTTAGCAACAAAAAAAGAAAGTAACGAAGAGTTTTTTAGGTTGTTCTTAAAAGCAATACGCCACACAGGTCGTAAAGTTGTTATCGAAGGTATAGAAACAAAAGAACAAGCAGACTTTTTTGAAGGCTGCGGAAGCGAGTATATACAGGGCTATTACTACTCTCATCCCTTATCGTTTACTGAATACCTAGATTTTCTTAAAAAAAAATAATATAGGGGCGTTCCCCCAAATGTAAGGCCTCTAATGGAAGGCGACCTTACATTTGGCGTCGGTCTACGCCTCCAATCTTTTTTAGCAGGGCTAAAAAAGGATATCCGGCTTCGCCCTAACGCAATTAAAACGGCTTTGCACTACTCATTAAAGAGATAGTGCAAAGTAATAGAAGGTGCTACCTTTTTAGGTATGCTTTTTTGTGCTCATTTCAATTCGCTTTTCTCTAACACACTGTAAAACTGTTTTCATGCCATCATCGTCAGAGTTACGTAGTAAGATTTTTAAGCTGTTTAAAGATTTTTCAAACTTGTCTATGTGTTCTAAAAGCTCATCTTTGTTTTCAATAAAAAGCTCGGTCCAAAGCGATGCGTTAATCATAGCAATTCGAGTTAAGTCTTCATAGCTTCCCCCACCAAAGGCAGTAATTTGAGTGTCTTCTGCACTATCAACAAGAGCAGAAGCGATAACATGGCAAAGCTGGGATGTAAAGGCAATTTTATGGTCATGACTGTGGGCATCCGTTTCTATGACATTTTTAAAACCCATGGCAAGGCTAAGGTTTTTTAAGAATTCAATATTCTTATGTTTTGACTTTTTTGTTGGAACAATAATATAGTTTCTACCTTTAAAAATATCTGCTGAAGAATGTTCATAACCCTCTTTTTCACTTCCTGCCATTGGGTGTGCAGGAATAAAATCAACATCGTCTCTGGTAAAATCTTTTAAGCCATCTACAAGAGCTGTTTTTGTTCCTGCAATGTCTGTAACTATTGAGCCTACCTTAAAACTTGCTTGGTGTGAGATTAAAAAATCGAGAGCAAGTTTTGGATACAGACAAATAAAAACTACATCGCACAGTGTAAGCATTGTATCTACGTTTTCAAGTGAAAATGTTTCATCAATAACGCCGTCAGCTTTGGACCTTTGTAGAGTTACATCGTCTTTATCGCATGCAAGAAGTTTAATGCCTCCATCTATAAAGGGACTTGCCGCAATTGAGCATTGTTTTATTGCCTTTGCATATGAGCCACCCATTAGCCCAAGTCCTATAAATCCAAAGGTTTTCATAGGGTTTTTCCTTCAACTTCGGCAAGGGCTTTAATTTTTTTCATGGTTGCATCAAACTCTAGAGGAGTAAGTGATTGCTCACCATCACTCAAGGCACACTCTGGGTTGTTATGCACTTCTATCATAAGGCCATCTGCCCCTACTGCTACTGCTGCCTTTGCTAAGGGTTCTACCATCCATGCCATACCGCAAGCATGACTTGGATCAATAATAACTGGTAAATGGCTTTCCTTTTTTAAGAAAGGAACAGCACTTACATCGAGACAGTTGCGTGTGTAGTTATCAAAGGTTCTGATTCCTCTTTCGCAAAGTATTACATCGTTGTTTCCTGATGCCATTATGTATTCTGCAGACATTAAAAACTCTTTGATAGTGGCACTTAAACCACGCTTTAAAAGAATAGGCTTTTTGCATGTTCCAAGTTCTTTTAATAAATCAAAATTTTGCATGTTTCTTGCTCCAATTTGAATAATATCAACATTGTCAAACTCTTCAAGTTGCTTTATTGCCATGAGTTCTGTTACAATTGGAAGCCCTGTTTCTTTTTTTACTGCTTCCATAAGTCTCATACCATTGCCACCCATTCCTTGAAAAGCATACGGAGATGTTCGGGGCTTAAACACACCACCTCTTAAAAATTGAGCGCCACTCATCTTTATGGCCTTGCCTATTTCCATAAGTTGTTCTTCGCTTTCTACAGAACAAGGCCCTGCCATAACGGCGAGTCTGTTTGAGCCTATTGTAAAGTCTGTGCCCTTTGTTTTATCGCCTACGATAATATGTGTGTCATTGGGGTGAAACTTTCTGTTTGCCTTTTTGTACGGTTCTTGAACGCGCATAACCTTTCTCACAAGGTGGTGCACTTCTAAGCTTTTTTCATTAATAGAAACAGTATCCCCAACCAATCCAACAATGGTGGTGTTTTCACCTCTAGAAAGGTGTGTATCTAAGCCCTTTCCATGAAGGAGTGTTAAAAACTCTTGAAGTTCTTTTTCTTCTACATCCGGTTTTAATACAATAATCATTTATTTATCTCCTAAATTTTATTTGCATAAAAAAAAGGCTCCTTTAAAGGAGCCTTTGTCTATCAATAGTATTATACTACTATTCTCTTTACAGATATGCTCCTGTACGGGTTTGAGAAAAGTAGTAATAATAAAAGTAGTTCTTGTTCATAATTCAAGTATATACTATCAATAGAAACAAGTCAATGCTTGCTTGACTATTTTTTGTATTTTTTCTATAATGTGGCAAAATTAGGGTGGATGATTGAATGGCATTTAGGCTAGAGTTTCATCCATATACCTACTTGCTTTGCTTGTGCACTAGCATATATGAGTCATTACTTTTGAAAGCCCTGATAGATTTTTTTTGGAGTGTGTATGAAAAAAAAGTGGTCAGTATTATTGATTCTGGTTATTGTTGGATGTATGTCTTTGCATGCAAATGATGGTGATGAAAAAACATCAGCCGTTTATATTTCTCCCGCAGCTATAATTGAGAATAATTATGAACAAGATGTGCTTACGGTTCTTCCTGGGGCAAATTTAGTGTTTGAGAGTTTTGGAAAAAGAGATAGTTCTTTAGTATCAATAGGATACTTTCATGGTTCTGAAAATTTTATTCAGTCATTAAGATTAGCTGAGGCTCTAAATTTGCCAAATGCAACAAAACCTGCAAAAGGTACTTCTTTTATTATTCCTCTTACTTATACGTATCCATTAACCCCAGTGCGAGCAAAAAATTGGCGTGTACAAATTAATCCTTCTTTTCAAGCAAGTTTTGTATATGCGAATGCAAGTTATTCAGAACCGTCTGTGCGCCCTGAGACTATGGAAGCTAAACTTATGAAGTTTGGGGCTAATTTCCTTTTAGGCTTAGGAATGTATCATAAGCTAGGTGAAACGGTTAATCTTCGTTATGGAGTTGACGTTGGGGTGCCAATTATGGGGTTTCAAATGGTTGATCTAATTTATGGGCCCGGCTCTTACGATTCTGAGCCTGAACTAAGTTTTGATCATTCAGGGATTACAAGCTTTTTTTCTGGGGCAGTTAGTGTTGTGCCATATGTAGCAATAGGATTTTCGTATTAAACGATTTATCAGATTATAGTAAGGAAATTAAATGAATAAAAAAATATTATTAGTAGTAAGTATTAGCGTTTTGTTATTTGGATGTGCAAGTGGCCCTAAACCAAATGAAGAAGATTTAAAATTTGAATCAGTTATTGATTTTCAAGGTAAAAGTTCTGCAGCTTTATATGACTATATTAATGCTTGGGCAGTAGAAGCCTTTGTAGATTCAAAAGAAGCTATAGATTTTTCAAGTGCAGAAACGGGCACTGTAAGAGGGAAGGCTGTTTTTGAAATTGAATTAGAAGGTGTGTATGTTGGTTTTAATCCACCTCTCTATGCATATTGTGTTTTTTCTTTTGAAGCAAGAGCAGGGCGAGTACGGTTTAGTTTTGATTTAAATGAAGTAAGTATGGAAAATGCCTACGGTTTTGAACAATTTAGAGAGGTTACTCAAAAAGATATTGATTCGTTTGATTACGATGCAGCATGTCAAAAAATTGTAGACGATTTTGTTGCTTTTGTTGAAGAACATAGTTCAGATTGGTAGAATATATACTATTCTAATTGAAACGAAATTGTTTCAATAATAAACTCCTCGTTGGCGGGGAGTTTTTTTTGTACTTTCTTAAAAAAGAGGTATATTTTTTTTTGTAGGGACAATATATGACCCTGCAGGTGTGATACGCTAAAAACATCATCGTGATGTTTTTAGCTATCGAGTATTGTGCTACCGATGAAGTACTGATTAACACAATACATCGTGTATCAGTAAAGTGAAGTGCCGTCCATGGCACAACTTACAAAGGAGTGAAAAATGTTAGGTTATTTATTTGCGTGGGCAATTGGTAGAAGTGTAGTTGGGGCCTTAGAAGATATTGGGCACAATCAGCGAAAACAAATGCAAATGCAACTTCGCGAGCAAAAAACACGATTGGAAGAGCGAGAAAATGTGTATATACAACAGAATATTACAAATAATGTACAGGTGAATCATAACTATATGGGTATGACAAAAGAAGAATTTGAAAAGGAAATGCAGGCGTATGAAGAGTTTGTGCTTGCGCCAAGAAAGGTAGGGAAGAGGTGAGGGGGGGAGGATTGAATTGGAATGGAAACGGAAGTCTCTCGTTTTAAAATTTCACAAATCCCTTCTACAAGGTCAATTAATTTTTCCAAGGCTTCTGGGTATTTTTGAGTTCCTATTTCTTGCTTCGCATTACATGAAATAGTAAATACCGATATTCCTAACATTAAGATTGCTAGAATAACCACAATTTTTTTTATATAAGTGTACATATAAAAAATAGTTAAAAATCGTTTTAAACCTTGATTTAATAAAACAACAAGTGTGTCCTTCATACACTTATAGTCATTTTGGGAATTGGAAGGAAAATACCTGTTCTTTTTTACTAATTACATGAAAAATTACAAAATTTACTTGACAAGCAATAAAAGCTGTGTTATTATTTACTAAGTTCAGAATATTTAACAAGGAGCTTTTGTGGTTCAATTAGGAGATGTTTGCAATATAAAGTCTGGTTTAATTTTGGCACGAAAAATGGCAAAAAAAAAGACTTTGCATGTATATCGAGTTTTAACATTAAAGTCATTTTTAACTGATGGCAAAATAGATACGGCTTTACTTGATACAATGTATGCAAGCGAAGAATTATCGAATACATATTTAACACAAGTTGGTGATATTCTTGTAAGGTTAAGTTATCCATACACTGCCGTTTGTATAGATGAAACAACAAAAGGTATTGTATATTCTTCTAACTTTATATGTATTCAGCCAAGTGAGAAAATATATCCAGAATATCTTTTGTGGTTTTTAAACACAAATGATGTTCGTAATGAAATGAATGGATTTGCAAGTGGTACATCGTTTGCAATGGTTAAGGCAGGTGTTTTTAAGGAATTATCAATAAATCTTCCTGATTTAGAAACACAAAAAAAACTTGGAGACTTGTATAACCTTTTAAAACAAGAAATACATCTTTTAGAAAAACTTGCTAACGAAAAAAGAAATTATGCCAATGCATTATTTGGTGTGCATATTAAAAATAAAAAACAAGAGGTAAGAAAATGACAACAAAAACAGATATTCAAAATGTGCTTTGGAAGGCTTGCGATACATTTAGAGGAAAAATAGATAGTTCAAGATACAAAGATTATATTCTTTCTATGCTCTTTGTAAAATACTTAAATGATGTATGCAAAGAAAAAAGAGAAGAATATTCAAAGCAATATAATGGTGATAAAGATCGCATTGAAAGGGCAATGAGCCGTGAGCGATTTTTATTAGACGACATTTCTACCTTTGATTATTTATACAAACACAGAGATGATGCAGAAATTGGGCAAAAAATAAACATTGCCCTTGCTCACATAGAAGACCATAATAGTGGTAAGCTTAGAAACGTATTTAGGGCAATTGACTTTAATTCAACTGTAGACTTTGGAGAAATGAAAGAAAAAAATGCTATTCTAAAAAACTTACTCATGGATTTTGAAACGTTAGACTTGAGCCCGTCAAAACTAGATTCTGCAGATATTATAGGTGATGCATATGAGTACATGATAAACAAATTTGCATCAGATGCAGGAAAAAAAGGCGGAGAATTTTTCACCGCTAGTGCAGTATCAGAACTTGTAGCACGTCTTGTAGAGCCAAAAGAAAATGACCGTATATATGACCCAACTTGTGGAAGTGGCGGTTTGCTTCTTAAAGCCTACAATCAAGCAAAGTCTAAAAAAGTTGCCATTTATGGGCAAGAATTAAATGCTCAAACATGGGCGCTATGTTCAATGAATATGTTTTTGCATAACATAGATGATGCAAATATAAAGGCAGGTAACACTTTAACTAATCCACAGCACCTAGAAAATGATGAACTTATGAAGTTTCAAGTAATAACTTCGAATCCACCTTTCTCATTAGATAAATGGGATAGTGGATTTTTATCTGATGCTGATACAGAAGGTAGCAAAAAGGCAAAAATGGATGCAAGTTTAGACCCTTATAAGCGTTTTTCTCTTGGTGTTCCGCCTTCTTCAAAAGGTGATTATGCCTTTGTTCTTCACATGATTAATAGTTTAGATGCACAAACGGGGCGAATGGGTGTTGTGCTTCCACACGGAGTATTATTTAGAGGGGCAAGCGAACTTAAAATAAGGCAAGCTCTTATTGAATTAAACTTACTTGATGCGGTAATTGGGCTTCCTGCAAATCTTTTTTACGGCACTGGTATTCCTGCTTGTGTATTAATTTTTAAGAAAAATAGAGCGCATAAAGATATTTTGTTTATTGATGCAAGCGGAGAGGGAAACTTTGAAAAAGGTAAAAATCAAAATATACTTCGCGAACAAGATATAGAAAAAATTGTAACTATATATAAGAAAAGGGAAACAACAGAAAAGTATAGCTATGTTGCAACCTTAGATGAAATAAAAGAAAACGATTTTAACTTAAATATACCTCGATATGTAGATACCTTTGAGGAAGAAGAAATGATTGATATTGATACGGTAAAAGCAAACATTTCTAACATTGAGGCGGAATTAAAAGAAGTACAGGCGAAGATGAATAAGTACTTAGAGGAATTGGGATTATGAGTGATGTAAGTGAATTAGGAAAAATACTAATCTATCAGACTGAAAAAGGTGATACTAAAATAGATGTTCACTTTGAAGATGATACCATCTGGCTAACACAAAAATCAATTTGTGAACTCTATCAAATTGTAAAATCCTCTGTAAGTGAACATATAAATAATATATACAGCGAAAAAGAGCTTGATGAAAAAGCAACTGTTCGGAAATTCCGAACAGTTCAAATGGAGGGGAGTAGAGAAGTTTCAAGAGAACTTGAGTACTACAATTTAGATATGATACTTGCCATAGGATATCGCGTTAGAAGTAATATCGGTATTCATTTTCGAAGATGGGCTAGTAAAGTCTTAACTGAATACATGAAAAAGGGGTTTGTTTTAAATGATGAGCGTTTGAGAGACCCTAAAAGTTTTGGTGATGACTATTTTGATGAATTGCTTGAACGTATACGTGATATTAGAGCAAGTGAAAAGCGTATTTACCAAAAGGTAAAAGAAATATTTTCATTATCTATAGACTATGATAGTAATACTGAACTTGCGCAAAATTTCTTCAAATCTGTTCAAAATAAATTGGAATATGCTTCAACAGGATTTACAGCTTCCGAGCTTATTGCAGAAAGAGTGGATTCAAAAAAAGATAACATGGGCTTAACTTCATTTAAGGGGGCAAAGGTTCGCAAAACAGACGTAACTATTGCAAAAAATTACATGACACATGAAGAAATAACTACGCTAAATCTTATTGTAAATATGTACCTTGATTATGCGGAGTTACAAGCAAAAACTCATAGGCAAATGTACATGGCCGACTGGGAAACAAAGTTAGAAGAATTTTTACGCTTTAATGGCCGCGAGGTGCTTCAAGATTTTGGAAAAGTACGCCGAAATGTTGCTGATACACTCGCAATACAGGAGTATGAAAAATATAACGTAAATCGTTTAAAATCAGAGGTTGATATAGATGAGTTAGCTGCAAATGTAAAGAAAATAAAACCATAAGTGAAATTACTACCATTTTGTTGGCGTTAACAAAATGGTAGGGAAAAGCCAAGGAGGAAAATATGGCGATACCTACAAGTTACTTGACGAGCGGATTTAGTAAAATACCTCAATATTTTGAGTCAATGCTAACTGCAAAAGCACCGGAAAAATTTACTATGAAGTTTATGGAAGATTTAGACTTTAAGAGTTCCAACGATAGAAATTTTATTGGAGTACTTAAAGCGCTTGGTTTTTTAGATGAGGCAGGAATTCCGACTGAAAGATATTTCAAATTTCTTGACCAAAGCTTATCAAAAATAATGGTAGCAGATGGTATTAAGGAAGCTTACGTAGATTTGTTTAATTTGAATGTTCATGCTCAAAAAATGCAAAAATCTGAGGTAGAGGGTAAATTTAAAACTATGACAAGTGGTACGAAAAACTCATCTACAATATCATATATGGCAAGTACTTTCGTGAATTTGTGTGAGTACGCAGATTGGGCAGATCCTGTAAAGGAAGTAAAACAAGAAAAAGCCACTGAAAAGCAAACTTTAAGGGTTGAAAATACTTCTACAGACGAAACTAAAAACCAATCCATAAGAAATTTTGATTTAAACTATGATATTCATATACATTTGCCTGCTACACGTGATCAATCCGTTTACGATGCTTTGTTTGCAAGCATGACAAAGCATTTGAATCTTAAGTGAGGTAGACATGAATAACGATTTATATTCTTTCGTTTTTCGTGGTATACTAGCAGATGAGGCACTTGATAATGCGGGAAGAAAACAATATTCAAAAGAAGATTTATTCTTTTCTGAAGAAGTTGAAAAAAAATTAAACTTTAATGAAATTGATAAAAAATATCTGGAACAATCGAAATCGATGCTTACTGTTTTTGCAACAATAACAGCATTTGAAAATGCAACAAGAGAATTTATTTATTCTGTTCTTCTTGAAAAATACGGGTCAGATTGGTGGGAAAAAGGTGTACACAAATCGATTCGAGATAGAGCTGAACCTCGAAAAAAGGCAGAATCTAGTGTGAAATGGCATGTATCTAGAGGTGATGCAATGATGTCATATTTGGATTTTGGAGATCTACCTAAAATAATAACAAAGGCAGAAAACTGGGAAGTTTTTGAACCAAGTGTTGGAACACAACCATGGGTAAATGCTATTTTTACTGATATTGAAAAATCTAGAAATGTAATAATGCACAGTGGTATTTTGGATGATTATGATATTATTAGAGTCGGAATGAATATCAGAGATTGGTTGAGACAAATTAACGCATAAAGGACATCCAATGACCCAAGAAATTAAAACACGAATTAAACAAATACAAAATTCTCAAGTGCCTGACGGTTACAAAAAAACAAATCTCGGAACTGTACCTAATGGGTGGGAGCAATGCTTATTATCTGATTTGGTTACATTAAAGAATGGAATAAATGCAGATATAAGTAAATTTGGTAAGGGCGTAAAACTAATTAGTGTTTCAGACATACTTTCACCAAAGCCTGTGATGTATGATTCAATTACGGCAAGTATAGATATTTCAGAGGAACTATTGGATACTTATTCTGTTGACTATGGGGATATTATATTTCAAAGAAGTTCTGAAAATTATAAAGATGCCGGTACATCTAATGTGTATCTTGACACCAAAAGAGCAACATTTGGTGGTTTTGTAATACGAGGAAAAAAGAAGGCTGATTATCACCCTCAATTTCTAAACTTGTTTTTAAAGAGTTTTGGAGCTAGAAAAAATATTATTCGTCTAGCAGCAGGATCACAACACGTAAATATAAGCCAAGATTCTCTCTCAAAGCTACAACTGCATCTTCCCCCTCTTCCCGAACAAGAAAAAATTGCGGAGATTCTTACTATACAAGACACAATTATTGAGCTAAAAGAAAAACGAATTGTAGAAAAAGAAAAACAAAAAAAATATCTCATGCAAAATTTACTTACAGGCAAAAAAAGGCTTGCAGGTTTTAGTGGAGAATGGAAAAAGGTAAGGTTGGGGGAAATATGTAGTATTACGACAGGTAAATTAGATGCAAATGCTATGGTAGAAAATGGACGATTTGCCTTTTTTACGTGTGCCAGAGAAAAATATCTTATAGATGAATATGCATTTGACACAGAAGCAATCTTAATTTCTGGGAACGGTGCAAATGTAGGATATGTACATTATTATAAGGGAAAATTTAATGCATATCAAAGAACCTATATTCTGGATGCATTTCATGATAATATATTTTATATCAAATTCTATTTAGACAGTTATTTAGCGTTACGAATTTCGAAAGAAAAAAATGAGGGTAATACACCATATATAACGTTACCTACGTTAAGTGGAATGAAAATAAACCTTCCATCTCTACCAGAGCAAAATGCAATTGCAGAAATTTTATCTACAGCAGATAAAGAAATAGAATTGTTAAAAAAAGACTTGGATGCAGAAAAAGAAAAGAAAAAATCTTTAATGCAATTATTATTAACAGGAATTGTGAGGGTGTAAAGTATGGAGTTGTTACAATTTTTTGCTCAGTTTATTTATTTTATTTTACCAGGCATAATTGGTATTTACTTTTTTAGGTGGACTACAAATATTCGAAACGTTACAGAAATGCGAATAATTATTGATGCCTTTGTATTGTCAACTGTGGCTTATTTGGCGGGGAATGGTATATTAGAATTTTTGAATGATTCTTTTAGTTATAACTTTAGAATTTCTAATATAACAGACATGCTTAATCAACAAACAATTGAAATGCATAGCTTTACGGCTTCTATCTTTACTTCTTTATTTTTTACAATAATACTAATTCTCATAGTAGAAAAAAATGTATTTTTTGTAATATTACGAAATTTGAAGATATCAGAAAAAGCCGATAACAGAGATGCGTGGGATAGATTTTTGAAAGAAAATGAATGGATAATTCTTCGAGATTATGTAACAAAAAATACTTATTTTGGGTATTTATTTCGCTATTCAGATAGGGATGATATACGCGAGATAGTGCTTTCTGATGTAAGTGTTTTACGAGAAGATGGAATTGAACTCTACGAAATGAAAGAAGTGTATTTGGCAAGACATTTTAATGAGTTTTCATTAGAAGTAGGTAATTACGATAAAGGAGAGACAAAAAATGGGAAATGAAAATAAAAAAAACAATATGTGGGTTAAAGGTTTGGTAGGCGATAGTATAGAAAAAAGTTTTACAAAAATTCGGCCAAGTACCCCAAAACCAGACTACAAGCCACCTGCAAGTAATCCTGTACCAAAAGGTAATGGAGGAGGAAATGGAAAATAAAAAAAAAGTACAAGAATCAAAGGAAAAGCCAAGAAAACCCAGCACTCCGAAGGCTCCTTATACGCCCCCTCCTAGTAATCCACCACCCAAAAAATAGGAGAATTTTGTGAAGGTTCCAAAAAGACCAATTATTATTGAGAGAGTGATTGAAAAAAATATAGATGTAGGAAAAGATATTTTTTTAAAAAAATTAAATTTAATTATTCCTGTAGTTACTTTTTATTACACTGTAATTATTGGGTTGATTCTAGGAGTAAAAAAATTTTTCTACTTAATGCATGGAATTGACTCTGTATATATTACCATTTTTTCTCTTGAAACAATAGTATTCTTTTTTTTCATAGTTTTATCAATAATTGCTTATGTGTGTAGTTACTTTATTTCTATAAGCATAATGCGTCAAAAAAAAATAACATATGAAAGTCCATGGGTTACAATTATTCTTGTTGTTGCATCTGTAATTGTGGTCTGTTTTTTATGGATTCTTATTAGTGGAGTTGAGGCCTTTTTTGAGCAAAGACTATTAGAAAGAAATACAAAGATAGCAATGATCGGAATTTGTATAAGTTTTAGTGTTTTTTATATTGTGGATGTTTTGGCTTCTATTACAGGAAGAAAAATTAAATTACCAGTTAAAATTGGTTTTCTTGCTTTGTTAGTAGTATGTAGTGTAGCGCTGATTAAGTACTCATATAATATTGAAAAAGATAGAACATCTTTTTGTACGTATACAAATGAGACTATAGAAACCTTTGTTACATTTGAAAGATTATATGAAGGAGATTCAACGTATTTGTTTCATGAAGCTATACTGATCGGAGATGACTTAATAATCTATAAGGATAAGAAAATTATTTTAGATATGAAAGGAAAATATTTTGATGAAATTGAAGTAGAAAGGGCTATCTACAAATAAAAACACCACCTACGGTGCATTCGCACTTTTAGTGGTTCTCTTAAAATTTACTCCAGAAATGAAAATATGTCAAGTATTTTTATATTCATAAATATAAGTGAGGTAACAAACAATGAACGCTAACATATATTCAGAAAATGCAGTGAGCCAACAACCGGCAATAGAAGTACTCAAAAAATTAG
>CAYJIS010000018.1:0-28611 GCA_964370315.1 uncultured Treponemataceae bacterium
CTTGCAGTTGCTGTTCCCCATATAAAATTTTCTGGAAATGCCATGTAGTTCTCCTAAATTTAAAATTAAATTAACAAAAAGGACAATCGATTTCCTCATGTGTTTTCTAATTATAAACGTAAATAAGCTGATTGTCAAATAAAAAAGAAATACAGTAAAAAATATATACTTAAAACTTTTATATACTACATTGTTAGTAAATTTATTAAAAAATATTAAAAAAAAATCTTGACAAATTTATACAATCGGGTTATTATGGAAATCGGTTGCCTTGTGTTTTGTGTTCTTGGGTAGCACAGTATAAGATAATATCTCGGGAGATTAGGATGGATAATAACGATTGTCTTTTTGATAAAGTATATGGTTCTTTAATCGGGTCAGCAATTGGTGATGCAATGGGAGGGCCAGTTGAGGGATTTACCTACCAAAAAATTGAAAAGGATTATGGTTTGGTTAACACGCTTTTACCGTATACCGAAATCAATGCTAGTGTTCATGGCCCATTCGACATTGTAGCTGGTGCATATACAGATGACTCGAGAATGTCTAAAATTTTTGCTGAGGCAATTATAAAAAAAGGTACAATGGTCACTTCAAAAGACATTGCAAAAGCATATATAGAATACTTTTTTAGAGCAGAAACCGAGTTTGAAAAGGGATTTATGGAGGAATATTATAATAAGGCAATTTACATGGAGGATAAGGAAGTTTTTGGTGGACAGCCAACAAATGGAGCCATTATGGGTGTTGCTCCTTTTGGTATCATTTCACCATGTAATCCCCAAAAAGCATTGAATGACACTTTTGATGCTGTCTTTATGGTAGGAGGATATGCACGTTATGCAACGAGTATGGCAGCAGCAGCGATATCTTCTGCTATGACACCTAATGCTACTTACATATCAGTTATAGAGGATATGATGTGTGCTGTAAAGAGCCATAAAAAACGTGTAGAAGATAAGCGGTGGGCAGAGTGTCATATGTATCCTTATGTGGGAAGAAAAACTGAGAAGCTTATCGAAGACTGTATTGAAGTTGCAAATTCATATTCTAATATGCTTGAAATACGTCCATATCTATACGAAGCAGTGGTTCAAGATTTTTTTGCAGATGCAGCAGAATCATTAGCAATTGCAATTACCTTCTTTTACCAGTCGAAAGGATCCTTTATGGACTCTGTTGTAGGGTGTGTAAATTTTGGTCGCGATAATGATAGTTCAGCTAGCATAGCTGGAGCAATTACAGGCGCTCTGCACGGTGCTAAAAATATACCGCCAGAGTTTATTGAATTAATTGAAACTGTAAATAAAGGCCCTACTTTTTACGATATTGCAAAAAAACTCGTGAATCTAATTAAAGAGGAACAATATAAAAATATCAAAGTATGTGAAAATATCACAAAGTTGATGGAAAAATAAATGGAAAAGCTACGTGAGTTATTAAGGAAAGATGCATTCTGGGGATATGTATTTATTTTGCCAACGCTTTTAGGTATTCTATTATTTACATTTGTTCCTGTATTTGCATCCTTTGGTTTAAGTTTTTTTGAATGGAATTTATTTACTGCACCTAATTTTGTTGGAATTGAAAATTATGCGTATATTTTTTCGGATTCCTTATTTTACAAAGTTTTATTCAATACTATTTTATTTACAATTTTGTATGTACCTAGCAAGCTTTTTTTATCTTTATTTATTGCAAACATACTTAGTAAGACAACAAAAGGATCAATATTATTTCGTTCAATTTATTTTATGCCTGCAATTACGTCGGCAGTTGTTATATCAATTGTATGGGCATGGTTATATAGCTTTGATTTTGGTTTAATTAATATATTTTTATCATGGATTGGTATTACAGGACCTGATTGGCTGGGTGATAAAAATTGGGCAATGATATCTGTTGTAATTATGTCAGTATGGCAAACAATGGGATATTCAATGGTAATATATCTTGCTGCATTGCAGGCGATTCCTACATCACTCATTGAAGCTGCAGAAATAGATGGTGCTTCAAAAATGACCGTGTTTTGGAAAATTAAGGTGCCAATGTTATCGGCTACAAGTTTCTTTCTTATAATTACAAATATATTTTATGGTTTGCAGGTATTTACAGAAGTGTTTGTATTAACAAAGCAAGGGCCTGCAGATGCTACGAATGTTTTAACAACATATATGTATAATTATGCATTTAGATTCCAACGAATTGGAGAAGGATCAGCAGTTGCTTGCGTGTTATTTATTATAATGGCAATTATTACCATTTTTCAATTTAAATTTTCAAAGTGGGTTCATTATGAATAGTCGGCCTCAGTTATTATCCCGTATTGTAAATAATTTAATATTAATCATTGGTTCTGGTATCATGATTTTACCATTTTTATGGATGGTTATAACATCTTTGAAGGAATTAAATAATGTGTTTTTGTTTCCACCTCAGTGGATACCAAACCCAATACGGTTCTACAATTATATTGAAGTATTTGAAAAAATACCGTTTTTAAATGGTTTTATAAATAGTTTATATATTACAGCCTTGGTAACCGCAGGAGTTGTCTTCTTCTGTTCAATTGCTGCTTATGCATTTTCTAAGATTAGGTTCCCTGGAAAAAAAATAATATTTCCGATGTATATGCTAACTATGATGGTTCCGGCCCAAATAGTATTAATACCACAGTTTATTTTTTTTACTAACATAGGTTGGGTTGATACTCATTATGGACTAATAGTTCCGTTTATTTTTACAAATGGATTTGGAGTTTTTATGCTTCGACAGTTTTTAACAGGCGTACCTGATGCTTTAATTGAAGCGGCCAAAATAGATGGATGTAGTCAACCTGGTATATTTGTACGAATTATGTTGCCGCAAATTAAACCTGCTTTAGCATCATTAGTTATTTTCACTGTAATTGCTCGATGGAATGATTTTTTAGGCCCATTTATTTTATTGAGTTCAATTGAAAGGTTTACATTACCGCTGGTTATGAAAGCTCTCGAGGGACAATTTGGTTCTCAATGGACTTTAATGATGGCTGCAGCTACATTGTCACTCCTTCCAATTATAATTATATATATTTTTACACAAAAATATTTTATTGAAGGTGTAGCTCTATCTGGCGTAAAAGGTTAATTATTTTGTAGTAATGCAAGGAACATTTATTAATAGCTCCCTTACATGTATATACAAAATTGTTTGTTTGATAAATTAGAAATCGCTATAGCGAAAATAAAAGGAGAAAAAAATGAAAAAGGTAGTTAGTAGTATAGCTTGTTGCTTAATAGTTACAAGCCTTCTAATTAGTTGTGGTGGTTCAAAAGAGGCAGACTCTGGAGAAGCAAATGGTAAAGTGGAGTTAAGATTTTTAGCTCCAGCTGATGAAGGACGAGCAAATATATATAATGAGTTGTTTGCGAAGTTTGAAGAAGAAACTGGGATTAAAGTCACGCCAGAATATGTAACAAACTGGGATGATTTTAATCAAAAGTATATGACTCAATTGGCGGCAAAATCTTCACCAGATGTTGTAGATGTATCAGTTATTTATAAAGACCAGTTTATAGATTCTGGATATTTTTATGATATATCAACTTATGCGAAAGAAAGAAACTTTGATTTTTCAAAGTACTATGAATCACATTTTGAAGGATTTAGTCGTGGTGATGCACTATATGGTATGCCAAATGGTACAACTATGATAGCTGTTTATTACAATAAAGCCTTATTTGACGAAGCTGGTATACCATATCCAGATAGTGATTGGACAAAGGCACCTACATGGGATGAATTTTTTGAAATAGTAGGAAAACTAACAAAAGGTGAGGGACCAAACAAGCAATATGGTTTAGGTACAACTATTGATATTGCATGGCTATTTCCTCTTTTATGGCAAAATGGGGCAGATTTTGTTACACCTGATGGGACTAAGTCAGCCATAAATACCCCAGAAGGAATTGAGTCCTTACAATACATTTATGACTTATTTTTTGAAAGTGGATATTCACCAAGTTTAAGTACATTAAAAACAATTCAAGTTAGTGAATTGTTCAAAACTGGGAAAGTTGCTATGTTTATGGATGGCAACTGGTGGATGGAAAGCCTTTCTTCAATTGATAGTTTTGAATGGGGTGTTATGCCATTGCCACAAAATAAAGATGTAATAACAGGTTCATACATTGATTGTTGGTCAGTTAGTGCAGATTCAAAATATCCATATGAATCATATCAGCTAACAGAGTACTTAATTTCTGAAGAGGGACTACGAATGCATTCTGCAAAAGGTATACCTTCGATGATTCAAATTGCAGAGGATGAAATTGATGTTATTTACAGTTTTGTTGACGAAGAAAGTCGACGCGCATGGTCCGGAGCTTTGGCAGCAGGGCGTACACCAGTTTATACTAAAAACTGGGCTCAAATTATTGCAGAAGCAAATAAATCACTTGAAAAATTAGCTTTAGGTGAAATCAGCGCTGCTGATGCTGCTGCAGAAATTGAAAAAAGTACAAATATGCTACTAAAATAATACGATCAATTATTACAGCTTATTTTTTGTTTATGTCATTCTAAAGTTTAAATAATTTTATACTTTGTGAATCACAAATAGAAAAGTCCATTTCTTCTTTTACAGAAATGGACTTTTCTCATTTGATTGCAGTAAGTGTAATTTTTATACCTATATTTTTATCATTTTTATTGCTTCACTCGGACCACTTGATCCTTGTTCATATGTATGTATCGGAAGTGAAGCTTCTGAATACATTTTTTTTAAGTCCTCAATATACTTCCAGCTAAGATGTATTTGTTCCCATGTAGAAAAGAGGGAAGTATCAGACTGTATTACAGCGTACAGCAGTCTCTCATACGCTTCAGGAGTATTTATTCTATGAGCTAAAACACAGCTTTGACAAAAATCCATTTCTGCTTGAATTATATCATCACTTTCACCGGGTTTTTTGATGTTAAACTTTAAGTTAATTCCCTCATCAGGCTGAATTTTAAAGGTTAAAATATTTGAACCCTTTTCACTAGAATGAGACTTAAACGTAATAATGATTTCCATTTCACGTTTGTTTAGTTTTTTTCCAGTTGTAATATAGAAAGGCACTCCTTTCCACCTTTGATTATCAATGTATATTTTGCATAGAGCATATGTTTCTGTCTTTGAATCTTTAGATATATTATCTTCGTTGAGATATCCTGAATATTGTGCCAATACAAGAGATTCTTTTATATTAATCTTTGCTATTTCTCGTAATGAGCGTAATGCCTGAACCTGCATAATTTTTATATCAGAATCGTTTTCACATTCTTCCATAGAAATTAAACTTAAGATTTGCATCAAATGATTTTGCACCATATCTTTCAATGCACCAGCCTTATCATAGTAACCAGCTCGCGTTTCAACTCCTACTTCCTCGCTAGCCGATATTAATACATTTTCTATTGATTTAGCATCCCAACAATTCCTAAATATTGGATTCTTAAAACGAATAGTTTGAATACTTCTAAGCATCTCTTTTCCAAGATAATGATCAATTCTATAAACGTTATCTTGGCCAAATGTTTCATCAAGCTTTTTACTGAGAATATCTGCTTCTTTAAGAGTTTCTCCGAAAGGTTTTTCTACTACAATTTTACTTTCACCTCTACATTCTAGTGATAATATTCCATCGCTGATTATATCAAAAAATTGTGGTGCTACAGCATAATAAAATATATTTGATCTTATGTTGGCTGATGAAAAAAAAGAGCACAGTTTTTTGTATTCACTAAGATTAGAGAAATCCATTTTAAAATACAAAATACATTTTGAAAATCTATCAAAAATGCTTTCATCAAATTTAATACGTGAAAAATCTGAAACCCATTTTTTTACTATAGTGACATACTCTTCATTTGTGTATTCTCTGCGTCCAATTGCTATTACCTTATCATTTTCATTTATTATATTTCGTGCAAATAAATTATACAGGGCTGGTAATAGTTTCCTATATGCTAAATCTCCGGTTCCCCCAAAAATTGTAAAGTTTTGTGTATTATTCTTCCCATTCATAATGAAATGTTCCTTCTGTATCTATTCTTTCAAATGTGTGTGCCCCAAAAAAATCTCTTTGTGCCTGAATAACATTAGCACCAAGTGTTTTAGATTTTAATTGATCTATGTAAGTGATTGCAGAGTTTAATACAGGAATTGGTATTTCATCATAAAGAGATAGCATACATAATTTTCGCAGTGAAACAGTCGATGTCATTAAGTCAGTAAAGATTGAATCATCCAATAAAAAATTAACTAAAGACGAGTTTTTTTCATATACTTTCATTAATACTTCAAGTAGTTCAGCTTGAATAATACACCCAGCTCTAAAAATAGAAGCGATTTCTTTTAAGTTTAAATTCCATCCAAAAAGAGTAGAGGCATTGCTCATTTGAGAAAAGCCTTGTGCGTATGCAACACGTTTTCCTAAGGAATAAGCGATTCGAACTTCTTCAATCGTAATCTTTATAGAATCTTTAATATTCGTACGTAACGCATCAAAGGAGCCTTTGTTAAAAGTAATTCTTTCTTTTTTCATGTTTGAGATAATTCTTGCTTGAACGGCACTTTGAATTAATGAAATATTTTGGTCTTGATCTATAGCTTCAAGAGTTGTCCATTTTCCAGTTCCTTTTTGACTAGCTTCATCAACAATTAGATCAACAAGGTCTTTTCCAGTTTTTACGTCTTTTACTAAAAGTATCTTTGAGGTTATATCAATTAAGTAACTCTTAACATCTGTTTCATTCCATTGTGAAAACACACTAGAAATCTCAACATTTGATAATTTAAGTGCATTTCTTAAAAAGAGATACACTTCTGCAATCAATTGCATATCTGCATATTCTATTCCATTATGAACCATTTTAACATAGTGTCCAGCTCCATCCGGTCCAATATACGTACAACAAGCTTCACCATTTTTTTTTGCGGAAATTGTATTTAAATACTTTTCAATATGCTTATACGAGTGTTTATCGCCACCTGGCATGATACTAGGGCCTAGTAGAGCACCTTTTTCACCACCTGATACTCCAACTCCAAAAAAATGGATTTTATTTTTTGCTAGCTCATTTGTTCTTCTTATTGTATCTTTATAATATGAATTACCGCAATCCATTATAATATCATTTTCTTCAAGTACATTTAATAGTGTTTCATTAAATGTATCAACAACACTACCTGCTTTAACCATTAAAATTACTTTTCTAGGTTTTTCTAATGAATCAATGAACTCATTTAAATGTTCATAACCACTGAAATTTTCTACATTTTGATCAATAATTTTTTTTGTCGTTTCAAAACTACGATTATATCCTGCAACCTTAAATCCATTGCTCGATAGATTTAATGCGAGCGATTTACCCATAGTCCCCAGACCAATTACACCAATTTCATTTTTCACTATTTACTCCTTGTTACAATTTATTCTTTCATACAAATACATATACACTCAGGTACGATTATCGAAGAAATCTTTTCAATTCTGTTTTCAATAATCTTAAAACTTATTAACTCATTTGTGTCTCTATTTGCTACTAGCAAGTATTTATCATACAAAACATTGAGAATGTCTCGTGGATGATCGCCATAACAAGAAAAGGTGTTAATGGGGTAGTGTAGTGTATTTATATTTGAAATATCAAAAACTGAAATAATATTTGAGCCTCTTATTGATGCGTAAACATTTTTTTTATTTTTACTTATTCGAATTGCAGCACCTGCTTGCTTTAAATCTGCTGTTACATTATGGGCGTTTTCTTTTTTAAGATGCTCAAAATTTGTACCATTTCTTTTTAATGTAAACAATTCATTGCTGAGTTCACTTAAAACAATGAGATACTCATCATTATCAGTTAGTATACCATGCCTTGGTCCAGAGTTGACTGGAAATTTTATTGTATTTATTATTTCAAGGGATTCGTTTAAAACATACATCACATCCAAAAGAAGGCACGGTACCAGTAAGACATCATCTTGTATAATAACTTGATGGCATCCTGCTTTTTCTTTTATCGATAATGAATGTATTAACGTAAATGTATTTTCTTTAAATTCGATTTTTGATACTGTACCTTCATGATAATTTGCTGTATAAATAATATCATTTTTTATACATAAAAAACATGAACCTGATTTTTCAAATAGTAGCTGAGATATACACTTACCATAAATATCATAAGCGGCAATACCAGACCCATTTTGTGTATCAAATAATGCAAAAAGAGTATCGTCTTGATAGCTTAGATAACGTGAATTTTTAATAGAGCAAAAGAGACTAGCATCTGTTAATATACCTGTATTTTCGTTTATTGAAAAACGGTATATTCCTTTGCTGTTATATTGTGTATATGTCCCAATAAATCCATCTGCCATGTAGTACCACTTTATGCTTAAAAACTGATTAAATTGACTCTTTAATTATACACTACTTTTTGTTATAAATGTTTTTTATTTAAAGAAAACTGCGAAAGTTATGGATTAATTTTACCAAGTTGACCGCATGCTCCTCCAATTTTTCTACCTCTTTTCATTCGAACCGTTACATTTAAGCCAGCTTTTTCTAAAACTTGAGAAAATAGTTTTACTTCATTATTAGTAGGTTCTCTATACTCTATTGAGTCAACCGGATTCCATGGAATGAGATTTATGTGTACTGGTAGTTTTTTTGCAAATGCAACTAAAATATTAGCATGTTCTGTACTTGTATTTACTTCTGCGAGCAAAGGTACTTCTAAAGTACAACGTTTTCCAGACTTATCACTATAATATTTTATTGCTTCAGATAGCAAGTCCAAACTATTAGATTTTGCTACTGGCATAAGTTCTTTTCTCAGTTCTTCATCTGCTGTAGTTAAAGAAACTGCAAGTTTTAAAGCTGGTCCATTATCTGCTAAATCATATATACCGTCTATGAGTCCACATGTAGAAACAGTAACTCGTCGTAATGATAGATTTCTGCCGTTTTTATGAGAGAGAATCTCTAATGACTTTCTAATTGCACTTAAGTTCATCATCGGCTCACCCATACCCATGAAAACTATGTTTTGTAATGTGCCTACATGATTTTCTAGATAAAAGAACTGCTCTATAATTTCTGAAGCACTTAGATTTCGCGCTAAACCGAGTGTACCTGTTTTACAAAAGGCACATCCCATGGCACAACCTGCTTGACATGAAACACAGGCTGTTTTTCTACCTTCAGAATCTATTAACAGTACAGTTTCAATCATTAACCCATCGTGCAACTGTATCTGCATTTTAATAGTACCATCTGGATCTGAAAGAATTTGATGTATACTACTAGAATAAAGAATATTATTTTTTTCTAAGTTTTCACGAAGCTGCAAACTTATATTCGTCATGCTATTAAAATCAGTGCAGCCAGTTGAAATCCATTTAAATATTTGTTTAGAAACAAAACTAGGGGCATTTGGTATACGCTCTTGAATTTCATTTGGTAAAAGGCCAGTAAAAGAATTAGCAGCAGATTCCTTTTTAATATCATTTTCAGCGAGCACTATTTGTTATCCTTTTTAGCATTTCGCTTACTTCTATATGTTTTAAACCTGATGAATGAAAAGAATTGAGAAGATCTATTGCCAAATTCTTTTGATTGGTTTGTAAGTAACACTCTGCTAATTCAATATAAAGTCTATAATTTTTAAACTTTGCTTGAAGAAGTCTATTAAAGCTAGTAATAGCTTCTTCATATTTTTCTTTTGCTTTTGCTATAATAGCTAATCCAAAAATTGCATATTCGTCATATTGAATATCTAGTGCCCGGTTATAATAATCGGTAGCATTATCATAT
The DNA here is from genome assembly GCA_964370315.1 of uncultured Treponemataceae bacterium. Taxonomy (GTDB): domain Bacteria; phylum Spirochaetota; class Spirochaetia; order Treponematales; family Treponemataceae; genus CAYJFX01. The sequence goes on from CAYJIS010000018.1 coordinate 9,849, forward strand.
TCATTTATATTTCTATAAGAATCACCTAGTCGAGTTAGGATAACTTTATTTTTAGGATCATTTTCAATAATCTTGCTCCAACTTTCAATTGCTTTTTCGTGATTATTAATACCTCTATAACAGTCTGCCAAACCAAACAATGCATAGAAATTATTTTCTTCAAGCTTTAAGGCTTCTGAAAAATAGTGTAATGCATTTTCAAATTTTTTAAGTTTTTTATAACAATTACCAATTGAAGTTAAAACTCGAATGTCACAAGTTCCTTCCGTTGTATCTAAAATACGGGTCCAATAATACAATGCGGTCCTATACTCGTTAAAATCATAATGAAGGTGTCCTAAACCAATTAAGGCATAAGCATTATCCTCTTCAATGTCGAGTACACTTAAATATAATTCCTTAGAACGCTTTAGGTCATGAATTTTTCGATATGCATCTGCAACCCTTGTAAGAACCGAAACATTGTTGCTGTCAATTAAAAGATATTTTTCCCAATAAACAATTGCACTTTTTAAATCGTTTAGAGCTCTATAACAGTCTGCAATACCAAACAAAGCATAATTATTATTATCATAAAAGTCTAAACATTTAGAATAATATTCAATAGCTTTTTTATAACTCTTTTTCTTTCTTTCCAAATCGCCTAAGCCAACAAGTGCATAGTTATTTGAATTATTTGATTCTAATATTTCAAGAAAAACTTTTTCAGCTTCACCATATTTATGATCTTTAAGATAAGCGTATCCCTTTTTTGATAATTCAGCTAATGGGTCTACCTGTTTTTCCTCAGCCGTAAGTAATTCATTTGTATTTACTTTATCATCCATTATTTCCATAATTAAACCTCTTCTTCCTCTAAAAGGGTTGAAACAACCGCTGCTATTTTTTGAATAATATTATCTGCTTGGTTCTTATTGTGTGCAAGTGTATATAACTTTAAAGCAGACAAGTCATCCCCATTTTTTTTATACAAATCTGCTATCCGATTTAATCCATCAGAATATCCAGTAGTTAAAAAAAGTCGCTTAGCGCCATCTATATCACCTTCGTTAAAAAGAACATTTCCTCTTCTATTTAGCTGTACTTTTTGCTCAGCTGACAACATGCCGATAGGCTGCTCTGAGCTTTTAATAAACCCTCCACTTGAAGGGTGATTTTTTATAAGTTCGTTAGAATCAGTTATCATATACTACCTCTTGTGAACTATGTGTATAAAAATCAAGAATTGAATGCCCGTAGTTTCTTGTGTCATTTTTAATAAGTTTCCCTACAGTAGATGAAATTCGGCGTTCCTTTGGTCTGTGTATTAACAATACTCCATCTGCTTTTAATAAGGCTTTATCGGATACGATTTTAATAATATCTTCATGGTACTTATAAGGAAAAGGAGGGTCGCAGAATATAATATCATATTGATCTTTACACCGCTTTAAAAATAACTCTACAGCCATAAACTTACATTCAATTTTTTTACCGAGCTTGTCTTCACTTAAAGAAACATTTTTTAAAAGTGTATCAATTTTTAATTTATCTTTTTCACATAGAGTAACACTTTCAGCTCCCCTTGATGCTGCTTCTAAAGCAATGATACCACTTCCAGAAAATAAATCTAAAAATGACTTACCGTCAAGCTCTCCAAGTACAGAAAAAAATGACTCTCTCATTTTATCCATAGCCGGTCTTATAATACCAACAGGGCATGTGATAATTCTTCCTTTTAATCTACCACCGGTTATTCTCATATGTTACCCTTTATTTTTTTCCTTGATAATAATACCTTCAACAGCTCTCATTCCTGAAGCCCAAGCACCTGTAATCCCTCTAGAAGTTCCTGCTCCATCTCCTATTAAATAAATATCATCTGCAGCCATAAAATAATCATTTTTAAAAACTGGTTTATTTGCGTATAGCTTTATTTCAGGATAATACATAATGGTACTTGGATGTAGTACTCCAGGTATTATTGTATCTAGTTTTTTAAGTGCTTTCCAAATTGACTGTAAAAACTTAGCAGGCATCGCAAGTGAAATGTCACCAGGAGTTGCACTTTTTAGTGTGGGCTCAAAATCATAAAGATCTGTGTTTAAGTCTTTAACAGTAGTTCTTTTTCCAAGTCTAAAGTCTCCAACTCTTTGCATTATAGGATGCCCACCACCGGTAAGCATTGCAAGCGAACCTAAATACTCTGCATAATCTTGACCTGAAGCGAGCGGTTCTGTAAGAGTAACTGTGCGAAGAACAGCAAAATTTACAAGCCCTGTTGTGGGCTTACTTTCTGAAAATGCGTGTCCATTAACACTAAAATATGTTTCTCCTCTGGTACTTACGTATCTTTCTTGTACTACGTGAGCAGATCCAGAATTTGTACAAAATGTTCGTGTTTTTTCAGGAAACATAAATTTCGGATCATAGTAATCCTTTACAATAGGGTAGTTTTCTAATTTAGTTTCAACCCTTATACCAACATCAATACTATTATCAGTATATGTGATATTCAAATCATTCATAATATTACGAAGAAAATCAAAACCATGTCTGCCTGGTGCTATGACCAAGCTCTTATATTGTAATTCACGCTTATTTGTTTTTATTGTATGTAGCTTTTCGTTGGCACTAATCATTGTTTCATCGTATGCTATAACAACACCTTTCTCTGTTAAAAGATTAGTTAGCTTCTTAATGAGTAAAATTCCACCATCAGTACCTAAATGTGATTGTCGGATTTGTAATAAATCTACACCTATTTTATTAGCACGTTTTTGATAAGTGTCTACATGTACTTTATTTAAGATAGATGGACTTAAAAATGACTCAATTCTTGACAAATATGTATTAGCATTATCTTCAGTCCAATATTCATATGGAAAGCCTACAGGAAATGTAAAATTCATTTTACAATCATTTCTTAGGCCACCAGATGAAATTTTTGCACTTTCAATAATGATAATCTTAGAATTACAATTATGTTCTAAAAGAGAAAATGCAGTCGCTAATCCTGCTGGGCCTGATCCGATAATAATATAATCAAAATAATCCAAATAAATACCTCTCCCTATATAATTATATAGTACTTTTTCAATAAGCACAAGCAATAAAACAGTAAAAAAAAAGCAAACGTATGTTCAATTTTGATAAAAAAATGTATAACTATCATACAAAACTACTTGAATATAATAGTGTTATATGTTAATATGGTTAGCAAACCTTGGAGAACTTGTGTGCAAGTCACTGCAGTTCTTCCAGAGACCACAAGGAGTATACATTGAAAAAGTATGAACTTATGACAATTTTTCCTCTAGAAGAGGATTTGTCAAAAAGCGGCATTGAAGGTGTTCGAAAAGTATTACAAGACTTCGGCGCCCAAATTGAAAGCGAAAACGCTTTTGGAGATCGTGATCTATGTTACGATGTTAAAAAAAGAAACAGAGGAAGATTCATTTTATTTAACGTAAAAATTAATCCTTCTAAAGTTGTTGAAATTGATCGCCAATTTAAATTGATTGATCAACTTCTAAAGTTTATGTTTGTTCGCGTGGACGAATAGAGGATTATTATGGCAGATCTAAATCATGTGATGCTGATAGGACGTCTTACTCGTGATGCTGAACTAAAATACACCCCAAATGGATTCGCAATTTCTAATTTTTCTATAGCTGTTAATAGACGTAGAAAAAACGGTGATCAATGGGTTGATGAAGTAAGTTATTTTGAAATTAACTTATTTGGAAAATCCGCTGAAAGCTTAAAGCAATACTTATTAAAGGGTAAACAAGTAGGAATCGATGGTGAATTAAGACAAGACCGTTGGGAACAAGATGGACAGTCTAGAAGTAAAATTGTTATTAATGCAAATAATGTTCAATTGTTAGGTGGAAACACAGGTTCTACTCAGGGAAATTCATTTTCTCGCAATGATCAAGCTGGAAGTTCATATCAACAACAGCAACAGCCAACTTCATATCAAAGTCAAAATACTTATGATCCAGGTCCTGCATATAGTGCAAATGATTCCGATTTTCCGGAAGATATTCCATTTTAAATACTAGGAGACAAAAATGTCAGATGAAATAATGAATGAAAATGAAAATGAAATCACAATGCAAAAAGCGCTAGATAAAGACATAAAAATGAGTGATATTATGCGCGATTCTGATGGTGATGATAAAGGTGGTAGAGGGAAACCAAAGCAATTTTTTAGAAAAAAAGTTTGTAGATTTTGTGCAAACAAAGTAAAAATTGACTATAAAGATCCAGATGCACTTAAGCGCTTTACAACTGAAAGAGGAAAAATCCTACCACGTCGTATAACTGGCACTTGTGCTAAACATCAGAGAAGACTTGCCCTTGAAATTAAAAGAGCAAGAGCAATCTGTCTATTACCATTTGTTGCTGATTAATTATGAGAAACAATATGTAACGATCCAACTCCTGGTAACGTTACAACACATTAGGTTAATGAAATATTCATTTGTTTGGCTAGTTGCGTGTTCAATTATTCAAACCGATGTTTTTTAACATCGAAACCACAACTATTATAGGAGCTTGAAATGAAAGTTTTTTTAAATGCAGATGTAAAACACTTAGGTGAAGAAGGGGATGTAAAAACTGTTGCAAATGGTTATGCACGTAATTATTTATTTCCTCGTAATTTAGCACTTCCATATAATGAGGTAACTATTGCTCATTTTGAAGGCAGAAAAGAAGAGATTGAGTCTAAAAAAGTAGCTAAACGTGCTGAATCTGCACAACTTGCCGACAAATTAGCAAATCATGAAATTAAAATTACAATGCCAGCAGGACCAAATGGGAAACTTTATGGTGCTGTTACATCTCTTACTATTACCGAATACTTAAATAAAGACGGGTTCGAAATTGAAAGAAAAAGAATTGATGTACCTGGAATAACTATTAAGTCTATCGGTAAGTATAGCGTAAAAATTCGATTATACGAAAATACTTCTACAGAAGTTTCAGTAGTTATTGAAGCACAAGAAGAAGTTAAACCATCTAAATCCAAGCCAGCAAAGGGTAAAGAACGACGAGAAGAAGTAGTGGAAACTGAAGTTACAGCTGAAGTTTCTGTTGATGATGCTTCTCAAGAAAACCAAGAGCAAGGAATGGAATAAAAATGGCATCCCTTAAGGACAAGGTTCCCCCACATAATTTAGATGCAGAACAAGCTGCTTTGGGAGCTTTGCTCCTTGACTGGGATGTGTTCGGTGATATTGTAGGCTTTTTACGGCCAGAACGATTTTATTCACTACAAAACCAAAAAATATTCTCCGCGATGCTAGAATTGTATAGTGATGGCATTCGAGGGGATATGCTTACATTAATTGAGCGACTTCGATCTAAGGGAGAATTAGATGCTGCAGGTGGTCATGCGTATGTAAGTTCATTAACAAATACGGTTGGTTCTAGTGCTAATATTGAATATTATGCTAAATTAGTACTTGACTTATCTATACGCCGTGATCTTATAAAAACTTCAGCAAAAATCGTTGCAAATTCACATGATGAAACACTCGATAGTAGTAAGGTTTTAGAGGAAGCTCAAAAAGACCTCTTTACTTTAACAGATATAAACTCAACCCATGATGTTAAAGAAGCAAAGAATCTAGTTGGTAAAGCAATAGAAAAAATAGAGCAGCTCTATAAAGACAAGCATGCCTTTACAGGAATTCCATCAGGTTTTTCACGTTTAGATACAATGACAAGTGGTTTTCAACCTTCTGAATATATTATTATTGGTGCAAGACCATCTATAGGTAAAACAGCGCTAGCTTTATCTATGTTAAAAAATATTTCTGTAGAAAATAATATTCCTTCAGCCTTTTTTTCATTAGAAATGTCTGAGTTATTAATCATCAACAGACTATTAGCTCAAGATTCAAGGATTAGATCTGAGTATCTACGTAATGGTTATATAAAAAAAGAACATTTTCCAAAGCTAATGAACTCTGCTGGTAGAATACACCAATCCTCAATATTTATTGTAGATACACCAAATATGAAAATTTTGGATATACGCACTATAGCACGTCGTCTTAGATTACAGCATAATGTACAAGTGATTTTTATTGACTATATTGGGTTGATTCAAAGTGAAAATTCTTCAGCTCCACGTCATGAACAAATAGCAGAAATTTCCCGTTCCCTGAAAAGTTTGGCTCGAGAACTTAATATACCTATAATTGTTTTATCTCAAGTAGGACGAGTTGCAGAGGCTAAAGAGCCAAGTTTGGCAGACCTAAGAGAATCTGGTTCAATTGAGCAAGATGCTGATGTTGTTATGTTTATACATAGAGAAAGAATTAGTAGCGACGCAAATGATGATGCTACTGCAGCACATGAATCTAAGCTAATAGTTGCAAAACAGAGAAATGGCCCTGTAGGTGTTGTTGATTTGGCTTTTATTCCAGCATATGCCACATTCGAAAACATGGCACATTAAATCTTACTAGAATTCAAACCATAATTCATCAACAGTATAATACCAATTTTTTTGAATTCTTTTTGACTGCAAATCAAACCATGAAACACTACCATCTCGATTTAATAATAAACCATTTTTAGTATTTACAACTATCTTCTTTGGTAAGGAAGTACCTTGTTGCATTTTACTCAGTGTTCTTTGATTTAGTGCAATTGCATATACTTGCGTTTTCCCGATATTCGTATACAACACACCTTCATTTAAATATGTAAATGCCTCTAAATCCTCATCTGCTAATGAAAGCAAAATTGAATATTCTTTAGTACTCGGACTATACGAAAAAATTTTCGTATATGTTTTATCATTTTCATTTACAATACTTGCACCATAAAAGGGGCCATTCTCACTTAAGCTTTCAGTTAAGGAAAAACTTATCTCACCTTGTATTTCAATTGGAATAGTCTCTTTTGTACTTATATCAATTTCAATTAATGATGATTTTGGTCCAATAGCTGCAGCTTTTACAACATACAAACTATTATTATATAGTAGCGCATCTTGAATACCAGTACCTGAATATGCTATTGTATTTTGTTGTAAATCCAAGTCAAACAATGATACCTTATTGCTCCCTTCTACATATACAATTTTATTATTTTGAATTCTTAAGTTCTCAATTGAACTTGAAGGAGTAAAAAGAATACTCTCGGTATTATCTGCTATTGAAATACTCTTTACAGACTTTCTTGAAAACTTAGACCATAAATATAACACATCTTTCTCTATTTCAATGTTTGTATATCCATTGTTTTCAGCAAAATGAGTTATTGAATTATTTAAGTAAGATGAAATAATAATCTCTTTTTCAGTTAAAAAATAAAACATCCCATCACGTTCAGCAATGTCATAAATTGTATCATACACTTTATGAGAAATTTTATTTGCTGCTACGATACTCGATGATGGAGCAGTGGAAATTGAATACACTTCACCAGACTTCATACCAAAAAATATTGTATTATCAATTTTACTTGCTGTATTAATGATATCTCTATTTTCAAAGGTAAAGGTTTTTAAAATAATGGGGTTTTCATTAATTATGCCATTATTAACCTCTATCATTTTTAAGCTGGCAGACTTGTAATCTGATTCAACATAATATAAGTTTTTATCAAATCTTGTTGTTACTATAGTAGGGCTTTTGCTATATATTTGTGCTAATTTTTGACCAGAAGTTGAAGCAAATATATAAATCCTACTATCTTTAACTCCGGCAAATAATACATCATTATTAAAAATTACTGGACTCTCTAAATTTCCTTCGACTGAAAATGAGGCCTTTCTTGAACCATTTTTTAAGTCAGTATACACTAGTTGTCCTGGAACAGAATACATAACAGAGCTTTCTTCAGAATTACTTGTTTGAGCTAACCTTACAGAACCAAGAGAATCAATTATTTTTTCGCTTAAAACTTTTCCAGTCATACTGTCTAAGAATAATACACCCTTTACATTTGCTTGACCAACCATTATGTAAGAGCCTTTGGCACTATATTGTAATGATGTAACTGCTGTATCAAAACGTTTTGAAGAGAATTTTTTAGTTTGAGTGTTCCAGTTCCAAACAGAAAGCCTATTAAGTGAAAATCCGTCACTTTCATATACAGCAATTTCATTCCCATTAGGATGTATTGCAATTAACTGAATACTTTCATCAGATACTTGAAAATGTTCTCCAATTCCACTTTCATTCCAGCGAACAATAAATCCATCATCACTACCTGAGTATACAACTTTTTTGCCAGCAATCGAAATACTTTCAATTGCATTTACATTTGTTTCATGTGGCTGAGTAGAATTCTGTGTTTTTGAGTAAAGCATTGTTGAAAAAAGTAACACTATAATAAAAAATACTAGCTTAGTACGTACTACATTCATAAAAAATCACCTGGGTTATTAAAAACCACCTCCAAATAGTCTGTTAATATCTCCAATAAATCCGATAACAAATAAAAACAATATCAAACCTAGCCCAATAAATTGAACTTTGTAGAGTACTGCTGGTTTCACTGGTCTACCTCTAAGTACTTCAATAAAAGAAAACAGAATTATGCCTCCGTCTAAAATAGGTATAGGCAATAAATTCATAATAAATAATGATATACTTATCAGCGACAAAAAGTTAAGAACAGTCACAACCCCCACAAAGAATCCAATTTGAAAGCTACTCTGAGTTGTTTCACCTAACATCATTGTAATACCAATTGGTCCTGAAACGGCTTGCGTTAAATCAACTCCTCTAAATAGTAATGTAATACCTTTTAGAGTAAGTACTATTAAATCAACTGTCTCAATCACTCCCTGTCCTATTGCTGGAAAAAAACTATACGTTTGAGTGTGTACTTGTTCCACCTTCCATTGTACTCCAATATTTGTTAAATCCACTTGATTATCTACATTTTTTGGAATACGGTAGGTAGTTTCGTTAATCATCCCATCTCTCAGATATTGCACTAATACTTCATCATCATCTGACAATTTTTTTTGTAGTATATTTGAAAAATCAACCGTATTTTCAACATCATACTCATTTAGTTTTAGTATTTTATCTCCAGTCATCAGTCCAGCATCAAAAGCTGCTGAATTTTCAACAACAGCATCTATATCTAAATCAACCCAATTAACTATACCAATTCTACCTGCTCCAGTGCTTGAGTCTAGTTCGGGTACCATAGTAATTTTTAATTGTTCATTATTCCTTAAAACGGTTAAATCAATTTTTTGCTGCGCTGATGTAGAAACTATTTCAGAAATATCTGAAAAATACTTTGTTTCCTTACCGTTAATACTCGTAATGATATCGCCTCTTTGTATGCCTGCTTCTTGTGCAACAGATGTAGATCCTTCATACGCTTCACTTGCTAGTAACACTTTATTCGAAGTCGCATAAAATGTGTAACCAATCATTGAGATTATTGTCATTGCTACAACAGTAAACAACACGTTAGCAAATGGACCAGAAAAGGCAATAAATATTCTTCTTAATGGACTTACACCATAAAAGGAATCCTTTTCCTTTGGTATACTATCTAAATTGTTTTCAATTGCCTCTTGAAACATTTTTTCACCCTTCATACCGCAATAGCCGCCTAAAGGAATCAATGACAGTCTATAATCAGTATCACCGATGGTTTTATGTAAAAGAATTGGCCCCATACCAACAGAAAAACTCTCAACTTTTACGCCACTTAATCTTGCAGCTATAAAATGCCCAAGCTCATGTATAAATACGATTACACCTAGTCCCAATAAACCGTATAATATTGTCACGTTACGCCTCCATATTGTTCTTGCCTGATTACTTACCTATGTCGGTAAATATATTCCTTGCTATTTCTCTTGCTTTTTTATCATAATTAAGAACTTCTTCGATAGTACTAGCTTCTTTTGACCAATCTTCATCTAGTGTCCTTTTAACTATATTTGAAATCTCTAAAAAGGAAATTTTATTTTTTAAGAATAAATCAACAGCAATTTCGTTAGCTGCATTATATGCTATCGAATAAGAACCACCTAGAGTAATTGTATTAAATGCTAACGACAATAAAGGAAAGTTTTCTCTATTTGGTGGTGAAAATGTCATTTCAAAGTGATTATTAAAATCAAATTTTTCAAAGCTGTTTGCAGCAAAGTTAGGGTAGCTCAATGCTGATAGAATTGGTCTTCGCATATCTGGATGTGATATTTGTGCATATAAATCTCCATCATTTGTCGTAACAAATGAATGAACTAAACTCTGAGGGTGTACTGTAACTCCTATATCTTTTTCATGAAAATTAAAAAGACGTGATGCTTCAATTACTTCAAGTCCCTTATTTGCTAATGTTGCACTATCTATACTTATTTTTTTACCCATTTTCCAAGTAGGGTGGTTGAGGGCATTTTCAACAGTTACAGATTGCAATTGCTCGTATGAATATGTTCTAAAAGGTCCACCTGATGCTGTTAAAGTAATATTCCTTATATTTTGTCTACCGTATCTTTCTATCATTGAAAAAACAGCCGAATGTTCTGAATCTACAGGAATAATTTTACAGTTATTCTTCAGTGCGGTTTTTTGAATAATATTCCAAGCCATTACGACAGTTTCTTTGTTTGCTAGTGCTAAATCTATACCATTTTCCAAACAACATAAAGAGGGGAGTAATCCTGCACCACCAGATATACCATTAACGCAAATATTTGCATTTGATACTTTTATTATGGTACTAAGATTATCCTCTTCACTGCTCAATGATATATTAGAACAATTAAACTCTTTTGATAACTCTACTAACTTTTGTTTATTTGAATGTGCACTTAAACCACAAACTTCATATTCGCTAGGAAATTCCCTAATTATATTAAGTGTACTCGTTCCGATCGACCCTGTACAGCCAAGTATAAGTACTCTTTTTTTCATAAACTCAGTACTCCATAGTTATAAAAAAAACAATGTTACAAAGATAAAGTAAATTGGTGCAGAGAATAAAAGAGAGTCTATAGAATCTAAAAAACCGCCTCTTCCTGGTATCCCAACGCCACCTATATCTGAATCTTTATGGGCGCAGGAGCGTTTTATTGCAGACTCTATTAAATCACCTAAAATTGCAAAGATAGATACAAAAACACTCGTAATAATAACAAATCTTAATTTATAATTAAAAATACTTGGATAAAAACTATATATTAGATAACCTGCAAGAATAGATCCAAATATGCCACCTAAAAAGCCTACAATACTTTTATTCGGACTCGCCTTAATGATACCTCGATTCCCCTTTCCAAATAACATTCCAAAAAACCATGCAAGTGAATCACAGGCGAAAACCATCAATAAAAAAGTTGCTATAAATATTGTTGAGTTTGGTAAAAAAGCTAATTGAGAAAAAAAGATTGAAAATAAACCAATATAAATAATACAAAATGCCGAACTACAAATACGAGAAACCACATCTGTAAAGGTATCAGTTTTATTCGACGAAAAAAGCTCGTAAGCATAACTTATCATTAATACAAATACTATGGTAAAATATATATACAAACTAGAAAAATTATACACAATGACTATTATCGTTATTACATGTATTAAACTTATTGAAAATAATACAAGTAAAAGAGGTTGTACCTGCAATTTTGTTCGTAACAATGCATGTACTTCACGTGCAGACAAAACCATTGTCACCGCAGTTACCATTAGCAACAACAAGTGACTGTAAAAATCTAGTAGTGCCAAAGATACAACTAGTGGAGTGCCAATAAAAAATACTAATAAACGCTGTGTCAGCTGCTTCATGGTTCTCCTCCAAAACGTCTGTTTCTTTGCAAAAAGTTCTTTACATCATTATTAAAACACTCTGGCGAATAATCTGGCCATAAAGTATTATTAAATTCAAATTCTGCATATGCGCTTTGCCACATTAAAAAGTTACTTAAGCGCTTTTCTCCACCTGTTCTTATGATAAAGTCGACCGGTGGTAAATCTGGTATATCAAAGTTTAAGGAAAAATTATCAATTGTTAGTGAATCAATGTCTTTATTTTCTTTTAATACTTTTTTAATACCTCTTAGAATCTCGTCTTGTCCGCCATAGTTAATTGCAAGTACTAAATTCATTCTATCAAAGCTTTCGCTATCTTTAATAACAGATTGAATTTCATTGCAAATATCTTTTGGTAAACCCGACATATCTCCTAAGCATAAGAGTCTAACTTTTTCTTTTTTATAAAATTCAAACTCTTTTCTGAGATGGGTTTTTAATAAATTCATCAAAAACCCAACTTCTTCTTTTGTTCTTTTCCAATTTTCAGTTGAAAAAGTATATAGGGTAAGGTATTTAATTCCTATTTTTGCTGCTTCTTTTATAATTTCTCTTGCAGCATTAAGTCCTTCTTTATGCCCATTACTACGTGGTAATTTTCGCTCAGTGGCCCATCTACCATTGCCATCCATAATGATACCAACATGAAGCGGTACTTTATCACTGTCGAATACATTTTCACTGCTAATAAGCTTAACCTTCCATTATGTCTTTTTCTTTTTCTTCAAGCAACTTATTAATTTCTGCAACAAATTTGTCTGTAGATTTTTGTAATACATCTTCAGAATGTTTTAATTCATCTTCAGTTATTTTACTGTCTTTTTGAAGCTTTTTTAATTCTTCATTTCCATCTCTTCGAATATTTCTAATGGAAACTCTGCTTGATTCTGCCATGTTTTTTGCTTGTTTTACAAGATCTTTTCTGCGGTCGGCAGTTAAAGGTGGAATACTGATGCGCAATACTTTACCATCGTTGGAAGGATTTAATCCTAGCTCTGATTTTTGAATTGCTTTTTCAATTTCACCAATTAAGTTTTTATCAAATGGTTGAACTAGTATAGATCGTGCCTCAGGTATTGAAATAGTAGCAACTTGATTTAAAGGTGTAAGTTCACCATAATATTCAACTTTTACTTTGTCAAATAGACTTGCAGAAGCTCTACCTGTTCTAATTGAGTTAAATTCATCCTTAAGAGCACTAATAGTTTTTGTCATGCGTTCTTCGCATTGTTCATTTGTTTCAGCCATATGTTTTTCCGTTAAACTAAAATAAGTTTGTAGTACTACAAACTATTAAAACCCCCATACAAATATGTATGGAGGTTTATATATTACATACCGAGTTGGTAACAAATAACCTTAGAAAGGTTTAGTTTAGAATTAACTGATTTTCCAATTTCTTCCATTTTCTTTGCAACACTAACTTTATCATCTTTAACAAAAGGTTGATCCATAAAGCAGATTTCTGCCATATGTTTTTTTACTTTTCCCTCGATGATTCCTGCCTTAACATTATCAGGTTTATCAAGTTCTGCTACTTGAGCTGTGTAAATTTCTTTTTGTTCAGCAATATAGTTAGGATCTACATCTGATTGTGTAATGTACAAAGGAGTAAAGGCCGCAACATGCAAACAACAATCATATGCAAATTGTTTTACGTCATCATTTGAACTCATGTCTGGGTCAGATGATAAAATAGTTATTACACCTGTTTTTCCATCACTGTGTATGTATGAAGCTACAACATCTGATGCATTTAATTCAACACAAGCTACTCTGCGAACACTCATGTTTTCTCTAATTTTAGTGGCTAGATCCAAAAGCATGTTTGAAAGTGTTTCATTAACATCATTTAAGTTTTTAGCAATAACTTCATCTAAAATCTTTTCACCAACAACACTAAAGTCTGGGTTCTTTGCAACGAAATCTGTTTCACATGTTACTTCAACAATACCAACTTTATTTCCATCTCTACGGATAAGAATTCTGCCTTCTTTAGTAGAGCGTCCAGCTCTTTTTTCAACTGCAGCTAAACCCTTTTCTTTTAAAAGTTTAGCTGCTGCAGCTGCGTCACCATTACATTCAATGAGGGCATTTTTACATTCCATCATACCTGCGCCGGTAGCTTCTCTAAGTGATTTTACATCACCAGCTTTAATATCCATTATATTCTCCTGTTCGTTCTCTTTAAGTGATCAATTATATACATTAGCAAGTGCTTATTTATATAATTCATCCTCATCATCAAGTGCCTTTTCAACAAGCGATGCATCATCACTTGAAGTTTCTTCCACTTTAGGTTCTGAAACTTCTTCAGGTATATAGTTACTGTAATCTACAATTTCTACATCATCTGATTTAATTGAAGCTGTATCGGTTAAATCTTCATCTTCATCTTGTAAGTTTTCAATTATCTTTAATCCAGTTTCATTGTCTGCTTCAATTACTGCATTAGCAATTACTGATGTAAACAAGCTTATAGCTCTAATAGCATCATCATTACCTGGAATAGGGTACTGAATACCTTCTGGGTTACAGTTTGTATCAACTACTGCAACAATTGGTATACCCATTCTATTGGCTTCAGCAACAGCAATTTGTTCTTTGTGTGTATCAATTATAAAAAGAATCCCAGGGAGCTCTTTCATTTCTTTAATACCACCAAGGTTTTTTTCAAGTTTTGCTTTTTCTTTTAAGATTGCTGAAATTTCTTTCTTTGTGAGACTTTCAAAAGTGCCATCAATTTCCATCTTTTCTAATTTTTTAAGGCGTAAAAGTGACTTTTTGATTGTTGAAAAGTTAGTTAACATACCACCTAACCAGCGGTTGTTTACGAAGTGCATTCCACAGCGTTCTGCTTCTTTAGCAATTGTTTGCTGTGCTTGTTTTTTTGTTCCAACAAAAAGAACTGATTTTCCTTGTGTTGTAACTTTGCGAACTGCTTCATAGGCATCTTTAATTGAAGCCATTGTTTTTTGCAGGTCAATAATGTGAATCCCGTTTCTTTCTGCGAAGATGTATTTCTTCATACGTGGATCCCAGCGCTTGATTTGGTGACCGAAATGTACACCTGATTCAAGCAGACTTTTCATGGTTACTACTGCCATGATTTCTCCTTCATCGAAAAAAGGCTAATGCTTTTTTCCCATTCTCTATGTCTCGTCAAGCAAAATGCTTGCGGAAGATTCATGCAATACTTGTTTGAACAAAACGCATATAGCACGGCAAAAATTATGAAAAATCATATCCTTGCTCAATTAATATATCACAAATTTCTGATAATGGCAAGCCCATAATAGAACTTTGCGTACCCTCAATTTTATGTATAAAACGCTGAAAAGCACCTTGTATTTTGTACGCGCCAGCAGCATCAGTCCACTCATTTTTATTGATATACCAGTTAATATCATCTTCACTAAGAGGAAGCACGCTAACTTGATTTACAGTCGTTCTACTAGTAATTTTTTCTGTGCTTTTATTATATAAAGCAATTGAAGTTTCTACTAAGTGAGTTCTACCAGATATAGTTTTAATGAATCGAATTGCTTCTTCTTTATTTTTTGGTTTTCCTATTATTGTATCATCACAAATGATAAGGGTGTCAGCTCCCAAAACAAAATTTACATCTTTGTAATTTTCGTTTATAGCGTGTAAAACAGAGCGAACTTTTTCACATGCAAAATGATTACTAATATTGTTTTCAAAGTCGGCTGGAATTTTTTCCTCAAACATTGGTTCAATGGTGTAGTAGGGTATTGATACTCTATCTAATAGTTCTTTTCGCCTTACTGAAGTTGATGCTAAAATTATATGTTTCATTTTACTCTTTATTTTTTGCATAAAAAAAACGCAAGAAACATCTTGCGTTTTTAGTTAACTTTCTTTAATTAACTATCTTTAATAGTCTTTAATATATTTTGTGCTTTTTGTCGTACAGGAATTACATAATTGTAGTTTGTAGCAATTGATGTAACTATTTCTACTAATACTTCTGGATTATCAACAGTTGGATAAAGCTTTTCAAAAGCATCTAGTACAGAATTTGCTAGACTATCAGTAGGATTTAATATTGCAAAACGTCTATGAATAATTGCAATCTCATTAATTACATCATCACTTTCGTTAATTCCTATTTCTCCAAGTGAATAAATCGCAGCAGACAAAACCATTGGTTCATTTTCAGCACGTACTAAATCAAGCAACACATCTTTTGTTTCTGTTGTTGGAATATCAGCAAGCATCAATGCCGCTTGTCGTCTTACTTCAGTATAGTTATTACTTAAGTGATTTGCTGTTCTCATTTCAGTTAGAACACCTTCACCAGCTAAACTATGAAGGGCAGCTTCAATTGCTGGAGAAGCCCTTCCACCATCAAGTGCTTCTTGAATGTATTGTAAAGTTAATAATTTAGCTTCATAATTATCAGATGCGGCCATTTCTGAAATAATCATATCTTCATTTGTTTCCAAATATACAGATTCAACCGAACTTTGTTCTCTACTTTGAGAATAAACAGGACTTAGTAATAATAAAAATAAAATTATAACTAAAAACGTCTTAATAATTTTCATAGTGTCTCCTAATGTTATTTTGACCTTACTACAGTATCGGCCATGTTTTTTCAAAATCTTAATTATAGTTTTGGTAAAGATACCAACCACTTATCATCAATTTTAATAAAATTATAATAAATTACGTCTGTATTTCCATCAACTTGTACAGCCTTAACATCAGTAGGTGAGTTATACCTAATTTCTGTAATTGTTTTCCCTTGTCGTGATGGTATAAATAAATTTCTAAAATACTGAGATAAATCAGTAAGCACTGTTTGGTTGTTTGGTAGCCTTCGTGACAAAAGCTGTAAGTTTAATTTATTACTCCAATAAGAAATAGAACTAGGTGTTAAATATGTTACCCATGCTTGATAATCACTGTTCTTCATAACCACATCTAACTCTGCTATTATACGTAATATTTCCGCTTTATCTTCTTGAAATTTTTCAAAAGATATTTCACCTGCTAGCCCAGCAACAGACCTCGCATACTCTGTATCATCAACCACTGTCTCTTGTTTTTCTTCTACAGGTGGCACTTCACTAGGCACATCTGTAGCAATAAAATCTTGAACCGAAAAACAAGAAATTAATGAACAGAGAATTAAAAACAATACTAGTATCTTCGATAAATGTTTCATAATTGTATTATAAACCTATTGTTTAAGCTTGTCAAATACTATATAGTAAAAATATGACTAAAGCTTTGTTTCCGGGCTCGTTTGACCCACCTACATTTGGACATTTAAATGTTATAGAACGCTCTTCAAAACTTTTTGATCACTTAGATATTGTTATAGGTTATAATGCAAGTAAAAAGACCTTGTTTTCAAATGAAGAAAGGTTGTACATGATGAGAGAATTAACAAAAGATTTATCAAATGTCGAAGTTCACCTTCATGATGGATTAACGGTTGAAATAGCACATACGCTGAATGTTTCATTTATAATACGAGGTGTAAGAAACATATCAGATTTCTCAACTGAATTTGACAATAGCTTACTAAATAAATTCTTAAAAAAAGATATAGAAACACTTTTTTTACCAACAGAACCTAATTTTTTCGCAGTTAAATCTGGCGCTGTAAAAGAAATTGCTTCATTAGGTGGTGATGTTTCAGATATGGTTCCAGCATTAGTTAAAAAAATGTTAAAAGAAAAATTTTCTACATAATTTAATTAAAAAATTACGTTTGAATACTTGACGTTATTTTTAGTTTCTGATAATATAGTAAAAGTTATGGCGATATAGCTCAGTTGGTAGAGCAAACGGCTCATATCCGTTAGGTCATTGGTTCAAGCCCAATTGTCGCTAGAAAAAGACTTCCGATTTTCGGAAGTCTTTTTTTGTATTTAAATAGCAGTAATCTAGATTTTAAATATTTCCTGTACTTAAAGCTTCTAATAATTCTGACTGCCAATTTCCTGACTTTGAGATATAAGCAGTTAATCCTATTTGTAAGTATTTTTCTTTTTCTGAATCATTATCATTTGAAGTTAAAATAATAATTGGTATTTTTTGCGGAAAAACAATAACCTTTTTTATTAACTCTTCAACGCTCATATCTTTTAGGGCCATTCCAAGTATTATAGCTTCAACACTATTTGCTTCAACAGCTTCAATTGTAACGATTCCTGAATCTGTACTTTCTGTAACATAGCCTTCTTCAGATAAAAAAGTTTTTACCATCTTTCTAAAAAAATCACTATTATCAGTATGAATAATTTTCTTTGTCAAAATATACTCCTTGTGCATGAGGAGTATGCAACTTTTCAGCATAATAATCAAGCAATAACAGAAAAAAATCATATATTTTTCATAATTTTAGTAAAAAAAAGCTTGCTTTTTTTAGATTCTGTGTTACAATTATTGTAGGTTAGTTGTTATACATATAACAGCTTATTTCTTAAACGTGGCTGTAAGTACTTTTGTATAGAAAACATGGCTAAAATGCTACTTAAGCATTAAAAGAGTTGCTTTCGTTTTAGTTAGAAGTTTTACAAAGTATTATAGTCTGAGCGTTTTTGAAATGTAGTTTTCGTAGTGCTTAACTGCACTGTATATTATATATTAAAGGGGGCCTTATGGAAAATCCACCAAAACATGTTAGCCCTTTTGGGCGAATTAAGTAATACATTCACCTGCAATTGCAGGAAATAATTGATTTAGTCTTATAAAGACTTTATAACTGCCGGCACGTACGCCGGCTTTTTTTATACGCTAAGACAATGATTTAAGTATTAAATATTAGCTTGAAAGAAATGTATTCATTGGTATACCTGTTTTTGTTTAGCAATATAACATTAAATAAAGTAGATTTTTGATGAATACTGTGCTAAAATAAAGTAGTAGGAACATAAAAAGGGAATGTCTCGGCAAGAAGTGCATTCTCTAATAAGTAATTGGGATTTTAC
>CAYJIS010000019.1:0-28600 GCA_964370315.1 uncultured Treponemataceae bacterium
ATATCTTGCAGTCATTAAAAGCTTACAAGAAAGAGGAGCTCAAGGCGTTATTCTAGGTTGTACCGAAATTGGCCTACTGATACAGCAAGAGGACACAAGCCTTCCTGTTTTTGACACTGCAGAAATTCACGCGCAAGCGCTAGCACGGTGGGCAATAGGCGTGTGAACACATAGGTCACACATACAGTGATATAGTAAGATGAAACCTATGTGTTAGACCTCTTTTTTGCGTAATATTCCGTAAAAGCATACGCATTGTGAGTATGGATGCTTTCAAAGGTTTCCGCCTCTACGCTAAAGTAGGCAAACGGCTTTTCAATTTCAAAATTTTTTAATGCGCCATATACTTCGCGCACAAGGTCTTCTACAAAACGGGGGTTGTCATAGGCTTTTTCAGTTACGTATTTTTCATCTTCGCGCTTCAATATAGAATAAACATCGCATGAAGCACATTCTTCAACCAATTTTATTATATCTTCTATCCAAAAAAAGTGCGTGTTTTGCAATTTCACTCTCACTACACCTCTTTGATTATGTGCCCCATACTGGCTGATTGCTTTTGAGCAAGGGCAAAGACTTGTTATAGGAACTTCAATCGACACAAAAAAATCAGCTGATTTTTCATTTGCAATTGAGCCCTCATATGTGCACGTATAGCACATCATTCCCTTTTGCCTTGAAATAGGGGCTTCTTTTTCTATAAAAAAAGGAAAGCTAACTTGACCAAAAGATTGTTCCGCATCAAGCCTTTTTTTTAAATCTTCGAGCATTTCTAAAAAACCCTTCATCGAAAAATCACCACTATACTCGTGAAATGTTTCAATAAAGCGGCTCATATGGGTACCTTTATAGTTATGTGGAAGGTTTACGAAAAGCTCAACCGTTGCTTGAGTGCACTGCTTTTTATTTATTTTGTCTAATACTTTTACGGGATATTGTACATTTTTTACCCCCACTTTTTGTAAGGGAATTTCTCTTTCATCAATTTCACTTTGTATGTCTTTCATTAATTTTTCCTTATCCTAATTATTGACAATAGTTTTTAATTTTGTAAACCCAGCGCTACCGGGCGAAGCGGTATCCTTTTGCACCTCGTAGGGACATGGTTTGCCATGTCCGTTTCATAGCAAAAGATACAAGCGAAGCACGGGACGGCCAAAGGCCGGAGCGCCCAAATAATAATTACCCGTTTTGGCTTGCGGCCTGTAGGGTATTTTGCATGAGCATTGCAATTGTCATTGGTCCTACCCCACGCGGAACCGGCGTTATAAAACTTGCAACTTCCAGTGCTCCATCAAAGTCGACATCTCCCACAAGTCGAAAACCAGACTTTTTTGTATCATCAGGAATGCGATTAACCCCAACATCAATAACTACTGCATTTTTTTTTATCATATCCGGACTTATCATTTTGGGACAACCAACTGCTGCAACCAAAATATCTGCCTGTGTTGTGAGAGCCTTTAAATCCTTTGTTCCTGTATGGCACATAGTAACCGTTGCATTTACTTCACGTCGAGACATTAAGAGTGCAAGGGGTTTTCCAACTATATTTGATCTTCCGACAATTACAACATGTTTCCCCTTTGTTTCTATATTCATTTCTTTCAATAACCGGAGCACCCCATTTGGGGTACAGGGTAAAAATCCATCTCGTCCGATTAGAAGGTTTCCTGCACTAACCGGGTGAAACCCATCGACATCTTTTTTTGGATCAATTGCTTCTATTATTTTTTGCTCGTCAATTTGCTTTGGAAGCGGAAGCTGTACTAATATCCCATGTACTTTGTTATCCGTATTTAGCTCGTGTATCACTGTTAAAAGCTCTTGTTCTGATGTACTTTCTTTTAGATATATTGCCTTATCGTTCATTCCAGCTTCTTTAAGGGCCTTTTCTTTTGCTGTGACATATGAAACACTAGCTGGGTTTTCTCCTACCAGTACCACAGCCAAGCAAGGTTCAATTCCTTTTATTTTTAATACCGCAACTTTGTTTGCAACGTCTTCTCTAACTTTTTGCGCAATTACAAAACCGTCAATAATTTCTGCTGGCATTTTTCTTCCTTTTGCATTTACTTTTTGTATATGGACAATGTACACATTATATGATACACTCATTCTTAGTATAAATGGTTTTTAAAATTATTTCTATATACTTACATAAAAAAAATGAGAGTATTTGTTTACTCTTTTATAATCAGGAGATTGCATGAAACGTATCTTTAGTATACTTGCATTAAGTTGTGCCTTTTTTTCTATGTCTCTTTTTGCGCAAACTGCACAAGAGTCTTCAGAAAACGAACAAGATTTAATAGTGTATGAAATGAATCAAGTTGGAGATCAATACATTGGTTTTAAGCTGAATCTTGATATACCTTACAGCCCTTTTAGAACCTTGCAAGTTGGTGGATCTGGGTCATTAGGATATCATAGATTTATAACAGAAGAAATAACATTAGGTGGTAACATTAGTTTTAATTACAACCAAACTATTGGAGATAATGTATTTTATTTTGTTCCCTTCATGTTTAGTGCTGGATACCAATTTGAATACAACCAATTCGAATTTCCCGTTTCATTAGAAATAGGGGGCGCAATTCAAAGTTATCTAGACAGAACATATTTTGGTCTTGCAATACGCCCAGAAGCTGGAGCATATTATAGACTTAATCCAGATTGGTCTTTTGGTATGACAATGGGATTATACATACTACCTCAATGGTACTCTAATCCTGAATATAATTATACTGGTGTTATCCATGAAATTGGCTTAGCAGCACGTTACCATTTTTAACGAGGAAATTTATATGAAACAAAGAATACTACTAACACTTTTACTTTTTATCTTTTTTGCATCTTGTTCTCAAGAACCAATTTTTTATGATATTTCCCGCGAAATTAAACTTGAAGAACCCAACGTTTTAGGAAATGTTAATTCAATTGTAAAGCTTAAAGATCATTTATACACCCAAAATGGTAACATCTATAAAAAAGGTTTAAAAGAACAACGAGCCTGGAACGAAATTTCTAATCCAGGAAGAACCGTCGCATTAGCCTCGGATGCCAATCACCTTTATGCTTTAGTTGCAGGGCAAGTTGATGACGATGGTGAAGTACACTCATATCAATTATATGTTCTCATTGATGGGCTTGGTTCTTGGAAAACTGTAGCTGGTGCATCATCATCTAGTATTGTTCTTTTTGATAACGGTGTTGTTGGTGATAGTACAACTACATCAGGAAGGAGAGCCTATATAAGAATCGCTGAAGAAGTTAAGCAATTGTCAGGAGACACCTTGGGTGCAACAACAACTGCAAACGGAGCAGGCAAAGAAACCGTTGCAGCTGCTGCCCTTGGCGGGACTGATTATTTTTCTAACACTCGCTCATTTTGTTCTGATGGTATAAATACCTTGTACTCTATTAGAGACGATAAAGTTTCAACTTCGCCCTCAAATCTTGATGATAGCTGGACTGACTCAGATGTGAGTATCAGCGATGCTACAATTATGGTTTATGCCCTTGATAAATTATATGTTGGAACCTCAATTGGTATTGAACAAGTACAACTTAAAGCAGAAGGAGATGTACCGGATACAAAAAGCAACCTTCCATCTAATGCAGAAGCAACAACGGGAGAGCTTATAATAACTACTCTTGCATTTTTCCAGTCCGTTGATGATAACACAATTTATGCAGGAGCTATAGAACAGCTTGGAACAAAATATAATGCTCTTTGGGCAT
The DNA here is from genome assembly GCA_964370315.1 of uncultured Treponemataceae bacterium. Classification (GTDB taxonomy): domain Bacteria; phylum Spirochaetota; class Spirochaetia; order Treponematales; family Treponemataceae; genus CAYJFX01. The sequence goes on from CAYJIS010000019.1 coordinate 3,745, forward strand.
ATTACCCGAGTAGGGGCAATTGGAACTTTGAATAGACAAAAAAACGTGCTTGATAAAGCACGTTTTTTTATTAGCCCCTATTCCACATATTTTTTATATTCTGCATATCCTTTTTCATCCATTTCATCATATGAAATAAATATAAGAGAAGCAGAGTTTAGACAATATCGTAATCCACCATCCTGTACTGGACCATCATTAAAAACATGTCCTAGATGACTATCTCCTAAAGTACTTCGCACTTCTGTTCGAGTCATCCATAAGCTGTCATCTACGTGTTCAGTTATTAACGACTCACTTATAGGTTGTGTAAATGACGGCCAGCCTGTTCCTGAGTCATATTTATCTCGAGAACTAAAAAGTGGCTCACCGGTTATGATATCCACATAGATACCTTTTTCTTTATTATCCCAATACTCATTTGCAAAAGCCCTTTCAGTGCCTTCATTTTGTGTTACATCAAATTGTAATGGTGTGAGCCTTTCACGTAGCTCTTCTACACTTGGTTTAATGTATTTCCCCGTTGGTAGGGTTTCTGTTTCCAATACAACTTCACTTAATGTTTCAAATGTTATATGGCAATACCCATTGGGATTTTTTTCTAAATAATCTTGGTGATACTCTTCTGCTAAAAAGTAATGATCTAGAACTTGAAGCTCTGTTACAATTGGAGATGAATACTTTTTTTGCACTTCATCAAACACCGCTTGAATTACTGGTACATCTTTTTCAGTCACGTAATAAACCCCAGTTCGGTACTGTGTACCAACATCATTACCTTGCTTGTTTAAGCTCACAGGATTGATAATCTTAAAAAATTGTTCCGTCAGTGTTTTCAAGCTTACAATACCTGGGTCGTATTGAATGTGTACCGTTTCTGCATGTCCCGTATTTCGATATATTACATCTTCATAACTTGGATTTGATGTTGTCCCATTTGCAAACCCAGATGTAACCTCATATACTCCAGGAATTCGTGAAAAATATTCTTCAACGCCCCAAAAGCATCCACCTGCAAAATAAATATCTTTTAAATTCTCCATGTTAATAGTCACATTTGGTCTATTGCTCACGATTTCTCCTGTTTCTTGCATTTTTTTTGTTTGTGCCCCAGCAGTACATGACATTAGCAAGAACAATGCCATACCTACTATTATGAGCTTTACATTTTTCATATTGTATAAACAATTTACTAATAAAAAGGTAACAGCGGATAGTGAGTTTGTTACGCAAAAGTTAGCATCCTTGCTAACTTTTGCTACCGAGTTTTGCACTAAAAGTGAAGAAAAGTGATTAGCCCAAAACTCGCAGACTTTACAGTGAGGTGCCGTCCCTGGCACACTTACTCAATATTTCTTAAGAAAGTGGGGCTAAACAATTTTCGCACTGTACGACGAGAGTATGGGGCAAACCTATGTATTCGCCCCAAAATTTTTAAAATCGCCACGCTCGCCCGTTAACTCATAACCAATGCTAGCAATTTTTTTTCTCAAATTATGAATCCCTTCAATTACTTCATCGCCTGTACTAATCTTATTATCATACAGTAGGTATTTTTTTCTTACACTTAATGGTGACAGATTTGGCATTACTACATTTGCCCCACTTAAAATTCCTTGTTCTCTTCCATCAGTTGAAGCTGTTCCCAAGGCCGTAGTTGCAGGAATTAGTGCATTTGGCTCTAGCAAGCGGAGCATGCTAATCATAATGAGGGTAGCATTGACGCTTCCGTTCGGCTCGTTTGAAAATATACTATCTGCATGAGCTAAAAAAGGGCCGATACCAAGCATTTCTGGATGTAAGCTTTGTATAAAGATTAAGTCTTGACATAGTGTTTCTATTGTTTGCCCCGGACTTCCGACCATAAAACCTGTTCCTGTTTGGAAACCAATTTCCTTAAGATGTTTAAGACACTGCATTCTATTTTCTAGACTCATAGCATTTGGATGCAATTTTGAATAGTGCGCTACATTTGCTGTTTCATGTCTCAATAAAAAACGGTTTGTACCTGCTTTTTTATACGCCTCATATTCTTCTTTAGATTTTTCACCAACCGAAAGCGTAACGGCACAATCAGGATAACGCATTTTTATGTTTTTCACAATGTCGCATAGTTTGTCTTTAGTAAAGTAACCATCTTCGCCACCTTGCATAACAAAGGTTCTCATTCCTTGCTCATATCCAAGTCTACAGCATTCTAAAATTTCTTCTTTTGTAAGTCTATATCGCTCTGCCTTTTTATTATTGCTCCGTATCCCGCAATATAAACAATCGTTTTTACAATAGTTCGTAAACTCAATAAGCCCTCTCATATACACTTTATTTCCATACACTGAAAGTGCCTTTTTTTGCGCACACAAACGTAGGTACTCTTCTAACTCAAGTCTTTCATTTACGTGCAGCTGACTTGTAGTATCTTCATTAGGAATATAAGGAGACACAAGGTTTTCTAAGATACTTCGTATATCCTTTTCTAAAACTGTATGCTGTTTATCAAGAGCATCTATTATAGTTTTTATTTCATTTTTTTTAGTCATAATTATACGTACATTGTATTGGTAAGTTTTGCTATTGCCATTCCATAATTTGTAATTGGAATATTATTTTCTTGTGCACTATGTATTCTATTTAGAATAAACTTTCTTGTCATCATGCAACCTCCACATTGGATTATTAAATTGTAACTTAAAATGTTATCTGGTAATTTTGCACCAGACACCACATCAACATGAAGTTTTTCTCCTATTTTTTTCCGTAAAAGATTTGGTATTTTTACTCTCCCAATATCTCCATCCATTGGTGCATGGGTACAACTCTCTGCTATTAAAACACGGCTTTTTTCAGTTAGCAAATCAATACTTTGCGCACCCTCTTTATAAATAGCAACGTCTCCTTTGTAGCGTGCAAATAAAACTGAAAATGAAGTTAACAAACTATCTTTAGGTTTTATTAATTCAACTTCTTTAAACAATTGAGAGTCTGTAATAATAAGTTTTGGAGGATTTTTAAGTGCTTCTAAGGCCTTTTTTGCTTTATCAAATGTTGCACTCATTATAATAGCTTTATTATCTAAGAGGTCTCGAATCGTTTGTACTTGCGGTAAAATAAGTCGTCCTGTGGGGGCTTGAATATCTTGTGGCATTACTAAAAAGACTGTATCTCCTTCATCCACCAAATGAGCTGTTATTGACAGGTTTTCTTCCACTGAAGAATATTTTTTTAATTCATTGATAACAGCTTCTATATTTTTTCCTTCCTTTGCACTCACAAAGAGAGGAATTATCTTAAGTTTATCTTGAAGGCTATTTGAAATATTTTCTAAAGTATTTTGAGATATAGAATCAATTTTATTTACAATGATCAGTGTTGGCACATTGTGATGTTCTAGGGCATCTATCCACTCTTTTTCTAAGCTTACATTATTTACTGTATTGGCATCTATTACAATTAAGGCTATATTTGTTTTTTCTATAATCGACCGTGTTTTTTTTACTCTTTGTTTTGAGAGTTCATTATTATCATCATCAAAACCAGCCGTATCAATGAGAACGCATGCCCCCAATCCTGCCAATTCCATTGCCTTATAAACGGGGTCGGTTGTTGTCCCTTCAACATCAGACACAATTGCAATATGTTGATTTGTGAGTGCATTAATTAAGCTCGATTTTCCCGAATTGCATCTTCCAAAAATTGCTATATGAATACGATTTGCATTAGGGGTATTATTTAGATCATTTGACATTTTTTCCTCTAACAATAATAAGCATACCTGTGATGGCACGATACTAAAATGCTTTGTATATTTTAACATCAGTAATAATGGCTACGCGAAAAACGAAATCGTTTCCACTTTTTGCGCAACCTCCGGATTAAATAACTTCTACTGGAGCTGTAGCATCTAGCACATAAAAACTCTAATATCGGATATCTCGTTTTCCATTTTTTATTAAGCCTAAATTATCATGTAATTTTGACTTAACTTTATCACTCGGTATATAGTCGATTTCTTTAAGTAGTACTTTTTGGGCATGAACCTTTGTATCTTTACTAGCATAATCTTCTATATATTCCTGAAGTGTCATTAGCGAGTTTGCTTGGCAGAAATTTTTTATTTGACCAGATTTTGCAAAAGCCATAAAACGGTCTCCTGTTCTACCTGCCCTATAGCACGCAGTACAAAAACTTGGCACATATCCCATTTTACAAAGCCAGTTAATTATCTCATCCAAAGTTCTATTATCATCAATTTCAAATTGCTTTGAGTTTTCTTTTTCTTCTTCTGCGTATCCGCCAACGCTCGTTTTAGACCCACCACTAATTTGTGAAACTCCAACTTCTAATACCATTTCACGAGATTTTTGACTTTCTCTTGTTGATACAATTATTCCCGTATATGGAACAGCGATTCTCAATACTGCCACAATTTTTCTAAACAATGAATCTGTGATTGCATTTTCAAACTCTTCTACATTCACATCATCTGCAGGTCTTATGCGTGGAACACTTATTGTATGGGGTCCACACCCGAACGTATCTTCTAAGTGTTGTGCATGCATTAAAAGTGCCGTAAAGTCATACTTATAATCATATAGTCCAAAAAGCACCCCAATTCCTACATCGTCTATTCCAGCTGTCATTGCCCTATCCATAGCTTCTGTGTGGTACGCCCAATTACTTTTTGGTCCAGATGGGTGTAGTGATTCGTATGTTGGTTTATGATATGTTTCTTCAAAAAGAATGTATGTCCCAATACCTGCATCGTTTAATTTTTTATATTCTTCAATTGTTGTTGCAGCTATATTTACATTCACTCGTCTGATTTCACCATTTTTATGCTTGAGGGCATAAATTGTTTCAATACTTTCGATTATATAATCAATGTCACATTTCGAAGGATCTTCACCAGCTTCTAGAGCTAGTCTTTTATGCCCCATATCCTGAAGTGCTATAACCTCTTTTTGGATTTCTTCTTGGCTTAGTTTTTTTCGAGCAATAGTTTTATTTTTAGCATGATAAGGGCAATACACACATCCATTTATGCAATAATTTGAAAGATACAAGGGAGCAAACATTACTATTCTATTCCCGTATATTTCATATTTTATTTCCTTTGCTAAATCAAATATTTTTTGTTCTAACGTTACGTCATCACATAATAGTAAACTTAATGCTTCTTCTGTTGTAAGCCCATTTCGTAGTTTTCCCTTTTTTAAAACCTCTTCTATGTAATCAGGATTATTTTTATTTTCTTTTGTCCTTTCAATTACTCTTAAAATTTCATCATGACTAATAAATTCTTCTGCTTTGGTTGCCTTACTGTTATAAGCACTTTTTGTTGCGGGTTTTTCAATGGTTACTGTTGCCATACGTGACTCCTATTATTTTGTCTTAAGATTTTGTGTACATAGTTTTTGCAGACACACCTTCGATCATACCAAGTTTTCCAGACAACGTATTTATTTGGTCTGTGTCACCATCGAGTGCCACACTAATTATATTAATATTATTTTCTCTGTAGGGGATTCCCATCCTCCCGATTATTATAGGAGCATTTTCGTGGAGCAGTTGGTTTACTTTTGCAACTGAATTTTTGTTTTCGATGATAATTCCAATTAGGGCGATTCGTTTATCCATAAGCACCTCACTTTTTTACATGTTACGACTTATGAGATTTAAATATAGTTGTAGGGTTTTAAACAGGAAACCACAGGAAGTAGTTAAAATGATATGCACTTCTTTCAATAAAGATTTTTCTTCGTTTGTTAGAATGAGCACACAATGAAAAAACCCTTTATACTAAATGGTTAATCTCGTCACTCAGCCATTATGTATTCAGGAAGACATTTTAAGTAATGTCTATAATGTATTGTAGCATATGTTATAGTATTTGTCTATGACAAAGTCACTAAAGTTACTATTACTTTTTGAACTCTCGTCCTATAGAAAAGGCTTTGCCAACAACTTCCCCTACGTTTAAATACGTAAGTGTTACAGGGTCAAAAATAAACCCATCTGCATTTTCTAAACTTGCCTTCCCGTTTTCGTTAAATAAGCTTTCATCGGCCATCGAATTTAGGATTTCACCTATAATAATACAATGTGTTCCTATCTCTGTAATTTCCCGTACTTTACATTCAAAGCATACAGGGAACTCTTCAATAAACGGTGCATCAACAAACTCCGCCTTAGTTGCAGTAAGTCCAGTATCAGCAAATTTATTTGTCTTATGCCCAGAAATCATTCCAAAATAATCTGCTTCTTTCATAGTTTTTTTATTTGGAATATTGACAGTGAACTCTCCTGTTCTTTTTATGTTTTCATATGTTTTTCTTTGGCCCTGAAGTGATACAGTTAAACAAGGTGGCTTAGAAACACTTACCCCTGCCCAAGCTGCATTCATCGCATTAGGGCTTCCATCTTCATTATATGTAGCCACAATAAAAATAGGTGTAGGAAAAGCAAACGGCTCGCCAGTTATTTTCTTCTTCATAAATAACATCCTTCTTATATAATTTTTATATTATTATATAGATAAACAAAATTTAATCTACCCTTAAACAAATAAGGTAAATCGTTTAATAATGTTATCTCCAATTTAAATATAACTCACTAACAATGGATAGCATAATTAGTTTTAAATCTTTCTTCGTATGTTTTACGGTGTAAGTTTTGTGCTTGCGTCTAGTAACATTTCTGCAATTACAGTGTACCCAAGTTCACGTGCATGCTGTAATGCTGTCATACCATTATTTGTTTTTGCATCAGTATTAGCATGTGCTTTAATCAAAGCGCTTACTACTCGATCTTGCCCCGTTATTGTTGCTATATGTAAAGCATTTCTCCCATCTTCTAAGGTAACTTCTATATTAACACCTGTTTCAATCAATAGAATTGCAAAGTCTTGCGAATTGGTATTTAAGAGTGCTAATAGTAATGGTGTATAACCATTGTCATCTACAGCATTACTATCCGCACCTGCATCAAGTAAAAGTTGTGCTACGTCTACATGATTATTTACAACTGCAAAATGCAAAGGTGTCTTTCCATCATTTGCCCTAGAATTAGTATTTGCTCCTTTTTCGATAAGCACTTGTACAGAATTTTGTGCTCCCTCAATGCATGCAAGTGATAATGCTGTACTTCCCGTATTTGTTTTTAATTCTATATCTGCACCAACACCCAGCAAAAACTCAACAATATCACTATTATCATTACTTGCGGCACTAATAAGTGCCGTTCTTCCTGAATTACTTTGAATATCAATGGCAGCACCTTTACTAATTAAAAACTCAACAGCTAGTAAATGTCCATTAGAAGAAGCAATTATTAATGGCGTAGCACCAGCTTTACTTGTTGCATCAATATCTGCCCTAAAAGAAACTATAGCTTCGGCAGTTTTTACATAACCTTTTTCCACTGCCATCATCAACGCAGTCCAACCGTCATCTGAAGCTCCGTCTATACTAGCCCCGAACTTATATAAATAGTCTATAATTTCAGTTTTATCTTTTGCAGCCGCGTTTGTCAGGGGCGTATGTCCATTCTTTCCTCTTGCTTCTACATTTGCACCTGCTTCAACTAATACTTTTACCGCTTGTAGTGAGTTACGAGAGGCTAAGTGTAATGCCGTATTACCATCAGTCGTTTTCGCCTCTATATCCGCTCCTGCTTCAATCAACTGATAAAGCGTTTCTGTGGTGTCACTATATACCGCAAACATAATAGGTGTCCAACCGTTACTATTTTTTGCTTCTATATTTGCTCCTGCCTCAAGCAAAATATCAACTACTTTTGCATGCCCAGATCGTGCTGCTCTATTGAGAGCCATATTTCCGCTATTGTCTTGCGCCTCAATATCAGAACCAAGAGCAATGAGAGGCTCTACTGCTTCTGGCATAAATTGTGCGGCTAACATTAAAGGCGTATAACCATCTTCATCTCTAATCTCAATATCGATATCGGATTTTTTTACATAATCAAGGAGTTGTTTGTTTTTTGAATTAGCTATATAAACGATATCAGTAGCAACAATAGTAATATCTGCCTCATGTAATAATTTAAAAAGATTTACATTATTTTGAAACACTGCAAGAATAAGAAGTTTGGTTTCATTGTCATCAATAACATTAGGGTCTGCTCCTGCGTAAAGAAGTGCTTCCACAGACTCTACATGTCCATAGTATACTGCAAAAATTAATGCTGTCCTACCAAACGACTCTTTTATTTCAAGATTAGCACCATTCTCAATGAGAGCTTTCACAAGCTCCGTATACCCAAATGCAGACGCATACATTAGAGGTGTTAAATCTTCATTATCAATTGCATTTATATCAATATTAATGAGTGATTCAATATACCCAATATTCTCTTGTCCCTCATATAACAATAAAGCTTTTTCAATGCTCATTGACTTTTCAAATATTTTTGTAGTTTGGCATGAGACTAGCAAAAACACAACAGCTATAAGTTTATATACAGTTTTTGTCATATGGTTCCTTGTAGTTCAAATTAGATATGCTATAAGTATACCACATAGGCAGATATTTTTCAAATTATTACATTGTATCTTTTCATACTTACTATCAATCCATAACCTTATCCATTGACACCCGAAAGAAAAAGAGATAGTATTCTTACATGAAACCGATACAACTTATAGCCTTTTTAGGAAATTATGGCAGAAAATACGAAAAGAACAGGCACAATGTAGCGTGGCTTTTTGCAGATTCGCTTCCACAGCTTAGTAGTGTAAACTGGCAAAAAAAATTTAAAGGACAGTTTGCATCATTTACAATTGATGGAAACCAAGTATACGCATTAAAACCAGAAACATATATGAACCTCTCTGGACAAAGCGTACAAGAATGTGCTTCTTTTTATAAAATTAAAGCAGAAAATATTCTTGTGGTGCATGATGAGCTTGAACTTAAACAAGGGTTTTGCAGTTTAAAATGGTCAGGTGGACTTGGAGGCCATAATGGACTCAGGTCCATGAAAGAATGTTTTGGCACTGCAGACTTCTGGCGCCTGCGCTTTGGTATAGGCCGTCCTAACCATGATGATGTATCTGGATGGGTATTATCAGATTTTACCTTAGATGAAAGTATTATTAATGCACAGTGTTTCGATATGACAAAGCCGCTTATTGATAGTTTACTTACATCAGACCCAAATAAGTTATTGAATGAGTGGAAAAAGGTAAGCATAGACCTATCGTAGGGAATCCTCTTTTCATAGCCAATCTATTCAGTAGTTATGGAACAGTGTCATTCTGAGCCTATCGAAAAATCTTATGGGGAAAAGATCCCTCGAATTCGCTCGGGATGATACGGGGGGTGGACCCTTCGATGGAGTTTATCCTGAGCTTGTCGAAGGACCTAGGGTAACACAAAAAACTAAGGAGCATTACAGTGAAAAACAACGAAGCATTTGAAAATTTAATTGATATAATAAAAAAACTCAGAAGCCCCGAGGGTTGTCCGTGGGATATAGAGCAAACTCCCGAAACGCTTCGATCCACTTTTATTGAAGAAACGTATGAAGCAATTGATGCAATAAACTCAGGTGATATCGCACACATAAGAGAAGAGCTTGGAGACACTTTTTTAAATGTTGCTATGATAGCCTACATGTATGAACAGTCTGGTTCTTTTAGTGTAGCCGAAGTATTAGACGAAATTTCAGAGAAATTAATTCGCAGGCATCCTCATGTATTTCCAGAGTCCGAAGGACATTCCATTGTAGAAAATGAAGTAAGTACCAGCGGTGAAGTATTAAACCAATGGGATAAAATAAAAGAGCAGCTTGAAGGTAAAAAAAGTGAAAAAGGAATCTTAGATGGCGTTCCGATGTCCTTTCCTCCCCTACTTCGTGCCTATAAAATGCAAAGAAAGGCATCTAAAAAAGGCTTTGATTGGGAAAATAGCGAGGGATCTTTCTTAAAATTCTACGAAGAAATTGATGAACTAAAAGAAGCAGAACGTTCTGGAGACAAAACACATATGGAAGAAGAGGCAGGCGATTTACTTTTTGCTGCAGTAAATGTTATTCGTCACATGGGAATTGACCCATGCATCGCCCTCGCACGATCAAATGAAAAGTTTAAAAAACGTTTTACCCATGTTGAAGCGGAATGTAAAAAACAGGGTATAGAAATGAAAAAAGAAAACGTAAAAAAAATGGATGAACTTTGGGATAAAGCCAAGTTAATTAATAATTTATAATGTACAATGTTAATTATAATGGAACAATTTTCATTTTTATAGCAAAAATTATTAATTATTAATTGTAAATTATTACTTAAAATGCTATATTATAGGTATACTATACTAAGGAATTAAACATGACTATGACACAAAGACCAATTAACGAAAATAAAGATACTGACGAAGAAAAAACCAATACTGATGCTCTTAGCTTGAAATTTTTAAAAACAAGGCAAATACTTTTAACAGGTGAAATAAACAAGGCTTTGGCAGAAAAAATAATTAAACAACTCTTAATTTTGGAAGCAGATAACTCAGACCCAATTTATGTATTTATCGATTCTCCTGGAGGAGATGCTGATGCGGGCTATGCGATCTTAGATATGATTCGTTTTATTAATGCTCCTGTTTACACTATAGGTATGGGGCTTGTTGCAAGTGCTGGAGCTTTGATTCTATTGTCATCACCAAGAGATAAACGGCTCTCACTTCCAAACTCACATTACTTAATTCACCAACCTCTTAGTGGAATAAAGGGAGTTGCAACAGAAATAGAAATTCATGCACGCGAAATTGAAAAAATGCGTTCTAGAATAAACAAACTCATCTCTACTGAGACAGGAAAAGATTTAAAGCAAGTTGAAAAAGACACTGACAGAGATTTTTGGATGGATGCAGAAGAAGCAAAATCTTATGGATTGGTAAGCAAAATAATATCATCTAGAGATGAATTAAAATAAAGATACTATAATTACATCGGAGATTAATAATGGGAAAACCTCTTGTATTTCAATCAGATTTTGGAACTTGTGATGGAGCCGTTAGTGCAATGTATGGAGTTGCATACGGCGTTAGTGAAAACTTAAAAGTATTTAATGTAACTCATGAAATACCTCAATACAATATTTGGGAAGCTTCATACCGTCTCATCCAAACTGTAGAGTTTTGGCCAGCAGGCACCGTTTTTGTATCAGTAGTAGACCCAGGAGTAGGATCAAGCAGAAAAAGCGTTGTTGCCCTAACAGAGTCGGGCCAATACATTGTAACTCCAGACAACGGTTCCTTAACACATATTAAAAGAATTTTAGGAATAAAAGAAGTAAGAGAAATTGATGAGTCTGTGAATCGTCTTGCGAACTCACAGGAGAGTCATACATTTCACGGACGAGATGTTTATGCATACACAGGAGCTCGCCTTGCAAGCGATACAATAACCTACGAACAAGTAGGTCCCCTTTTTGATGCAAGCAACGTAGTAGAATTACCAATTGTCGAAGCTGTAAAAACAGGTACTTCGATAAAAGGAACCGTTGATGTACTCGATGTTCGCTTCGGAAGCCTATGGACAAATATTCCTCGCACAGTTTTTAATGAACTTGGATTAAAACACGGTGACAGTGTTGACGTAATAGTACAAAACTCAACCCGAACCTATTATAGAAATCATATTGTTTATATGAAGTCTTTTGCAGATGCATATGTTGGAGAACCTCTAGTATATGTAAATAGTTTAGATTACATGGCCCTTGCAATAAATCAAGGTAATTTTGCAAAAGCATATGACATTGGAACTGGACATGAATGGTCAATCACTTTGCAAAAGGTGGATAAGTAGTGACACAAGAATTGAAAAAAAAAGTTGTTATAGAATTTTCAAATTTTTCCTTTCAATACTTTGCGCAATCAAAGCCAACGCTTAAAAATATTAATGTAAAAATTTATGAGGGCGAAAAAGTCCTTATAGTGGGCCCTAGTGGAAGTGGTAAAAGTTCGATTGGTCACTGTCTAAATGGGCTCATTCCTTTTTCGTATAAAGGAGAAATATCAGGAAGCTTAAAAATAAATGGCGAAGAAACACAAGACTTAGATGTATTTGGACTATCTAAAAAAGTAGGAACTGTTTTACAAGATGCTGATGGTCAGTTTATTGGTTTAACAGTAGCAGAGGATATTGCATTTTCTCTAGAGAATGATTGCATCCCTCAAAAAAAAATGATTCCTATAGTACAAAAAACGGCTAAGTTAGTTGATATGGACAATTTTTTAACTTCATCACCACATGAACTTTCAGGCGGTCAAAAACAAAGAGTTTCATTTGCGGGGGTAATGGTAAATGATGTAGATATTCTTCTGTTCGATGAACCCCTAGCTAACCTCGACCCAAAAACAGGACAAAGTGCTGTTGAACTTATAGACGATATACATAAAAAATTTAATAAAACAATAATAATTATCGAGCACCGCCTTGAGGATGTATTACACTGTGATGTTGATAAAATTATTGTAATGAGTGAAGGTCTTATCATTGCGAACATGAGTCCAGATGAACTTATGGAAACAAAGACACTGCAGTCAATTGGTGTACGAGAGCCTTTATATATTACTGCACTTCGTTATGCAGGTATAAACATTACGAAAAAATTACATCCAGCAAGAATCGAAACACTAGATATTAAAACTATAAAAAAAGACCTTACTAAATGGAATAATAATCAAACAAAAAAAGAAGCTCCAAAATATGGTAATGAAATATTGCGTTGTGAAAATCTTGGATTTAAATATGATATTAGAGGAAAACAAGTTCTAAGCAATATAGATTTTTGCATAAACAAAGGTGAAATGCTTAGTATTGTTGGAACCAATGGTGCGGGAAAAAGCACGTTGGCAAAACTCATTTGTGGTATAGAAAAAGGATACACAGGAGAACTTTTTCTCATAGGTGAGAACATGAGAAATATGAGCATAAAAGAGCGAAGTAAAAAAATTGGGTATGTAATGCAAAACCCAAACCAGATGATTTGCAAACCCATGATATATGATGAGGTAGCTTTGGGATTACGTTTAAATGGTGTACCCGAGGATGACATAAAACCACTTGTCGAAAAAACCCTAAAAATTTGCGGATTACTGCCATTCATGCATTGGCCTATTTCTGCTTTAAGTTATGGGCAAAAAAAGAGGGTTACTATTGCATCAGTTTTGGTAATGCAACCAACAATACTTATACTTGATGAACCAACAGCAGGTCAAGATTATCGTCACTACACTGAAATTATGGAATTTTTAAAAGAGATCAATAAACAAGGTGTAACTATTTTACTTATAACCCATGACATGCACCTCATGTTAGAATATACACCAAGAGCAATTGTTTTAAGTGAAGAAAAAATACTTCTTGATGCTAGCGCAGTTCAAGCCCTAACTAACCCTCGTATTGCAAAGAGGGCAAATCTCAAAGTAACCTCACTTTATAAATTAGCGCAAAGTGTTGGTATCAAAGATGAACAAGGGTTTGTTCAGAGCTTTATTGACTATGAAACTAAAAGCAACACAAATGTGGGAGCTAAGAAATGAAAACCAAACTCTTCGATTATATTGAGCGCGACAATCTCATTTTTAACCTATCAGGAATAACAAAGATTACTTGCTTTCTTTTTACAACCTTTGCTGTTATGTTTTCGTTTGATATTCGCTTTGTTGTAGGCGTTTTACTTTTTTCTTTTTTAATACTTCGATTATCAAGCATCACCTTTAATCAAATAAAACTAATGGTATTCTATGCTGCATTATTTATTTCACTTAACTTTGTCTTTGTTTTTTTATTTAGCCCAACCTATGCAACTGAAATTTATGGCACAAGAAATGAACTTTTTACCATTGCTGGAAGATATATTGTAACCAAGGAACAACTACTATACCAAGTTACTCAAGCATTAAAATATTTATCTCTTGTTCCTCTCGGTTTAATATTTTTACTTTCAACCAACCCAAGTGAGTTTGCTTCTTCAGTAAATAAAGTTGGGCTTCCATATAAATTAGCATATGCCTTTTCATTAACATTGCGTTATTTTCCTGATCTTATTCGCGACTACAATAATATTTCTGTAGCCCAACAATGCAGAGGCCTTGACTTATCAAAAAAAGAAAAATTTACTACAAGAGTAAAAAATATTATGACTATATGTATACCTCTTGTTTTTTCAACAATTGAAAGAATAGATATTATCAGTAACACAATGGATTTACGAAGTTTTGGAAAATCTCGCAAAAGAACATGGTATATTTCAAAGCCGTTACAGACAAGTGATATTGTATCTATAATTCTATGTTTACTCATCTTTTTGACATCTCTCGCACTTTCTATATTCGTAAACGACTCAAGATTTTTTAATCCCTTTATTTAAGTCATTTTTTTTAACAAATATAAAGAAATGCATTATGCAGAGCTTGACAGAATTCTCTGAATTTGTTTAAATGGATGTATATTATATTTAGATATTTACTATTATGTAAATTTCGGAGGTGATTATGAAAAAAATGTTTTCGGTTTCAACAAAAACCTTTGTTGCTATTGGATTGGGAGCTGCACTGTTTACGCTTCTTTTTATGTATGTTAAAGTTCCAAGTTTTATACCAAATACACAGTTTCAAACTGCATATGGTGTAGGTGCCTTTTTCGCAGGGTTATTTGGACCTATTGCTGGAGGCTTAATTGCTTTTATTGGACATGCTCTTTCTGATGCTGTGCAATATGGCTCTCCATGGTGGAGTTGGGTAATTGCAAGTTTTGTTTCATGCTTTATTGTTGGTTTATCATACCCACGACTACAAGTTAGTGAAGGCATTTTTACATTAAAAGATGCATTAATTTTTAATATTTTTCAAGTAATAGCAAACATTATTTCTTGGATTCTTATTGCCCCTGCGTTAGATATCCTTATTTATGCTGAACCTGTTAACAAGGTTTTTGCACAAGGTGTATTTGCTGCTCTAGCAAATGCGATTTCTATGGGTGTATTTGGAACATTGTTAATTTTAGCTTATGCTAAATCAAGACCAAAAAAAGGTAGCTTATAATTTTGCGACAAAAAAGGCTTTGAACGCTAAGTTCAAAGCCTTTTGTTTTATATAGAGACTGTAACTTATTCTACTTCTTCAACTTCTATTTTTAATGAGCGATTCTTCCATTCCCAAACTGCTAAGCTGATACTAAATAATAATAGTATAATGCCAATTACACGTATAAAAATGTATGCTATCTCGCCTGCTAAAATAAATAAAATTATTGCTAAAACAAAACTTGCAATTATTTCTGTAGTGATTACCTTTTGTGATATTCCTACTTCTTTTAACTTTGAAGCACTAATAAGTTCTGCAATTGCAGAAAGTATAAGATATGTTGCCATTATGTACACCATTACTGTCCACACAATTTCTACAAATAGGAGCGGAAGGCTAATTGCCGCAAAACCTACTATTATGCTTGTTATAGCTCTAATAGTAACAATCTTTTTATAACTTGCGCCTTCGATAAGAGATCGTACATGAATCAAATTATAAGCACCATTAGCCAATGCAAATAAACCAAGTATTATGACTGTAACCTTAAGCCACGCTTCAGGTGCAATAATCATCAAAAGTGCTATTGCAAATATAAGTAAACTCGAACCAATAATCGATTTTCGCATAAATCCTCCTAATTTTTATTAACCTATATAGTAATAAAAAACACATCCGTATACCATATAGATTAATGACCTTCTCATGTATTATTGTACCTAATCTCTTATAATTATTCAAGGCAGAATATCAAACATTTGTTTGTTTTTTATCAATTAATACAATACTGGTTTTTTGTTCCTTCTTACCTCTTTCTCCATATAAAAAGAGTATCTTTGTTTTTTCTTTTTTTAGTGTATAAGGATTTATGGAAAACTCCTCATAACTAGAATTTGCATAAGACTGTCGTGTGCTTTGAATATCAGTGTACTTAAGCAATGCTGCATGATGAAAATCTTTGTTATAATGAAGATCAAAGCATTCAGGAAATACCGATGTTTTTCCCATCTTAAAATAGTCAAAGCGTAATAATTCTAAAATAATAGTGTTATTATCAAAATTATGTTCCCTAAAAAAACCATCTAGCAAACTAAACAAGGCTTGCGTTTTATGCTGAACATCAAATACTGCTTTTTGTTCGAAATAACATGTAATCTTAGAAAATAACTCAAAAGGGTTGTCTGTATTATCAAGTAAATAGGAAAACAAAAAATCAAAATTATGTGAATTATAATACCATTCAAGGACCATTTCTACATCATGCAAAAAACACAGTTCATCATAACTCATACTAGGCGTTGTTAAAACTTCGT
Source organism: uncultured Treponemataceae bacterium (assembly GCA_964370315.1). Taxonomy (GTDB): domain Bacteria; phylum Spirochaetota; class Spirochaetia; order Treponematales; family Treponemataceae; genus CAYJFX01. The sequence goes on from CAYJIS010000019.1 coordinate 20,102, forward strand.
ACATTGGAGTGGATTGCCATTCATAAAGATTTCGTTTTGCAAACTCTTCCATTACAGTACCAGAAAGAATTTTTAAAAACCCCATCTGAAGCATATCTGGTTTTAAACTAATAGTAAAATTAAAAGCTGTTGCAAATGTTTCTAAGGTTTCATGAGGAAGGCCTGCAATAATATCGAGATGGCTGTGAATTGTTTTTGGAATTTTCTTAATATTTTTTTGTAGCCTAATCAAATTCGCTGGGCGTCGTATTTCTTTAAGGGTATCTTCATTTATGCTTTGCACACCAACTTCAAACTGCATAACCCCTTCTTTTACTGTTTGCAAAAAATCAAGAGCTTTTTCATCTAAGTGTTCTGCAGAGATTTCAAAATGAAACATCGTATAATTATTGTGATTTTCAACAATGTACTTCCAGATTGAAAGATAGCGCTCTGTATGTAAGTTAAAGGTTCTATCAACAAACTTTACAATCTTAACATTAGCATCTAAAAATTTCTGTAAATCCTCACATACACGATTAATCGGCATAAAACGCACAGATTTTTCAATAGATGAAAGACAATAAGAACACATAAACGGGCATCCTCGAGAGCTTTCATAGTAAAATATCTTTGTATTATTTTCTGTTATGGTAGGATATGCAAAAGCTAAATCTTGCATATCTAATAAAATATCTCGAACGCCACCGTATACAATTTTTTCAAGCCCAAGTCGTACATAGAGCCCTTTTATTGATTGAAGGTTTTCAAGAAACCTATTCTTATTAAAGTATGCAGAAACGTTATTATACTCTTCAACAAGTTCCAAAGTAGTTCTCTCGCCTTCACCCTGTATAAGAATGTCTAACTCGGGATACTGCTTAAATACATCTTCGGCCCTATAAGAAACATCAGGCCCACCTACAATAATGAGCGTTTCTGGGAGAACTTTTCGTAATTCTCTTATAATATCAAAAACTAATCGAGTGTTCCAAATGTACACTGAAAATGAAACAAGCTTTGGTTTGTGTTTTACAATGCCTCTTACTATTTCTAAGGTATACTGTGAAATTGTCCACTCTTCAAAATCTATAGTTTTTTCTTGTATACCTGGCAAATGTTTTTTAACATATTCTATTATAGAACGAATAGCGAGGTTAGTATGGTTATAACGCGCATTAATGCCAACAAATAAAATTTCTGTCATTGTTAGGGAAAAATATTAAAATTTAAGAAAATTGAAAAATAATGATCTTTACTTCCACCACGAGGCATCATTCGATACGATCCTTCTATATTTGGAGCAAATCGTCTTCCATGAATTGCAAAATCATAACCTATATTTAAACGATATCCATTACCCCATGGAGTTGTTGAGAGCGTAGTTGTTGTTTCTCCCGGAAGTTTAACAAAGCTAGAACGTGTACCCAAAACATAATCTATTCCAAAATTAAATCCAGCTAATTGAGGGTATATTCTAACGCCTGTAAAAAACCCATAATCGATTCTATTAGAGGTTACCTTGTTATTGAATGATAAATCAAATATTGATAGCGCACCTGTTAATAATTGAACCCTTTTATCGAGGTCGATACCAATACCTACATCGGCGCTAATTATAAAACGTCCAGTACCTTCAGATCTTACAAGGCTATTTTCATTATTTACCGTGTCATCACCATATATAACTGCGGCAGTCCCAATATCCCAATTAATAAGAAACACATCTTGACTTTGAGACCATATAGGTAAAGCAATAAATGATAGTAGTATTACTGCGAGAACAAACTTATATTTACTACAAACTAAATTATTAAAAAAAGTTATTTTCATACAGATAGTATACACCACATTTAATTTTTTATCTATGCAATACACGCAGTTTATATACATACGTTAAACACAAAAGAACAACACTACATAGTTTCTAAAAATGGAACCAAAACTAGGTTCATTGCATTTTTGAGGACTATAAGTGTACATTTTGCTAGTCTAAGTCGAGTAGCGATTACGTCTTTTGTATCTGCTGTTAAAATTGGACAATCATGATAAAAGCGGCTAAATATTTTTGCAACATCATACATATAATTTGCAATTAAGCTAGGGTCCAAGTTTTCTGCTGCTCTTTGCACCGTTTTTTGATAAATCTCTAATACTTTAACTAATTCCCACTCTGAATCATGTTTTAAAAGAGAATATGATACAAGAGAGTCATCGATAGAGTCTTTAAGCTCCGTAGCTTTTTTTAAAATTGACGAAATACGTGCGCCCATATACTGAACATACGGCCCTGTGTTTCCATTAAATGAAAGCGATTCCTTTGGGTTAAACGTCATGTCTTTTGTGGGACTTGTTTGTAATAAAAAATAATGAAGGGCTCCGAGCGCCACCTTTTCAGCAACATCACTTACATTACCTACTGCATGTTCTCTACCTTTTTCAGTAATTTCTTCAATGGCACCATCTCTTAAACTATCAATGAGATCATCTGCATCTACAACGGTACCCTCTCGGCTTTTCATTTTACCTTCGGGTAAATTTACCATTCCATACGAAAGATGAAATAATTGATTTGCCCAATCATAGCCAAGCTTTTTTAAAATATAAAACAAAACAGTAAAATGATAGTTCTGTTCATTCCCTACTACGTACACCAATTGATTAAAATCCCAATCAGTATGCCTGTAAATTGCAGTACCGATGTCTTGGGTCATATAAAGGGCCGTACCATCTTTTCGTAAAAGAACTTTTTTATCAAGATTAATTTCTGCTAAATCTATCCATACAGAACCATCTTCTTCTTTGTAAAAGATTCCATCCTTTAAGCCTTGTAAAATTTCTTCTTTACCTTTTAAATATGTTTCGCTTTCAAAGTAAAATTTATCAAATGTAATACCTGTTCTTTCATACGTTTGTTTTACACCTGTAATAGCCCAGTCATTCATAGTACGCCATAGTGTTCTTACTTCTTCATTTTCATTTTCCCATTCAATAAGCAGGTTTTGAGCTTCTTTTTCTACTTCAGGATTTTCGTTACTATAATTATTATATTCAACGTAACAGTCACCGACAAATCGATCACTTTTAATACCTAAACTTTCAGGTGTATCATTTTTTTGTGCATGAAATTTTTGATATGCAAGCATGGACTTACAAATATGAACCCCACGGTCATTTATAATATTTACTTTAAAAACATCAGCTCCAGCTGCCTTTAAAATCCTTGAACAACTTTCACCCAAAGCGTCGTTTCTAAGGTGACCCAAATGCAAAGGCTTATTTGTGTTAGGACTTGAAAACTCAATCATTACACGCTTGTTAATTAAAGGACTGTTTCCATCATCATCTTTAGACCCATAACTATCACATTGCGTTATGATTCTTTCTAAAACAATACTAGAGACCAGTGACTTTGTGAGCTTAATATTGATGTACGGGCCGATTGCTAAAAACTCTCCTAGTTCAGCAGCTTCGCAATCATTTTTTAAGATTTTTACTGCTTCGCTTGCTATTTGTGGGGGACCCATTTTAAATGCCTTTGCAAATGAAAACATTGGAATACCAATATCACCCATTTCAGGATTTGGGGGTGTTTCAATAACTATATCTGAACTTAAAATTGCGTTAATTGAAAAACCATTTTCACTAAGGTCAATTTTTTTTTGTTTTGCAAGAAAACTTAATGAAGAAGCTACAAGGCTTGCACAATTTTGTCTAAGGGTACTCATTGTAAGAGGGATTTTATTTTCAGTCATAATAATACATACCACATCAAGAGCGGATTGTCAAGGCTTAAAGAGTTTTAGTTTTTGCATGACACTAACCTATGTACAAAAAAAATCCACCGAACTATTCGGTGGATTTTTTTTCACACTGTGCTTACGCTACGGTATTTACAATACCTATTATAGATCTTGCGATTGATTTAACATCCATACAGCTTTACTGTATTCTGCTATAACCTCATCCATGTATGCTGATACGAGATAACAATCTGCAGCATCGGCATCTTTCTTGAGTTTTGCTGCTGAATTTAACATGAAAGTAAAATCAGCAAGAACATTTTTGATTACATCTGAGCATGAAATTTTTTCATTTTTTGCTTCTTTAATACTTGTAACATCCAAATAATCCTTCATTGTGCCTAGTGGTTGTGCACCAAGCATTAAAAGTTTTTCTGCTACTTCATCAATTTGTCCATTAATACCGTCATAATACTCTTCTAATTTTGCGTGTAAGGTAAAAAATCGTGGTCCTGTAATATTCCAGTGATAGTTTTGTACTTTTCGATACAACACATTAGAGTCAGCTAAAAAAACATTCAATTCTTTGAGTAATTTTTCCATAAATAAAACCTCTCTGGGTAAGTATAAATTATAGTTTAACAAACTATATATTATAAGTATAACACCTCAAATACCAAGTGTCAACAAAAACTCTATATAAAATTGTACAATTGTGACCTTGTTACAAAGGCTCATATAATGAAGTATCAAAATATACAAAGCCCTGCTCTTTTGAGCAGGGCTTTGTGTGGGATTTAGTTATATGTTATGTTACTGGTGTTACTTCCATTTGTATTACTTAATACAAAGCTACCACCTGATCCTGTGTATTTGCTATTATTAACATAAACACTTCCACGTTCGTCAACACGGACACCACCACCTGCATCATGTGCATTATTAAACCTAATTCTAGCATTTGCACTTAAATTTAGCCTTGCACCATTTTCAACATAAATGCCACCGCCATAGTCACTGAGATTTCCCCTTCCCCCAGTAGCACCATTAAGCAAAGGACCAGTTGCTAAACCTATATTACCACCTGACATAGTCATCGTTGTGTTATCTGCTAAATAAACTCCACCACCCTTTTCGCCACTATTAGTAGTATTATTCGCTGTATTCGCAAGGATGCTACCACCTGTCATAGTAAATTCCGAACCGGCTCCTATATATATACCGCCTCCACAGCTATCCGCATAACTTACAGAGTTCAACTGTATGTCTCCTCCAGACATAAATAAATCTCCATTTGTAACATACACCCCTCCACCATAGGTTGTGGCACGATTGTTATATATTTGTACACCTGTTTGCAAATATAAGCGATTAAAATTAGCCATGTAAATTGCACCACCATAGGTAACACGCCCTCCTTCTTTAAGAACTAAGTTTTCGAGATACAAAGTTAAATTACCGGTAGCACTATCTTTGGTAATTAAACGATAGTTAGTTTGGGAATCATTATCAAGTACTCCCTTCGAAGAACTACTACTGCCTTTAATGGTTAAAGTATAGCCACTACTTATTGGGTCTAAATCAACCCTTGCCTCTGAGCCGTTTAATGTACCAACAACATAAATTGTATATGTCCCGCTACTACTTATTGCATCAATTACCTGTATGGCTCTTTGCATTGTTCCAAATGGTGATGATGAAGTTCCATTTCGATTAATATTATTCCCATTTGCGTTTCCGTTTACATAAAATGTTTTTGTAGAGCTGCGAATAAAAGGAGCAGTGACTGTGATTGTTATAGTCCTTGTACTTACATTATTAGTAAAGTTATAGCCACTATCAGGTACTAGTGTAACTATTACTGTTGCCCTTGTATCGCTCGTTATTGATACACTTGGTGTACCATTTACTGCCACGTAAGAGCTTGCATTTAATGCATTTTTAACTGCATTTTGTAAGTCACTCTTAAAATCACTTTCTAGAGTTGTTCCTGTATAGAAATTTGCAGTTGCTGTTTCTGTTGTATCCGAAATACCAATACTCATTGCAGTTATACCTGCTTGTGATGCATTCGCACTTAAAGCAGAAGTGGTAATACTACCTACACGGTCAGTAAATGGGCCCAATATATCTATAGTCAATGATTTTGTAGTGCTATTACCTGTAAAACGGTATCGTGGGAGTGCAGTTAATGCAATAGTTGCCCTTGCTTGACTACTATTCACCTTTGTTACCGTAATCTCACGCTCAGTAAAAACAAAGAAAGCATCTACTCCTAATAAAGCTCCTTTTGTTGCTTCTAGTTTTTCATTTAGAGTATCGTGAGTAGAATGAAAATCTACATAAAGATCGCTGCCTCCTTGCCAGGATACTTTAGTAAGGTTTGAGGCAAAGCCTGCACTAGTTGTAGTTGGGTCTTCACCAAAAATACTAATTTCCCCAGTTGTATCAATAATATCATGATAGCTCCCATTTAATGTTAGCGTAATTGTTTTGGTTGAAGTATTATCGCTAAACTTATAATTATCGCCTGCTTGGATACTTATATAAGCTTTATTTGTATTATAGTCACTCCGATTATAATTTGAACTATTCCAGTCCCATCTAATACTTTGCCGTGTTATATCTTTAACGCCTGTAGGCATAGCACTATTTATTGAACTAACAAGTCTATTTTCTAATGCAGTAAATTTTTCTAAAGTTCTAGTTAGGTCACTTCCAAAATCTACACTTCCTGCACCGCTATAAATAGAACTAATTGCAAAGGAAGAAACAATACCAGCTGTAGTAGCGGTTTCACTAACACTATTCACCCGTACGTTATTCCACGTAATGGTTTGTACTTCAGTCCCTTCATATAAGTATATTGTTACTTCTTTAGTAATGGTATTATAATAAACCATTTTTTGATCTGACTCAAAATGTGATAATAGTTCTGCAGCTTTAACCTCAAAAGACTCATAATCAGAAATTAAAACACTCTTGCTATCTGGGATTAATTCTAATCCAGACCAACTAATTTGACTAGCTTTTGAAAAAAGACCAATATTAACAAATAGAGTACTTAACGTTTCCTTTGTTGCGTTTATATCCTCATCTTCTAAAGAATCATTTTTATTATCTAGTATTATTTTTTCTATAACAATAGTATCTCCGCCACCACCAGAACTTTTTGTAACACGAACGTCGCTCATATCCGTATCGTTTACTACATAACCTTGTGCTACAAAAACTGCTTTTAATTCATCCCACGCAGACTTTGATATAGATTTATTTGATGGTGTAAAAACAGTACCACTAAAGTTACTCATAACTTCAGACTCTTTACAAAAACCTGCTTCAGACAAATCATATGCTAAATTACTTTGGTATCCTGCATCTGCATTATTAAATGTAATTTTATGAACAGTTACTGTAGACCCACTTGAGCCAGAACCACCTGAACCACCGCCAGCTTCACTCGTCGGTTGCGGACAACCTATTAAGAGTAATCCGACAATACTAAACATAAGAACCATTATTTTTTTCATGTAATCCTCCACTACTATTTGTGCAAGTAATCTAACACAATAATAATATGTCTTTTTTTTTATTCAAATTTCCACTTTTTTTTAAAACAATTAATATCGATTATTTTATCACAAATTTTATTTTTTGCAATGTGCCGATAGGCACATTTTTTATATTATTTTACTAGAAAAAAATAACTTTATTTGATATAATAAAACATGCGTGGAGGTTATATGACGTTTTTAGAGCAAGGTGAACAAATCACAACAACAATTGTTGCAATTTCAAAAGAGTATGTTTTTTTAGATTTAAATACAAAACAAGAAGGTGTTTTAGATGCACAAGAGCTTATGAATGATGAAGGTGAAATATCATATAAAGAAGGTGATACTATCAGTGTTTTCTTTTTAGAAGAAAAACACGGTGAAATGCGCTTTACAACAAAAATAAGCTCTGACAAAGCAGATAAGGCAATGCTTGAAAAAGCCCATGAAGGAAAAATCCCCATTGAAGGATATGTTGAAAAAGAAATAAAAGGTGGCTTTGAAGTGAGAATCGGGCAAACTAGAGCTTTTTGCCCTTATTCACAAATGGGATATAGACAAAAAGAAGATCCATCTTTTTATACAGGAAAGCATCTCACTTTTATTATACAAGAATATAAAGAAGGCGGAAAAAACATCCTCGTATCTAACCGTGCATATCAAGAAAACAAGCACAGTGCTAGCATCGAAGAGCTAAAAGATAGCCTAGTAGAGGGTATAACGATAAGTGCAACTGTCTTATCAATCCAGAACTTTGGAGCATTTGTAGATGTAAAAGGTATACAAGCGCTCCTTCCTATATCAGAAGTTGCCTTAAGTAGGGTAGATGACATTCGTAAACACGTACAGGTTGGACAATCCATTGAGGTCAAAATTTTAAGTATAGATTGGCAAAATGAAAAGATGAGTGTTAGCCTTAAAGCATTATTAAAAAGCCCCTGGGATACGGTAAAAGCAAAATATCCACCAGAATCAAAACATAAAGGAATAATTTCTAAGATAGCAGAGTTTGGATTATTTGTTACACTTGAAGAAGGCTTAGATGGCTTAGTACATATTTCTGAAATACAAAGTGCAAAAGGCCCAACTAATTTACGTAAGCTTTTTCAAAAGGGCGAAGTTATGCATGTAGTAATTCAAGATATTGATACAGAAAACAAAAGACTTTCACTCAGACCAGCAGTTGCAAAAGAACAAGAAAGTGATGTAGAATACTATCTTGA
>CAYJIS010000020.1:0-27945 GCA_964370315.1 uncultured Treponemataceae bacterium
ACATGTAGCGTTTCAAGATCTTCAAAATATGGTTTAATTATCATATAAATACTCCCCTAAAAGCATTGCAGTTACGTATAGACATTATATGTTTATGAATAAAAACTGTCAACAAAAAAAGAGTGCTTTTGTAGCACTCTTTTTCTTTAACACACAACTTAATTTGTTGGTCGTTTTTTTAATGTTTTATTATTAACGATTGCTTGGCCTTCACCATTTTCTTGCTCCATCATAGCACGAACCTTTAATGGAAGTCCAAACAGCGTTATAAAGCCTTCTGCATCTGTATGATCAAAAAGCTTCCCAGTTGTAAAACTTGCTAGACTTTCATTATATAATGAATACTTAGATTCTGTTCCAGCACCTCGTATCGAACCCTTATATAGTTTTAATTTTACCCAACCAGTAACATTTTCTTCGGCTTTATCTACAAACGCCATTAAGCTTTCCATAAGTGGTGTAAACCATCTACCATTGTAAATTAATTCACTCATTTTTAAAGCTATTTGTTGCTTAAAGTAATACGTATCTCTATCAAGACAAAGATGGTCAAGTTGCTCATGTGCGTAATATAATATAGAACCACCAGGTGTTTCATATACACCACGGCTTTTCATTCCTACAACACGATTTTCAACGAGGTCTACAAGCCCAACACCGTTTCTGCCGCCTATTTTGTTTAATTCAGTCATGAGTTCGAGTCCACCCATTTTTTTACCATTTACAGATACTGGTATTCCTTTAACAAACTCCATTTCAACATACTCGCCTGATTCTTGTGCTTTTTCTGGTGGTGTTGTAAGCTTTAACATTCTATCATAGTTTGGCTCATTCTTAGTTTCTTCAAGCTCTAAGCCTTCATGTGAAAGATGCCAAATGTTTTCATCTCTACTATATGAATCTTCTTTTTTTGTAGGAAGCTCAATACCTCTTTTTTCTAAAAAGGCAATTTCATCATCCCTACTTTCCATATCCCATTTTGGATCTCTCCACGCTGCAATAACTCGTATATCTGGTGCAAAGGCTTTTATTGCTAATTCAAAACGAATTTGATCATTACCCTTACCTGTTGCGCCATGGCAAATTGCAACGGCTCCTTCTTGGCGTGCGTATTCCACTAATATTTTTCCTATTAATGGCCGTGCAGTTGAGGTACCCATTAGATATCTATCCTCGTAGATTGCATTAGCTTTTACGGCTGGATATATGTACTCTTCAATGTATTCTTCTCTAGCGTCTACAACATAACATTCAATAGCGCCAGTAGTTAATGCTCTCTTTTTTATAACATCCCAGTCATCTCCCTGACCTAGATTAATACACACCGCTATTACATCATAATCATAGTTTTCCTTTAACCAAGGAATAATTACAGTGGTATCAAGACCACCAGAATACGCTAGTACAATTTTTTCTTTACTCATTACTTTTCCTTACTATAGCTCTTAAAAATAATTTATCAGCTATAAAATGCATAAATATACAGAAAATATAACATTTTTTAATAATTTATGCAAGTACTTTAGCATTAAAAAGTAAAGTCTACTGCATGCCTTTCAGTAAAATGAGCTTTAATATACTCAACTACTTTTTGATGTTCAGGATGTGCATCATATGCTTTAAGACCATCATAATCATCAAAGGTACTAATTAATACTAAATCATGCGATTTATTTGATTCAACTTCATTAATGCCCATTTCTATTGATTTTAAGCTTTCAATAGTACCTAATAAAGCCAATCCCATTTTTTTTACCGTTTGAGCATGTTCTGCAGCCGTTTTTTCATCTGATTCTTTAAAACTAAACATTACTACGTGTTTAACCATTATACACTCCTATTAAAAAAACGGGTATGTCGCATTAAGACGTATACCCGTTTTATTATATTATTTAAAACTATAGTTTCCAGTTGTCATTGTAGTTCCTTCTGAATACACATCAAAAGAAATGGAATCATTACCCTTTGTATCTAAAGCACTATAAAACTCAGAAACATCGTCAACATCTATGCCATTTACGGCAGTTATTATATCGCCTGACTGCAATCGTAATGCTGCTGCGGGTGATTTTGCAATAATATTAGAAACTACAATACCGTCAATAGTATTTGGTATCTCTAGCTCTTCTCGTATTTCATCACTTAGAGGTGCTGCAACAAAGCCCGGCCACAACTGTGAGTTATTTGTTGTTGCTTCTTCATCTCTTTGTTCAATTCTCACTTGCACAGTCATTTCTTTACCACCGCGAACAAGCTCAAAGTTGGCAGTTATTCCAGCTTGTAAGTCACCAACTTCACGTACTAATTGGTCCACATCTCTAACATCTTTACCGTTAAGAGCTGTAATGTAATCGCCTGCCTGTATTCCAGATTTTGCTGCAGGAGAATTAAGGAAAATTTGTGATACAAAAGCACCTGTGTAATCTTCAACTAAAAGCTCTTCTTTATACAAATCACTAATTTCTACCAATGAAACGCCCATCCAGCCATATGTTATTTTGCCATCGTTTATAAAGGCATCAACTGCAGATTCTACATTATTAATAGGAATTGCAAAGCCTAAGCCTTGTGACCCTCCAGATGAAGATGCAATCCATGTGTTAATTCCAATAACTTCTCCATAAATGTTAATAAGTGGACCACCTGAGTTTCCTTGGTTTATCGCAGCATCGGTTTGAATAAAATCACTTATATTTCCTATACCGCCACCAGAGCGTCCTGTAGCACTAATAATCCCTTGTGTTACTGACTCTGAGTATCCAAGAGGACTTCCCATGGCTAAGACTATATCTCCCGTTTGAATATTATCAGAGTCACCTAATTTAGCAACCCTTAAATCTTCGTTAGCGGTAAAAGACACAAGCGCAATATCTTTTCTTTCATCCGTACCAACTAATTCGGCATCAAATTTTCTATGATCATAAAGTGTAACGGTGATAGTTGTTGCATTTCCAACTACGTGGTTATTTGTTAATAAGTAATACGTATTACCATCTCTTCTTACTATTACACCTGAACCTATACCTTCTTGAGAATATTCTCGTGGTTCAGATTCCTCGGGTGTTCCAAAAAAGAAAAACGGCAACCCTCCAAAAGAGTCATTATCCGCAATTCTCGTCTCTACAGTTTCGATTTTTACAACTGATGGCAATACTTCGCTTGATATTGATCTAAACGCAGTTTGCAATAATTCTGCAACTGCCAACGCTTCTTCTGGGATTTGTACCGCAGGACTTGAATCAGCAAAAATTGTTTGAGCTCCAGATAATCTATTACAAGACATAGACACAAACAAAAAACTTGCAATTATAATAGCAGAAAATGCTAAAAGGTACTTTGATCTCTCTTTCATAATATAACTCCTTATGCTAATTATATATTTAATATACTGCTTTTTTATTAAAATATTCTTAAATTACCTAAAATTTCGTAAAAATTTCTGTACGGTCTCTAAAAACGGCAACAGTATTTTCATAATGACTTGATAATTTTCCGTCTTGTGTAACAACAGTCCAACCATCATCTAGTAAAGCAACATCTCCTGTTCCAATATTTATCATTGGTTCAATTGCTAAAACCATGCCAGCTTGGATACGTGGATTTGGCCCGTTAAACAAGTAATTTGGTATCGATGGTTCTTCATGAACTTCTAAGCCGACACCGTGGCCACAATATTCATGTACAACACCGTAACCTGCACTATCGGCAACATCAAACACTGCCTCACTTATGTCTTTTATTCTATTTCCAACTTTACACGCATCTAATCCAGCATAAAAACATTTTTCGGTGATTTCCATAAGCTTATAAGCTTCATCGCTCACAGTTCCAATAGCTATAGTCCTACTAGCATCACTATAAAAGCCATTTAAATCTATACCAACATCTACAGATACTATATCGCCCTCTTTTAATATTTTCTTTTTTGAAGGAACACCGTGAATGACTTCATTGTTTACAGAAACATTTGACGCTCCAGGAAAATCCTGACTGTACCATGCAGGCACTCCTCCATGTTTTTCAATAAATATTCTACACAAGTCATCTATGTCCATCGTTGACATACCAGATGTAATTGATGGTAATACTTCATTAAAAAGCTCTGCCAATAATACACAGGATTTTCTTATACCTTCAATTTGATTATCATTTTTTAACCTTATCATGTTATATCCTTATAGAGTAATTTTAATTTTTTTTGGTATTTGTATGCTTGAATCTAAACGAACTGCCTCGTTAATACATATTTTAGCAGTTTCAATATCACCCATTCTATAATAACCACCAGCCATTTTTAATAAAAAAGCAGCCTTGTCTTTATTTGGAAAATCTAAGTCTAACGCCGACTCCCATGCATCCAGTGCTAATTCATCATTCACACTTGTCTCAATTCTAAAACGAAGTATATCTCTTGTAAATGACATAACTTCTGGGAAAAACAATTTAAAATAAGGGAAGGTTTGTTCCATAACTATTATTTGCTTTAGCAATAGATAAGCATCATAATATTCACTTCTAAAAGACAATTCTTCAGCGAGAATGAATCCATAATCCATAAAATCTTCGCGAGAAAACCACTTTGAAAGTTTAAACTCAGCTTTTTCTGTATTTATTTTCTTAAACGCTTTTACAGCATCATCTTCTCTATTATGCATTAAATCCCAAAAAATGAGCTTACAATAGCTTTCTTCATCCTTGCGTTGTGAAAGCCACTCTCTATATGAAAAGCCTTTGTCATCTTTTGTTCCTTTTTTATTCCATTCTTTAGTAAAGATAGGCATATCAAAGGTAGAATTTGCATGTAACAAAAGTAATTGTTCATATGCTTGCGTGAGAATATGAAACTTTGAGGCATCTTCTCCAGATACATCAGGATGTAACTTTTTAGCAGTTTTTCTATACGCACGTTTTATTTCAGCTATACTTGCATTTGGGTGTACCCCAAGTGTTTTATGATAGTTGTTCACCCAAGTTTTTTCCCTGCATGTGTGGCATAACCTGGTGTATCTATAATATCAAAGTAGTCAATTACCATGCCTTCTTTTTCCATTGCCTTCATAGTAATGCTACTTAGTTTACTAGAAAAAAGACCTTTTTTTACTACAAGAGCACATCCCTTTTTTCCTGATAAACTACCATGAGTAGAAATAATCTGTTCAAATTTTTCTGGCAATTTTGAACTAAAAGCATTAAGTGGTGTAGTAACAATGGTGATATAATCATATATGCCCATATGCAAATTTATTGAATCTTTTTCACCACAAATTGTAACATCGTGTGAATTTGAAATACAAGATTTTTCTAAATTTGCTAGTATATCATTGTTTTTTTTACTATGTTGTAAGAAATGTAATATTAGTACCTTCATCTAGATTCCCTGTCTTATTACGCTAATTTATATAATTGTTCAATTTGTTTTTCATCAACAAGTAAAACTGAACAAGGTGTATTTTGCATTATTAATCTATATGTTTCGCGTAGCACTTCATGGCCTCCATCGGTTTTTTCTGCCCCTCCGATAAGAATTAAGTTTGCACCATATTCATCTGCAGCACTCACCGTTTCAGACCACACTCCACCAAAACGTAATTCTGTTTCAATAGTAACTCCTTTTGCAGAAGCGAGTTCTGTAACATATTCCAAATATCGCATACCATCTGCTTTTAAGCTTTCTTCATATTCAGAGCTTTCCTCTGTTAAGAAAATTTTACTAAGTGTCAATTGCTTTAGTGTTGCAGTATCAACTACATATATTACTTTGATTGCACAACGGTATAGTTTTGACATGAGTATTCCATATTGTGCTGCATGAACTGATTCTTGTGAACCATTTACTAAAATTAGTAATTTCTGAAAAAGTGGTTTTATCATATTTAAGCCTCTCCTTTTTTTGCTTTCAATGTTTTTAAAACAAAAACATTTTCTCTTTCCCGTTCTTCAAGTACACTTTCAATATATTTCTTTGTTTCTTGCGTTTGAGGAATAACCATCTTATCCAAGGCGTTTACTCGTCGTTGAGTTTTTTTAACTTCTGTTGCTAGTCTCCAAACAATGGTTCTAATAGACGCCATTTCTGTAAGTAATTTTAATAAATTAAAAAAGTCGACCATTACTTTATCTGTATCAGCATAGGAATCAATAAAAGAATAAAACAACTGTCTTTTGGGTATATCAACCGAAATTGTTGAAAAATCCATTCCAGCTTTTATTACTTTTTTTTCATTAATTTTAAAATTATAACTAACGGCATGAGAAATGCGCTCTACCCTATCACTACCAACAGCCATAAGCATATGTTTTAAATCAGGATAAGAAGACTGAACACATTTATCAATCTCTCTTTCTAGTAACTTAACTTGTTCAACCATCTTCATCAATTCCATTACTAGAATTTCACGCTTTTGTTCAAGCAAATCATATCCATTTTTTGAAATTGACAATTGTTCTTTTATTTTGAGAAGGTTAGACTTAGTAGGAGCTACATTTAATCGTGACATTTATTCAACACCCTTTGGTAAATACTTTTCAATGAGGTCTGGGTTAATTCTATACAGTTCAGAAGATGGCAACTCAGATAAAATACTCCAACCGATGCTAAGTGTTTCTTCTATTGTTCGATCTTCGTGCTCATCTTGTGTGAGAAACTCTTTTTCCATTCTTTCGCCAAACTTGAGATATCTCTTATCTTCAGTTGATAGCTCTTCAGAACCAATAATAGCTGCTAGGTTACGAATATTTTTTACTTTAGAATATGCCGCAAACAATTGACTTGCAACGTCTTTATGATCCTCTCTAGTCATACCCTCTCCAATACCATCTTTCATAAGACGTGACAAGCTTGGTAGAGCTGAAACAGGTGGATACATTCCCTTTTGTGATAATTCTCGGTCGAGTACTATTTGACCTTCGGTAATATAACCTGTTAAGTCAGGAATTGGGTGTGAAATATCATCACTTGGCATTGTTAAAATTGGTATTTGGGTTATTGATCCTTGAGATTCTTTTATCTTACCAGCTCTTTCATAGAGTTCTGCAAGGTTTGAGTATAGATATCCTGGATATCCTTTTCTTCCAGGAATTTCGCCTCTCGTAGTAGAAATCTCTCTCAACGCTTCGCAATAGTTTGTCATATCTGTCATAACAACCAAAACATGCATTCCCTTTTCATATGCTAGATATTCAGCAGCAGTAAGAGCACAACGAGGAGTAATTATACGTTCTATTGAAGGCGAATCTGCAAGTGACAAAAACATTGCAACTTTAGATAATACCCCAGATTCTTCAAAGCTTTTAATAAAAAACTGTGCAACATCATATTTAATACCCATTCCAGCAAAGACCATAACAAAGTCTTCTTGGCCTCCAACAATTTTTGCTTGTCGAATAATTTGTGCGGCCAATCTATTATGAGGCAAACCATCACCAGAAAAAATCGGAAGCTTTTGGCCTCTAATAAGTGTATTCATTCCATCAATTGATGAAATACCGGTTTGTATAAAGTCTTTTGGATAAATCCTAGCAAAAGGGTTAATAGGACAACCATTAACATCCATTTTTTTAGAAGATATTATATCTGGATAGCCATCCATTGGTGTTCCAAGTCCAGTAAATACGCGCCCTAAAAGCCCATCACCAACTCGTAATTCCATTGGGGTATCTAAAAACTCAACACTAGCATTTGTTAAATCTAATCCAGCAGTTGAACCGAAAATCTGTACTATTGCGAAGTCTTTATTTAAGTCGATGACATTACCAGTTCTTATAACACCGTTTCTATCACGAACAGCTACATGTTCTCCAAAAAAAACATTTTCACTTCGGCGAACAACAACAATAGGACCATCGACGAGGTTTAATCCTCTATATTCCATTCCTTTCATTTTGTATCCACCTTCTTATAAATTCTTTCGATTGCTGACATTTCGTCATCAAGTTTTTTTTCTATAGATTTGATATCATCAAGTTTATCATTTGGAATACTCGTTTTTATACGAACAATTTCCTCTCGAACACTAAGCGATGATATTTTTAAAAGTGGTGCACCATTTTTAATAAGAACTTGTGCTCTATTATAAAATTTCATCATAAGCTGTAATATTATAATTTGCTTTTCGGGCACGGAAAAAACATCTACCACATCAAATGCACTTTGTTGTAAGAAGCCATTTTTTAGCATTTCGGCAACAATAAGTACTAATCTATCGTTATCTGGTAATGCGTCAGGTCCAATTAATCGAACAATTTGTAATAAACGTTCTTCTTTTTTTAGAAGATCAAGCGCCTCTAGGCGAATTGTAGACCATCTAGGATCTAGCTTATCCCACCATTCTCGAACCTCTTGAGCATACTCTGAATATGACTCAATCCATCCAATAGCAGGATAATGACGTGAGTTTGCTAGTTCTCTATCCAAAGCCCAAAAACAGCGAATAAATCGTTTAGTATGCTGTGTTACAGGTTCTGAAAAGTCTCCCCCTGGAGGAGAAACTGCACCTATAATCGATACCGACCCTTCTTTACCACAGAGCGAATTAATTCGTCCTGCTCTTTCATAAAACTCGGCAAGGCGTGTAGGAAGATATGCTGGAAATCCTTCTTCAGCTGGCATTTCTTCCATCCGTCCAGATAACTCACGTAAAGCTTCTGCCCACCTGCTTGTTGAGTCTGCCATAATAGCAACTGCCATACCCATATCACGACAATACTCAGCTAAAGTAATTCCTGAATACAGGGAAACTTCGCGAGCAGCAACAGGCATATTTGAAGTATTAGCAATTAATATAGTTCTTTCCATTAATGAACGACCAGTTCTAGGATCAATAAGAGAAGGAAACTCTGATAATACATCAGTCATTTCATTTCCACGTTCCCCACAACCAATATATACTATTACATCTGCATCACACCATTTTGCGACAGCGTGCTGTGTCATAGTTTTACCCGTTCCAAAACCACCAGGAATTGCAGCAGTGCCCCCTTTAGATAAAGGGAAAAACACGTCTATAACTCTTTGTCCAGTGACAAGAGGTTCTGTAATAGTTAATTTAGTTGCATACGGTCGAGGTTTACGAACTGGCCAATATTGTGCTAAATATAGTTTTTCACCTAATTCAGTTTGACCAATTTCATCGTTGACCGTATATTCACCTTTTTGACATATTTTTGCTAGTACTCGTCCTTTTGTTAAAGGTGGAACCATAATTTTATGGTTTATTGATGATGTTTCTTGTACTTCACCTATGATCATACCAGGTGAGATAGGACTACCTTCACTTAAGGTTGGATTAAATTCCCAAACCTTATGTATATCTAAGGGTTCTGCACGAAGTCCCGGCCGTAAAAAAGCTCCCATGTCATCATACATAGATTGAAGAGGTCTTTGAATACCATCATAAATAGTACCAATTATACCTGGTCCTAATCGAACAGAAAGAGGTCTAAGTTGTGATACAACTTTCTCTCCAATACACATTCCAGTATTATCTTCATAAATTTGGATTGTAGCGATGCCTTCTTTAAGTCTAATGATTTCGCCAATAAGTTTAGATTCACCTACTTCAACAACATCATACAAACCACAAGAATCAAGCCCTTCTGCATATACAATCGGACCAGAAATCCGAATAATTTTTCCTTCTATCATTTAGGTAGACCCCCACTAAAAAGTGATGTAGCCAATTCGTAGCTATTTTTATCAAAAACTTGTTCTATTAACTCTCCAAGAAAAATTCTACATTGCCTAGATTTATCTTCGGTCTCTATAAACATTCCCTCAGGCTGGCCGTATCTGCTTTCTAAAGTTGCTTTTAAAACTGGATCGATTTCTTCACATTTAAGAATTGTTGAGTCAGAATACTCTTTTTTTACGATTGAAAGAATTTCATCGCTATTAAATCCTGCTACTTTTATTACAAGCTTATAGTCTTTTAGATAGTCTTTATATTTTTTTACGAGTTTCGTAATTAAATCAAGTTTCTTATCTTTTGTTAAATTCTTAAAATACTCAGCAATCGCAACATCCATAGAATTGTGCTCATATTCTACTAGAAAACGTTTTTGTTCAAGTGGTAAAGAAGCAAACATTTCACGTCTATACAATTCAACTTTGTTATCATAGTAAGCTTGTTTTTCTTTTGAAATTTCAGCAATTTTTTTTGCTGTTGATGCCAAGATTGTTTCACACTCTCTAAGTGAATGCGAAAGAATTCTTTCTGCTTTTTTTCGGGAATCTTCAAGTATCTCGCTATCAATTATAGCTGTTGAACGAAGTTCTTCCATAAATAATTTCTCCCTATGCTACACGTGTATACCTACAGCCTCACGAATAGAATCTGTAAGGCTTTTTCGTCCAATTATATGGCCATGTATACCAGGTATTTCTACAATAAGAGGGTACTCACCCTTCATTTGCCATTGTAGAATTTCTTCTTCAAGCATTACTGCAATATTTTCAGTTAGTATTAACACTTTAGGAACTTCTTCCATTGGAGTAGCATTTCCTACTGTAGAATTTCTTGTTACTCGATTAAACGAGTCTAGGGCTTCGTTTTTATTTGCTACAGCAATACCTTCTACCCCAACAAGTGAAAATGCTAAGACTAATTCGTATTCTCCAATAATATAATACTTCACTATGAAACCTTAATACTCTACAATACAAGAATAAGTAGGGCTACCAAGAATCCCCACAAACATACACCTTCAGCAAGACCTACGAAAGGAAGAGCCTTTCCAGATAAGTTTTCATTTTCGCTCATAGCACCCATAGCCGCAGCACCAATTTTACCTACTGCTAAACCACCACCAATACATGCCGAGCTAACTGCCAAAGCTGCCGCAATTGCTTTAACTGCTGCAGTATTATCACTTTCAACAATTACTGCTTCCTGAGCAAAAGCTGCTGTTGCAATAAATAGAACTAAAAACACTGCAATAATTACTTTTTTACGATTCATAAAATACTCCTGTGACGCACCATTTGATGCCAAATAAAGGAAACAAATCTGCATTCTTTCAAACAACGTTCTTTAGAATACAGATGATAAACACCCTGTGCTTATCGGTCCAACTATTTATATTTAAACCTAAATGGAATAAATTCCTTACCAGTTTCAGTGAAAAACTTTGAAAAGAACTCATAGTACTGTAATCGAATAACTTGAATGGAAACAATCATACCTTCAAGAACAATAACTACAAGATTTCCAAATATCTGAACTGCCAATGAAGCGGGAAAGCCACCAGAGTGTCCTACAAGCTCCATCATAGTATGTATAATAAAACCTAATACCGCATGAGCTAAAGCAAATGCACCAACACGTAAAAAGCTTACGGTGTTAGAAAGATAGCTTGATACTACTTCGAGAATTTCTACAAAGCCTTCTATTACAGCAGTACCTACGCCATCGTGGAAAATAGGTTTGTGCCTTTCGACAAGCCTCTCTAATGGATGGGCTGCAAACACACCAAACAATGCTACACCTATAATAACCCAATCATATATTTGTATTTCTTTGTTAAAAGCTGCTATTTTTATAACTACAAAGACTATATACCAAAAGAAAAGAGCTCCAGAAAGTCCAGTTTTGCCAAACAAAGCTTTTCCGATGTTTCTTAACGATATTTGATTTATAATATTTATAATTAATCCTGTTGAGTTAATAAAAAAGCCAACTGAAATTGTAAACAAAAAGAAGGTAAATAACGTAGCGATAGAATCGCCAGATGGCATTAATACTAATATATGGTTTCTGCTCTCACCAAATAAGCCCGTGACATACCTACTAAATGGCGCTAAAACATCAGGATTTGCAAAAAATTCTCCAGTTAGTAAACCCATAAAGGTACTACTACAGCCTATTGCAACGAATATCGGACCAAATGTTGGTGAAACAGGAAACTTTTTAATTACCCCACACATCATGAGTATACCAATTAAAACAAATACAAGTCCTTGTCCTGCGTCTCCAAACATAATACCAAACAATAAAATAAAGAAAAAAGCAACAAACGGCGTAGGATCTATTGTACCATATACGGGAGAACCGAATCCAAAAATAAGCCTTTCAAAGTTTCCAACAAGTTTTCCGTGAGTTAGTTTTACAGGAGCACTCTCTCTGCCTTCGTTAACTGAGGGAACTTCTTCTGGTTCATATTGTCTAAGAGCAATTCTACCCTCTGTTAAATTATCAAGATCTTTCATTAACACAACACTTGCTTTTGCTGGTACCCAACCTGTTACCCGATATACTAACTGTGTTGCTTCTAGTTTAGTTTCAATTTCTGCAACTTGAAATCCAATTGAAAAACAGCG
Organism: uncultured Treponemataceae bacterium; assembly: GCA_964370315.1. GTDB lineage: Bacteria > Spirochaetota > Spirochaetia > Treponematales > Treponemataceae > CAYJFX01. The sequence continues at coordinate 12,314 of CAYJIS010000020.1, forward strand.
TAATAATCGAAGTATCTCTTTACTATGAGTCTTTGCATAACTATTTCGTTCTTTTTCTATTTCTAAAAGATGTTTTTCCTCTTGAATCGTTTGAGTTTTCATTTGTTCTAAAACATCATCTGGAATTCCCTTAAAATTTTCAGGAATTTCTAAGGGAACAAATCCGTAACGACGTAATTCTGAATCAAGAGCAAAGCGTCCTTTTTTTGATGATGCTGCCACGATTTTTGTTTTATCGCTGCCTAAAGGAATAATAACTGCTCTATTACCTAAGTTAAACATTAAATCATCAACTACGGTTGGATCTATCTTTCCAATTCGTAATGATAAAAATGATAAATGTTCTAAGTCTGAATATGGTACCTTTAAGTTAGCAAAGGAACTTGCTTCTTGATATGCTTCAAATATTTTCTTTTTATTTTCAATTGCAAGTATTTCTTTTTCTTTTAACTCTTGAATATTTGCAATAATTTTATTTGCACTATCAAACTCTTTATCAGTTGGAACATGGGAGTCTTCAGTATACCCATCAGCATCAGGTATTTGTAAATAACTTCTTAAGTCTTGAAGAGCATCAAACATATCTTTTGATGCATTTTTTTCTTGTATCATAGACTCATCTAATGCATTTTGAAATTGAAAGAGTCCATTTTTCCCTAAAAACTCTATAACTTTTGTTATATCCTCTTTGAGAATCATTAATTCAACCAAATGCATAGGTGTCGTTCTCGCCATACATCCTCCGTATTTATTCTAACGAAATTATATTTTTACATTTATTGAGAAATCCACATAAAGTGTTTTAATTCCTCTGTTGCTACATCCAATCGCAAACCTTCAACGCACGTTCGAATGCAGTTTAATTCATATTCCTTTATTTTAAACCAAGTAACCAATATATGAGCACTAGAGAAATGCATACCTACTTCAGTATACACCATTTTGTTTAAATAAACGTTCATTGCATTTTGAACCCACGTTGGATCTAAATTCCAAACAGCGCCTTCATCATTTGGATTAATAAATTCGGCAAACTTTGAATTTGACCAGTCTTCCCATGAGTCAGTTTGCATTTGTATTGCATCAATTGCAGAACCTGCAAGTCTATCAGTGTGGCTTTTCTGCACTCCGTCAAAAACTAAGTGTTCTAAAATCTGCGCTTCCGTAAATCCATAATACATTTTTAAACGAACAGCCCATAAAACATTTTGTAATACTATGTATTCACTGATAATTCTTTCAACATCCTCTCTATCAGGTCCACTAACATGCTTGCAAGCATGCCATAAATCTTTAGTATATTGAACATCAAGTTGGGTATCAATTTCTAGTATGGTTTCCCTTGTTGGTGGTGTTTCGAGCCATGAAATTGAAGTGTTTTTTGTAATGAGTTGTAATTTTGGCCAATATTTATACTGTAAATCTGAATAACGGCCAATATTAATGAGCTTAGGCATAGAGTTTTGCCCTTTCATTAAGGCCGCATTTATCTCTTTAATATTTTGATAATCAAAAAATCGTAATAACTGAACTGCAATTGGATCAGGAGTATTAAAAGCTGACAAAAGTTTCATGTAGTCATTAATAAATGCTTTTTCTGCTTCTTGTTCAATTGCTTTTGCAAGCATGTTTTCTGGAACTAAAGGGGCTGGACTGTCAAATAACATTCTCCATAAATCAGAAAGTGTTTTTGCTGTAAACAGTTTTATTTTTCGAGGGCCTACAAACGACTTTGCAAGCATTCCTTGAGATTTAGCATAAATATAATCAGTTGCACTAGATTTATCCATTTCATGTACCAAAGAGTAGTGTATCTAATAAAGAATTAAAACTTTTTGTATCCTTTGGTGTATTAGAAATAGTAGTCTTATATGTTTCATTAGCTTGAACATGTTCTTTTTCTATTTCTGATACTTTTTGCTCGTATTCGCTTTCTAGTGTATCGATTAATTTTTCATATTCGGCTTTATACTCGATATCAGCTTGCCCTTGGGCATCACTTGTACGTTTATCAGCCTCAACTTGTGCATCAAATAAAATGTTTGCAGCATCTTGTTCAACTTGAATTAAATGCCCGAGTATATCTGCTTCCATATTAATTTAAATCTTCCTCATATTTACAAACTAAATCATACACAGCTTCTGGAGTTTTTTGTGCTAACAAATCATTATAGAATGAAGAGTTTTCTAAAACACGAGCTAAGTGTTTTAAAACTCTTAAATGCAACTCACTAGAATCTGGTGATGATAACAAAAGAATAACAACATGAACAGGCTTACCATCAAGTGAATCGTATTCAATCCCCTCTCTAGAAATACCTATAACACCTTTTACTCCTTTTATTGCATCCGTTTTACCATGTGGAACTGCAATCCCTGGAAGAACGCCAGTACTCATTTTATCTTCACGTTCTTTTACGGCGTGTAATACTAAACGCCTATCAATACTAGGCATTATAGTTACTAATTCTTCGATGAGTTCTTCAAACACTTCATCTTTTTCAACACTTTCAAGATCAATTTTTATTGCTTGGGGACTAAGGGCTTCGCCTAAAACCATAATTAGTTTTCTCCTTCTGTTACTTCAGAAGCATTAATATCTATTGTTTCTGTTCCAGCATTATCAGTATCACTATCTAGCCAAGCTTCAGCATCAGCTGATGTTTGTACTTCTACAGCTGCTTCTCCTAAATCTTCAACAACAGAAGATCTATTAAATAGTGCCAAACCTATAGTTGTTACAAAGAAAAGAGCTACAAAAACATACGTTGTTTTAGTGATAACTGTTTGAGAGCGAGAACCAAAAGCTGTTCCACCGCCACCAAATAAACCACCAAGACCGCCACCTTCATCTCTTTGTAATAAGATAATGCAAATAGCTAATACGCAAATTACAACAAATACTACCAATAATACAATTTCAATTATTCCCATCAAATATCTCCACAATTTTATAATCTAATAAGACCTACATTTCATTATATCTTAAATGAATATTTTGTTCAAGTATATATGAAAAATAATTTATAAAACTACTTTTATTTTTGTGCATTCTAGTGTATAATAGAATATAAGAATAATTACTATGTACACATAATTAAGAGGAGTTTTTATGTCAAAACAAAAAATACTAGCAGCACCCTCTGTTAGACGATTACCGTCATATTTACATATTATTAGAAATGCGCACTCTCAGGGCATAGAAGATATATCTGGTACTGTAATAGCAAACGAGCTTGAACTTGAACCAATACAAGTACGAAAAGACCTTGCAATAACTGGTATTGTTGGTAAGCCAAAAAAAGGATACCCAGTACTTCCTCTTATTCAAGCAATTGAAGATTTTTTGGGATGGAGTAAACCTCGTGATGCAATACTCATTGGAGTTGGAAATCTTGCAACGGCACTTTTAGGTTATCAAGAGTTTCAATTTCATGGACTTCATTTTGTAGCAGCCTTTGATAGCGATAAGTCAAAAATCGGAAAAGATGTCCATAATGTGCCGGTATATTCGCTAGATACATTAAAGAAAAAAGTAAGCGAACTTGGGGTGAATATTGCCGTAATTACAGTACCTTCTATGGTAGCCCAAGAAATAGCAGATAAAACTGTTGAAGCTGGAATAAAAGGGATTTGGAATTTTTCAAACGTTAAGTTAAAGCTTCCAAAAAATATTTCATGTCAACAAGAAGACTTAACATCTGGGTATGCCCTTTTGAGCCTAATGGTAAAAACTTCAAACCATCGTTAATACAACACAGATAAATGGAAAAAGAATCAAAAACTACAATTCAAGCAGAATATTTTTTTAATCGTTTAGTAAAAAGATACAAACACTTAAAGAAATGGGCTAATCGCGAAAACATACACTGCTTTCGATTATATGACAAAGATATCCCAGAAATTCCCTTGAGTCTAGATATATACAATAGTGTTAAAAAAGAAATGTACGCTGTCCTTTTTTTATATGAAAGACCATACGAAAAAGATGAAAAAGAAGAATTAGAATGGCTTAATAGTATGAAGGATTGTGTCAGCAGAGCTATTGATGTAAAAAAGGAAAATATTTTTGTTAAAATACGAAAACGCCAAAAGGACGGCCAATACGAAAAAGAAACAGAAAAGCCCACCTATATACAGGTAATAGAGCATGGTTCAATTTTTTTAATAAATTTATCATCATACCTTGACTCTGGACTCTTTTTTGATCACAGGCCTCTCAGGAAAATTGTTTTAACGGAAGCTGGTGATAAGAGTGTATTAAACCTTTTTTGTTACACAGGAGCATTTAGTGTCCATGCGGCAAGAGGTGGCGCGAAGAGTGTCGATTCAGTTGATTTATCTAAAACATACGTATCATGGGTTTCTAAAAATTTTGAATTAAACAATCTTAAGAACATAAAACACAACCTCATTAATGAGGATGTTGTAACATTTTTAAAAGAAACAAAAAATACATGGGATATAATAATTCTAGACCCACCTACTTTTTCTAATTCAAAAAAGACAGATACTGTGCTCGATATAAATAGAGATTACCCAGAACTCGTTTTACTGTGTCTTAAAAGACTTACAAATAAAGGAAAACTCTATTTTTCAACAAATAGTCGAACTCTAAAATTTGATGAAAACCTTTTTAAATCAGAAAATGTAACTATTACTGACATTTCTCGCAAAACAATACCTGAGGATTTTAGGAACACAAAAATACATAGATGTTGGGTGCTAGAAAAATAATACTTTTTTTTACCATGTATATTTATTGACACTTTTGATAAAATGTGGTATATTTACAACGATTATACTATATATTGGGGAGGCCTAAAATGGCTGGAGCAAGTAAGAACTCCCGTACTTCGGTTACAACACATAAATTTAACTGTAGTTGCGGTGGTGACGTTGTAATGAAAACATTATTTGAAAACGGCAAGCTAAAAAACGTAGCTGAATGTGCATCATGCAAACGAGTTGAACGTCGACCAAAGGATTTCAAATAATTTGATTTTCTTTTCGTAATGATAAAGGACTGCTTTTAAGGCAGTCTTTTTTTTATGTTCATTACTACTTTATAAAACTTTCAATACTAGAACATACACTTGAAACATTTTCGAACAAAGTCTTTGTTTTAGGAATACTATCTAAAAATAATTTACCATAACGTTTTTCTACTAAACGCTTGTCAAGCACAGTAACAGCACCCATATCTTCTGTGTGGCGAATCAATCTTCCAAAGCCTTGTCTAAAAGTAATAACAGCTCCTGGCAAACTTAGCTCCATAAAAGATGATAAGCCGGCCTTTTCTATCGCTTCACTACGAGCGGCAAAGACAGGATCTGAGGGGACTGCAAAAGGGAGCTTTACTAATATTACGTGAGATAAGCTTTCACCTGGAACATCTACTCCTTCCCAAAAAGAGTCGGTAGCAAATAGAACGCTATCAATATCATTTTTAAAAGATTCGAGTAACCTAAATCGATCATCATCACCTTGCTTTAAAACCGTTATTCCGTCTGTAGATAATGTATGACGGGCGTATTCGCAAGCAGAGCGAAGTGAGTCGTATGAAGTGAATAGAACAAGTGCCCTACCCTTTGAAGATCGCACTAATTTTACAATAACCTCTTCAATTTTCTGCTGAAATAGTTGTTCATGTGGTAAGGGTAAGTCGGTAGGAATTGAAAAAAGTACGTTTTTTTTATAATTAAATGGAGATGCAAATTCGCCTTTTAAAACCCTTTCCTCTTCTATAAGATTAATACCAGCTCGCTTTAGCCAAAAATCAAATGTAGTAGCTGTTGTGAGAGTTGCAGAAACACAGACAACTGTTTTTAAAGGTTCGAAGACACCGATCTTCATTAAAGGGGCAATATCTAATGGTGTTTGCACCAAGCGTGGGTATGCTTCTCTGTTTCCACCGCCAGCTTTTTCAAGCCAAAAGACCGTTTGGTCTTTTTCATACCATTTATCATAATTTCTACACATTTTTGCAATTGCGTCTAATCGACTCAATACAGCTTTGGTTTCCCATACTATCGGCGTTGTTTGATCATCAGAATCCATCTCATCAATGAGATCTCTGACGGTTGCACATAAAGTTACAATGCTTGTTCTAAGCATTTTAATTGACGAAAAAAATCCAGTTGCTTGAGAGGAGGTATCATCTTTGAGTCTCCATGAATAGGAATTATCTAAAAGTTGCATTGCTAAGTTTTCGGTTTTTTCGTAAGCACTCTTTATTTCTTGTATTTCTTGAATTGCTTGATTTGCGAGTTCCCCTTTATTTGACAACAACTCGAGGGTATACAAATGTCCTGCAACGGCATTTTTACTTTTTCTATACAACCTATTTAACTGTTTTGTAAAAGTGTAACGAGTAAGAGCTTCAGAAAAGAAACTCGTTGCAGCGTCTTCTATTCCATGTGCTTCGTCAAAAACTAAGCGTTGATATGGAGGAAGAACTGCGGTGTCGTCAAATCCCACTCCAAGTCTCATTTCAATATCAGCAAATAAAAGATGATGATTTACTATAAGAATATGAGCATCGGCTGCTTCTTTTCTTACTTTCATAACAAAGCATTGCTCAAAGTATTTACATCGTTGTCCCATACAAGCATCACTTTCTGAATTAATTTTTGTCCATAAGCTCATATTTGGTAAAAAAGAGAGGTCAGAATTGCTCCCATTTTGAGTTGTTCCCAGCCATTTTGAAATTATTTTTAATTCATCACTTTCTTCAATAAAAAGGTCTTTTTCATTTTTAGTATCATTAAATCTTCTTAAGCAAATATAGTTTTGTCGTCCCTTTACTAAGACTGCTTTAATTTCTTTATCAAGTATTTTTTTTGCCAAAGGTATATCTTTTTCAAAAAGCTGTTGTTGTAAATTAATTGTACCTGTAGAAATTACCACTCGCTCTTTATTGTTATAAGCCCATAGCATTGAAGGTATAAGATAGGCAAATGATTTACCAACACCAGTTCCTGCTTCAAAAGCTGTTATTTTATCATCGTTAAATGCTTTGCAAATGTTTTCTAATAATTGAATTTGTGTTGGTCTCTCTTCAAACTGTTCAAACACATGCTCTAGAGGTCCACCAGAAGCGATATATACCTTTACTTCATTTGGGTCTAATTTTTGTAGTGAGTTTTCTATACCAACATCATCTGTAAACATGAGACCCTCCCACTAATAAAAAAGGCTGATTCATATGAATCAGCCTTACATCTCCTAGGGGAATTGAACCCCTGTTGCCGGGATGAAAACCCGGTGTCCTAACCACTAGACGAAGGAGACTAGTTATTTACTTTTAAGAATATATCAAATATACATAAAAGTGTCAATGGGTTTACACAATAAAACGCATATTTTTTTTAAAAAATTAGAATTGATATGCAATATTTAAATATGGTGTAATAGTTTGAAAGAAGAAATCATTTAGAGGAGAAATAGTATAGTCGGTTCCAACTTCTAGAAAGAGCCGAGTTGATAAATACACCTGAAACGACACTCCTGCACTACCAGTATAACTCAAAGCATGTAAAGATGGTGACTCTACACTACTTGAAAATAAAAACGTTAGGTTATTAAAGTACGTTATTCCCCCTCCAACATGGGTGTCTAAAATAAGACGCTTTTTGATAAGTGGATATTGATATACAAAATTCAATGTAGCTGGTATTATATTAGTAGAAATATCATAACTGGTGAAATCTGCACCGTATAAAAAGGCATAAGCGGTTAATTCAAAACCAATATTTCCAAAATTTCTTTTTAAAGGAATATACGTAACCCTGATATTTGCTCCTAGTGGTGCTAATTCATTTTCAAAATAATTTGTGAGATCACTTGGAATAATATACATAAGTGAATAACCACCTGAAACATTAAAATCATATGGTTTTAAAAACTTAATTGTTATTGGTTCAACTACGCTTGTCAATCCTCCTGGATTTTCAACAACAAACTCGTAAACACCAACATCTAAATGATTCATATTAAACTGTATTTGCCCTCGATTTCCACTGCGATTTGCTATAGTGCCATATGCTGTTCTTGAAGGAGAACCCGGTATTCTAAGAATCAAAGTAGATCTCTCAGTAACATTAGAAATATTAAAATCAAATAGTCCTGTTTGAACTTCATCTAAATACAGCGTTCCAGGTGTAAATGAAAAAGCTCTCGGCTGTATTGCTCTAAACACTTCTACTTGAAACCATTCAGACTCAGACTCTACTCTATCTAAAAAATTAAACACATGCACTCGATAACGATACGTTCCAGCGCTCAGTGAAACTTGTATAGAATTTGTAGTAGTTGTTAATCCATTATATGTAACACCTTCATTTACCCACTGCTCGGCCTGTGCGTTAGTATTTTCTCCTGGAGTAACTGAATTTGCAACATTAAAGTATTGCCAGCTTCCTGCATTTGATAATCGTTGCATAACTAAACCATATTTATATGCATTGCCACCTGAATCCCACGTGAGGGTTTGAATGAACATAACACCCCTATTTGTTTCCACTACTTGGTAGTCAGTTGGCTCTTGTGATTCTTGAATTATATTACCACTAGCATCTCTTGCTTGATTTTCCTGATTATTTTGAGCATACATGGTAGTAAAACAAAAAAATAATAGAATTAAAAGCATACTATATCTTAAAAAAATCTTATAGGCCATACAATTCTCCCGTAGTTTGACGTTGTGGCGCAGTTGGCCTTGATAAGTCAATTCTAAAATCTCGTTCACTGACCCTACCACGTTTAACAAATGTACCATCTTCTAATCGTAAAACAGCCTCAACAGTCCACGTATAAGTACCACGATCAAGCAAGTCAAAACTAGTAAACCTATAACTTGTTTCTTCGTTAAATAGCTCTTCAAAAAGCACTCTATTTCTATTATCAGTAATCTGCAATATATAACCATCAGCTCCATTAACGGAATTCCACGAGAAGTCAATATATCTTTGTTGTCTAAAGTAATTATCGTTTAATAATAAATTATCACTTGGCTGTAAGCCTCTTGGCACTGGGAATGGTTCAATCTCTTCAACGAAAAAACTAGCCGGTTGAACTGCAGTAATATCAAAGCCATCGTCTGTTTCAGCAATAACACTCCAATACCACCTTCCTGGTCCTAATGAAGGCAATTGTATTGTTCTTTCTGGATTTTCAATTTGTAAGTATACATCTCGTTCGCGAACCTGTGTTCCTTGTGTACGAGATGCAAGTGTTAAGCCTCTGTTCACTTGCGTTAATATAAATACAGCATCATGAGGTACTTCAACACTTGACCACGTAATAACCGGTGGTTTCAATAATGCATCCAAGCCTTCAATAACTTCGCCTCCCGATGGGGAAACAAGTGAAATTGGTGTAAGTTTTTTTACTGTTAATACTTTTTCTGTAAGTACACCACGTAATCTAGTAGAAGTCGCGGTTTCTGATGCCATGGCTCTCATTGACCAAACGTAATTTCCTTCTGGGAGATTTTGTAAGTTCACATTTAAACTATTTCCTTCTACAATAGGATCTTCTACAATAGGATTAAGCCTGTCGAATGTACTAAATAAACTAAACTGATAATAATCTGCATCTTCAACACTTTCCCATGTAAAATCAACAGATAAACCAGGTCGTACAACAATTGAATTATTGGGCCCAATTTCATTCATAGGAACTTTATCTAAATAATCACGAACGGTAAAACTCTTAGGAGCAGAAACAAATGTAAAATCTCCGCTTGGTACTATCGCATTAATTCTCCAATACCATTGTCCACTAGGAAGATTAAGACCAGTAAAGGAGGAACCATTAACTTCTCTTGAAGTGTAAATTGAACTAAAATTTGCATTTCTTGAAATTTCTAATTTCATAGCATATTCTAAGTTTGTTCTCCATGTAAATGGTGTATCATATACTAATTCTTGTGCTAAAACATAACCGTCTGATGGGAAAACTGTTCTTTGTTCTACTTCACCTTCAATAGCTAAGAAAGATCTTATTTCACTTTGATTTGAAATACCGCCATTGGCATCGCTCTTTGTAACACCCCAATACCATTGTCCTACATCAATAGAAGCATAGCTACTGTTTAGAACAAAATAATTATCCTCTACTGATTCTTGTACGGTTGGATTAGAAAGATCTGCATTTTTGCTTATTCGTATTGTATAAGCTGCTGCCTCATAGTCATGTTTCCATGAAAAATATTGACCTGAGCGTATTCTTGTTGTATCAATATACCCATTTCTAGCAGGAAGCGTTAACTCAGCAGGACTAAGAACACCTTGTTCAGTTATTGAAAAAGAACGTACTTGTGACGTGGTTTCATCTAATTGCCTAATTATGCTTGAAGGGTATGTAGCTCTAACCTGCCAATACCATGTTCCAGATTCTAATGAAGAAACAATGCTTGAAGGATTATTTGTGCTTTGTGAAAAAACAGGATTAGTCATTTGTGCATTGTCAGACACTTCTAGTACCCATGAAAGTGCTTGAGTATCATCTGACCACATAAAACGCACACTAGGTAATTTTGTACTATAAGTAAACTCAGCGTTTTCAGCTGGAACAATTGCCTGTGGCAATGGAGAATCAAAAACCTGTAAACGCGAACTTACAGAATAATTTTGCCCTAATACATAAATTCGCCAATACCACACACCTTCTTCTAAATTTAATGTTACCCCATTTGCATTAGATAAACTAATTTGATCGCTTAGCTGTGTAAAGTTTCTATTTCTAGATGTTTCTAATATAATTGAATCAGATTGCGTTATATTTTGTGCTTCCCAACGAAAAGAAACAGGCAATGTATCTCCAGTTTGCTTAATATATTTTTCATTAACATTTGGCGCCAACACAGTTATAGATGGTGGTGAAAATGATTGTTGTCCTTCTTGTAATACAAGAGCATTACCTTCTGTTAAAGAAAGAGCATCTAAACCATCTTCAGAGACAAGACTTGCACTACCAGATGTCATTTGAATAGATAATGGAGCTCCACCAGTAATACCATCTTGAGATGTAGAAGCAAGAGCATTTAATGAGGCTCCTGTTTCTAATTGTACTGTTGCATTACCAGATGTTAACGTAATACCACTTGTTGCCCCTGACGTATCCAAGGATATGCCACCCTCGGTAAAATCGACTGCTGCCCCTGTTTCAATGTCTAAAAAAATTTGTGCTAGAGTTTGATCATAGAGATTCATTATATTACCATCTATGAATGTAATTGTAGCTTCGGATAATTCTGCTGTTCTAACTATATCCCCATTGTAAACAGGAGAGTTTTGCTTTACCCTATCCCATAGTACCCTATCTAATAGTTTTCTTTGCGCCGTTTTGTACTTAAATGTAATTGTTCCAATGGGAGTTTCATTAATCTTATCTAATGAACGGTTTACCGCAAAATAAAAAAATTGTAAGCTAAGGTAAAATCCTAATAAACATAGAATTGTAACAAAAATATCACTATACAAGCTTCTTTTTTTTGCTTGCACATTTTCTTGAGAAATTATTTTCTGTTGTGGGGTAACCACACTCTTATTTCGTAAAGAATTATTGTCTTGCAATCTATACTCTCTCTATTAAATCTGATAAAATGGTATATTATTCACCAATTTTATATTTCTTTTCACCTTCATCTGCATTTACAGTGCCAAAATCAGGTTTTTCTAATCCAAGCTTTCTTCTAACGTCATCCATAGTTTTAGGGCCATATTGACCAGCACCTGGAATATCAGTTACGTTAGGCATGTTTACTACAGCATAAATACATACTGGTTTCTCTTTTCCTTTTACTCTAACTGAAGGCATTCTCTCTACAATTACGTGATCTTTTACTAATTCATACGTATCTTCTGTGATAAGAATATCTGCACCAAAAGGTTTTGTGAGTGTTTCTGTTCTTGAAGCAAAGTTTACAGCATCACCAATAACAGTGTATTCCATTTTTAATTCTTTAGAACCCATTTGACCTGCTACAACCGAACCTGTGTTTAATCCGCAACCAATTTTAATTATTGGTTTTTTATCACCACCACGTCCAATGTTGAAATCAGCCAGAGCAGCCCTCATAAACAAAGCAGAACGTACACCATTCAATGCATCAAGTTCTTTGCTGCCTGCTGTTTTTGCTGCACCCCAAACGGCCATTACTGCATCACCGATAAACTTATCAACGGTTCCATTTGTATCATTAACACATTTAACCATGCGACTCATATAATCATTTAAGAATTCAATAACTTCATGAGGTTCAAGTTTTTCAGAAATTGCAGTAAAGGAGCGAATATCTGAAAAGAAAATTGTTGCAGTTTTTGTTTCACCACCAAGAGGAAGGTCTCCCTTCATTGCTTTTAGGGCAATCTCTTTATTTACAAATTTACCAAAATTTTCAAGACCCTTTGACATACTCATAAACTGAGATGTTAATAAGCCTAATTCGTCATTACTTTGAGGTGTTAAATCAAGATTAAATTCTCCATTTTCAATCTTTTGTGAAGCATCTGCAAGTATTTTAGCAGGCTTACTAATTGACTTTGAAAAGAACCAAATAAACAAAACTGACAAACTTAATACTGCACAGGCAAAAAGAATGTTTTGAATTGTTGAAGCATTAACACCTTCAAATACAAGCGATGATTGAATCGTAGTGATAACACCAATATCTGCAAATGATAACTTTGTATAGGCTCCAAAATATTCTATTCCATCATCATCAGTAAATACTACTTGTCGATTTTCATCATTATTTTGTCTCATTTGCTCTATTAATGATACGCTAGATAAATTTACGGCAGAACGGGTAAACTCAATATCGGAGTGAATTAAAACATCATTTGTATCATTTATCATATATGAACTGTTTGTTGAACCAGTACCAAATGTTTCAGCCAATGTATCACTGGAAATAATTATAATCAAACTTTCATCTCTTCCAGACTCCACCCAAGGAAACATCAACGCAATGGTCGGAATACCAAACGAAGGAGTTGTATTTACAGCCAATACTTCCCCAAGAGAAGATCGTTCTATACTACTACTCTCTGACGCTAAAAAATTATTATAAGTAGAGATATCTATTTCATTTGAAATGAAGAAGCGGTTGTTAATAAATTCTACTGAGCCTGGAATTGTAATGGCTGCAATATCTTGATTACGTTCGTAGAAAAGTGATGCATATTCATTAGATAACACACTTTGTTCACCCATTATTGAAATAGCATTCATAAGTAAAAACGCATTAGACCTTGCACTTGAAAGCTCTCTTTCTGCAGCATCAGCTGCTTGTGCATTAATTGCATGGTTATTTTGTTCTGCTGTTAATTGTACATCAGAGCGAATTACCAACGCAACGAGAGTCGTTACAGCACCAAGAGATACAATAACCAAAATACTAATAATACTTATTAACTTTAATGATATCGGATATTTAACTCTTTTTTTCTCTTCATTATTCATTAATTGAATCTCCGTCGTCTAAAAAATGAAAATGCATAGTATACATTTTGCTTTACGTAAATGAAATTTTAAAACGCATAGTAGTTTAATTTTAATTAAATAATATTTTATCATAAATAAAAAAAAAAGTCACTATATTTTAAAAAAAAATGCTCTATGGATTCGATTATTTATTTAATTATTAAACAACTCAACGGGAATTTTTATTACAACTTTTTTAACAAAAGACCCGCTACCAATTTTTGGCATATGAATGTCTTGGGGAAAAAACAATGCAAACTCTCCTTCTTTAAGTGTAACTAAAGATGAAGAGCCAGTAAAAAAAGCAACATCGCTTTGTTCATCATATGGCTGAGAAATTACACCGTTCAGTGTAACACCAATTTTTTCTTCACCACTAGCAATGTATTGTAAATCTACATATTTTTTATGATTTTCTAATTTCCCTTCTGATTGTGTAATTGTTGTATATTCTTGTACTAATGCATACATACCACTTGGTAATTCATATGTACCAACTTCCTTTTCTAACGCTTCAGTTAAAAAAGTGCACACTGAATTAACCACATCTGAAAACCCATACCATGAAATATTTTTAATGTTATCTATAATCATAAAAAACTCCTACTATTTATATAATACAATAAAGTCGTAAAATCAATGTAAGCAAAAAAAACGGCGTATAAATACACCGTTTTTTTATATTTGCAATCTTAAGCATCTAGTTGTAAATATATTTGATCTGCTAAACCAAATCCTGCGTTTTTTGTCATTACTGTTGCAAGTTCATCGTAATACATATCATCGTACATTTCTTGTGCATATGATTTTTCTTCTCCATTTAAGCTAGTACCAGTCAGTGTATTTCGCATTGAAGATAATAATATTTTTACGAAATATGATTCTAACTCTAATGATTTTTCGTATAGTTTACTTGTCTTATCGATTGTTTTATCTTGGTGTGCTAAAGAAGGATTATTTGCAGCGGCACCTGTAGGTAAAGCAGTCTTGTCTACTTCACTAGTAAATGTATTTTGGAAACCTGTTGCATAGTCTCCGTTTAATCGTCCTTCCTGTGCAAGAGTAAATGTGTTTGTTTTAAGAGTAATACCCTCGCCTGATAATGTTTCAGACTGAGCGGTATTACCTTGTTGAACTGCATCGACGAGGGCTTGAAATTCGCTTATTTCGTTGTTTAAAGTTGCAGCTTGTGTTGCTGAATAACCATTTGTTATGCCTGAAAAGCTGTTTGAAATTCCATTTATCCCTGCCATATAGTTCACCTCTACTATAATTATCGGAACATATATAATTGACTTTAGTACATCCTACTTAGGAAATATCTTTTACCGTATCTCGTTCAATGAGAGTTACTCCCATTTTTATGTTTTTGTTTATTACCGCTTCTCCTTTAATTATTTTTATTAATAAGGATACTGCTGATTTTGCTCTTTGAAAAGTGTCTTGATGAATGGTTGTAATTTGAGGATGAATCATTTTTGAGTATACATTATCATCAAAGCCTATAACAGATATTTCCTCTGGTACCTTTATGTTCTGCTCTTGAAAATAACTAATGGCTTCTGCAGCATAATAGTCGGCTAAGAAAAACAAAGCCGTATACATTGGTTTCCTTTCAAGTAGCTCTCTATACGTTTGCAATCGTTGTTCTTTAGTACGGGAAATACTAATAAGGGAACTTTCACTATAAGGGAGAGAAAACTCTTCAAACGCCTGCTTATATCCTTCAAATCGAAGTTTATAGCCTCCAACTACTTCATCTGTATCAACAAGAACAGCAATGCGTTCATGTCCTTTTTCGATAAGATACTTTGTAGCAATATAACCACCGTTAAAGTCTTCAAGGCCAACATTATAAAAATTTTCATTTTTGCCAGAATAATAACAATCTAAGAACACCGTTGGTGTATCACTACAATCTAGTAGAGTCTCAGTAGCTTCATCTAACAACCATAATATTAAAAGCCCATCTAATTTCCATGTTTTGGATAACTTAATTACTTCTTGGGCACTATGCGTAACATGAATCATTAGATAATAACCTTGCTTGCGGATTTCTTCTTCAAAGGCTCCTAGGATTGTGGACGTAAAGGGATCTTCAAACATGGTTTCACCAACTCGTGGAGCATTATATACAATAA
>CAYJIS010000021.1:0-26947 GCA_964370315.1 uncultured Treponemataceae bacterium
TAGTGAAGGTTTGTTACCTGGTGTAACAAAATCAAGCTGGTAGAAGGTAGGAGTAAAGAATGAGTGTTTCAGACCCTATTGCAGATATGCTAACTAAAGTTCGAAATGCGGCTATGGCCCGCCACGAAAAGGTTGATATACCTACTTCTAAGCTAAAGCTAGAAATCGTGAAAATTCTTAAAACAGAAGGTTATATTAAGAACTTTAAGAAAACAACGCAGGATAACTTGAATATTATCCGAATTTTTCTAAAATATGATGATGCAAACGAAAGCGTTATCCATGGATTGAAGAAAGTTTCAACTCCAGGACGTCGTGTGTATTCAGGTTATAAGGATCTGCCCCGTGTTTTTAATGGATACGGTACAGTAATAGTTTCAACATCTAATGGTGTAACTACAGGTAAAAAAGCCGCTGAAAAAATGATTGGTGGTGAGCTTATCTGTACAGTTTGGTAGGAGGAAAGAATGTCAAGAATTGGTAAACTTCCTGTTACTATTCCTGCAGGTGTTAAAATAAGCATTGAAAACAACCTTATTACTGTTGAAGGTGCTAAAGGTAAACTAACTCAAGATTTTACACCAAATGTAACTATTGAAGTTGGTGAAACTGAAGCATTGGTAAAAAGAGTTGATGATACAAAACCAGCTCGTGCTGCACATGGTTTATACCGAAGCCTATTACAAAACATGGTTATCGGAGTTACTGAAGGTTTTACTAAAAACCTCATTATAAACGGTGTTGGTTATAGAGCAGAAGTTCAAGGCAACTTGCTTATTATGAACTTAGGTTACTCTACAGATTTCATTGTAGGTATTCCTGAAGGATTAACGGTAACTTCTGATAACCAAGGTAAAGTTTCAATTTTCGGTATTGATAAGCAACATGTTGGAGAGTTTGCTGCACAAGTTCGCAAACTTAGAAAACCTGAACCTTATAAAGGTAAAGGTATTCGTTATGAAACTGAAGTTATTAAACGAAAAGTCGGTAAGTCCGGCGTTAAATAAGGGTGTTAAAGTATGATTAAAAAACTTAACGATAAGCAAAGAAAAAGACTTAAGAGAAAAATCCACATCCGAAAACGCTTGCACGGTACTGCCGACAGGCCGAGAATGACAATTACAAGAAGTAACTGTAATTTGTTTGTGCAGGTAATAAATGATGATGAAGGTAAGACATTAGCTTCTATTTCTACATTAGAAAAAGAATTTTCAGCATTACGACCAACGGTTGCAAATGGTGAAAAAATCGGTGAAGAAATTGGGAAACGTCTTAAAGAAAAGAAAGTTACTACTGTAGTTTTCGACCGCAACGGCTATCTATACCACGGTGTAGTTAAAGCCATAGCTGATGGCACTCGTAAAGCCGGCATTGCATTTTAGGAGAATCTATGGAACGTAAAAAAAATTATGATAAAGACCAACCTAAAGAGTTCGTAGAAAAGCTTGTAAAGCTAAACCGAACTGCAAAAGTTGTAAAAGGTGGACGAAGATTTTCTTTCTCTGCTTTAACAGTTGTGGGTGATCAAAAAGGTCGCGTAGGTTATGGTTTTGGTAAGGCGAATGATGTAACAGAAGCAATACGAAAAAGTATCGATAAGGCAAAGAGAAATTTAATTCAATTGCCATTAAAAAATGGTACTTTACCACATAGAATTCAAGCCGATTACAAAGGTGCAAAAGTACTTTTGATGCCTGCTTGTGGTGGTACTGGGATTATTGCTGGTGGTGCTGTTCGTGCTATCATGGAAGCAGCTGGGGCTACAGATATAATGTCTAAGTCTCTTGGATCAAATACATCGGTAAACGTAGTTCGAGCAACTTTTAAAGCTGCTAAGAATGTTATGAATGCCAGTCGTGTTGCTAAAAACAGGGGAAAATCCCTTGACGATATGTGGGGTTAATTATGGCTGCAGTAAAAAAAATTAAAGTTACTTTAATAAAGAGCACCATAGGTCAAAAACCTCCTAAAAGAGCAACTGTTCGATCTTTGGGCTTAAAAAAAATAAACTCCAGTGTTGAGCAAGAGGCAACACCTGCTATATTAGGCATGGTTGCAGCAGTTTCACACTTGGTAAAAGTTGAGGAGATAAAATAATGTCAGATTTTAATCTCTATGCACCAAAAGGTGCTAATAAGAAAAAAAGAATTGTTGGTCGTGGTTCGTCTTCTGGACGAGGTACAACTGCAGGACGCGGTAACAAAGGACAACAATCACGTTCAGGTGGAAAAACATATGTAGGTTTTGAAGGTGGACAAATGCCTTTATACAGACGTATAGCAAGACGTGGTTTTTCTAATTATCCGTTCAAAAAAGAATATCTAGTATTGAATCTTTGTGATCTTGAATTAAAATTTTCTGATGGTGAAACAGTAAATACTGCAACTCTTTCAGAAAAGGGAATGATTAATAAGAATGCTAAACCATTGGTTAAGATTCTCTCAAACGGAGATATTACAAAAAAATTAACTGTAGAGGTAGCGAAAGTTTCTTCTTCAGCTAAAGAAAAAATAGAAAAAGCCGGCGGAACGGTTAGCGTTTCTGGTGATTAGGAAGTAGGGAACAAAGATGGCAAATCCTATTGTTAATATGTTTAGAGTTAAGGAGCTACGCGAACGAATTGTTTTTACTATTTTAGTTTTAGCAGTTTTTCGTTTAGGTAGTATTCTTACTGTACCTGGTATAAGTCCTCAAGCTTTAACTGCTTACTTTGATTCTTTAAGTCAAGGCAATGCATTTGTTGATTACATGGACTTTTTTGCTGGTGGTGCTTTTTCAAATCTTTCTGTGTTTATGTTAGGTGTAACACCTTATATTTCAACACAAATTATTATGAACTTAGCATTAATTATCTTCCCTGCTTTGAAGCGGATTTCTCAAGAAGAGGGCGGACAACGTAAGGTTCAAGCATGGACTAGAGTTGCTACAGTGTTTGTAGCAATGATTCAAGCTTTTGCTGCAAGTGTGTTTGCCTTCCAAATCCCTGGTGCGATTATTATGAATAGTACCGTAGGATTTACCTTGCTATTTATTATTACTGTTTCAACTGGAACAATGATTTTGGTTTGGCTCGGTGAGCAAATTACTGCAAGGGGAATTGGTAACGGTGTTTCGATGATAATTTTTTCAGGTATCGTAGCAAGGTTGCCAGCAGCAGGATTTGAGCTTTATGAATTGGTGGTACAAGAGGGTGCACAAATGCTAGTTATTACAGTAATTGTAGCCATCATGTTCTTTGTTATTATTTGCCTTGTAGTATATGAACAACAAGGGCAAAGAAAAATACCTATTCATTATGCAAAACGTGTTGTTGGAAGAAAAATGTATGGTGGACAAAATACTTATATACCATTTAAGTTAAATCCATCAGGAGTTATTCCTGTTATTTTTGCATCATCTTTTCTAACTTTGCCTTTACAGATTGCACAAGGATTTGCACCAGAGATTCGTTGGCTTAGTCGATTATCAGTTATTCTCACTCCTACTGGGTGGGTTTACAATATTACGTTGATTGTTCTTATTGTGTTTTTTGCATATTTCTATACTCAGGTAACCTTGAACCCCACAGAAATAGCTAAGAATATTCGGGAAAATGGCGGCTCAATTCCCGGGATTAGAACAGACAACACAGAAATGTATTTGCAACGTGTTTTGAACAGGCTTGTATTGCCAGGTTCATTGTACCTTGCAGGAATTGCAGTTCTACCTACAGTAGTACAAATTTTGTTTGGATTGCCACAAAGCATATCTATGCTTCTTGGTGGTACTTCCCTTCTCATTTTGGTTGGGGTAGACTTAGATACAATGACCCAGATTGAAGCTCTCTTAAAAATGCATCATCACGATGGATTGGTAAAAAAGGGAAAGCTGCGTTCTAGAAATCTCTAGGTCATTAAAGGTATTAATTGGAGTATACTATGAAAGTAAGAACAAGTGTAAAGCCTATTTGTGATAAGTGTAAGGTAATCAAACGATTCGGAGTTGTTCGGATCATTTGTTCCAACCCTAAACATAAGCAGCGTCAAGGCTGAGTATTTAAGGAGATATAAATGGCTCGAATAGCGGGAGTTGACCTCCCTAACAAACATGTTAATATCGCATTAACATATATTTTTGGAATTGGACGCTCTTCTGCAGATGAAATTTGTGCAAAGGCAAAGATTGAACCAACTCGAAATATGAATGACCTTACTCATGAAGAGGTCGCTGAAATTCGTACTATCATTGATAACGAATACAAAGTTGAAGGTCGTCTTAGAACTGAAGTAGGCTTAAATATCAAACGCCTTATGGATATTGGATGTTACCGTGGTTTGCGACACAGAAAGGGTCTTCCTGTTCGTGGTCAACGTACTCGCACAAATGCGCGTACTCGCAAAGGTAAGAAAAAGACCGTAGCCGGTAAAAAGAAATAAGGTGGAGGCATAGTTAATGGCAACCGTTAGAAAAAGAAAAGAAAAACGAAGCGTATATGAAGGTAACGTATATATTCAAGCTACGTTTAACAATACTATTATTACTATTACAGACCTAAAAGGTAATGCTCTTTCATGGGCATCTTCAGGTGGTCTGGGTTTTAGAGGTGCTAAAAAATCAACTCCTTTTGCCGCGCAATCTGTTGCAGAAACAGCAGTACAAAAAGCTGTGAGTTATGGTTTGCGAGAAGTACACGTATTCGTTAAAGGTCCAGGCGTTGGACGAGAATCTGCTGTACGTTCTTTAGGTGCTATGGGGCTTAAGATTAAGTCAATTAGTGATGTGACACCTATTCCACATAATGGATGTCGCCCACGAAAAACACGTCGTATGTAGGAAGGTGAAGTATGGCCCGAAAAAATTTAATGCAGGGTTTTAAAACACCCAAGGGAATTATGTTTGAATACCTTGAATCAAAACCAAACTACGGTAAGTTTATTGCATATCCGTTTGAAACTGGTTTTGGTACCACTGTAGGTAATACACTTAGACGTGTGCTACTTTCAAGTATCCAAGGTTATGCAATCACTTCTGCTCGTATTACTTCATACGATGCTGAAGGTGTACCTCATGTAATTTCAAGTGAATTTGAGAACATTCCAAACGTTGTTGACGATGCTCTACAAGTTTTAAATAACTTAAAACAAATACGAGTTAAGCTAGCAGAAGATGTTGAACAAGAAACATTTATGTTTGAGTTTTCAGGACCTGGTAAAGTTACCAGTGATATGCTTGAAAAAGGTAGCCAACTTGAAGTACTTACAAAAGGTGTTGAACTTTTCACAATGATGGAAGGTTGCAAACTTGAGTTTGAAATGCAAGTTGATCTAGGCAGAGGTTATATTCCTGCAGAAGAAAATGAGAGATATATTGAAGTTGTAGGTACAATACCTATGGACGCAATTTTCACTCCAATTGTTAAAGTAAAATATGCAATTGAGCCTTGTCGTGTTGGGCAAAGAAATGACTATGATAAATTAGTTATGGAAATTTGGACAGATGGTACAATTGCGCCAGAAGATGCTTTAGCAGAAGCTGCAAAAATTATTAAAGAGCATTTTTCGATATTTATTAATTTTAATGATAGCGAAATTAGTCGTAATGATGAGCTAGATGAAGGTGATGAAAGAATAAAACAGCTTTTAAATACACCTGTAGAAGAGCTAGAGCTTTCTGTTCGTTCATCAAATTGTCTAAAAAATGCAAATATTCATACAATTGGTGAATTAACTAAAAAAACAGAAGATGATATTGCCAAAACTCGCAACTTTGGTAAAAAGAGTTTGCTAGAAATAAAAGATAAGCTTTTAGAATGGAACTTAAATCTTGGCATGACCGACTACAGTCATCTTAAAAATGCGGTAAATTTCACTAAGAAAAAGGACGAATCAGATGAATCATAGAAAAGGTTTTAACCCACTTTCAAGAACTAGTTCTCACAGAAAAGCAATGTCACGAAACATGGTAACCTCTTTGTTTCGATACGAAAGAATAACTACAACTAAAGCTAAAGCTTTAGAAGTGAGAAAAGCTGCTGAAAAAATGATTACCCGCGGAAAGGTAGATACAGTTCATAACCGCCGTCAAGTTGCTAGATATATTTCAGATCCTGCAATACTTGCTAAGTTATTTACTGATATTGGCCCTCGAATGAAAGAAAGAAAGGGTGGATATACTCGAATAATGAAGCTTGGTTTCCGACAAGGAGATGCTGCAGATGTTGTAATTTTAGAATTGGTTGATTATGCATTCGATGCAGAAAAAGAATCTAAAACAACTGCAAAAAAAGATAAAGCAGCTCCAGCTAAGGCAAAAGCTGCTCCTAAAGCAAAAGCAGATAAACCTGCAGAAAAGAAAGCGGCCGCTGAAAAGCAAGCTTCAAAAGAAGAAGCTCCAGCTGCTACTGAAGATAAGGCTGAATAGGAGGGATTATGTCAAAGGCACACCGTGGTAAAGGTATAATAGACCAAGTAAAAAAAGGACGAGGGGTTTGTCCTCGTTGTAATAACGAAAATATTAAAGTTCTATACGAACATGAAATTGATGGTCAAAAAATGACTGTTTGTAAGTTTTGTAATGCGTTTATTAAAAATAATCCGCCACCAAAACCTGTTGTAGAGGAAGCACCTGCTCCTGCAGTTGAAGAAGTTGTAGAAACTCCTGCTGCGGAAACTGAAGCTCCAGCTGAAGAGGTTTCTACCGAAGAAGCACCAACAGAAGAACAAGCCACTGAATAGGCACTAGTACAAAAGGAAGCAATTGCTTCCTTTTTTTTTGCTCTAACTATTTTAACACTTTTGTAGTTATAATAGACTTGTTTAATAGATGTCCGTATAGTTGTCGGATAACACTGACTATTATCGAAAGTGAAAAATAAAAAAAATCTTAAAACAAATACATTAGCTCTATTCAAAGACAAAAAAGTATGGTATACTTTTTCCATGAATGTAGTAGTTATTGGTGCCCAGTGGGGCGATGAAGGTAAAGGTAAAATTGTTGATTATCTAGCAGATTCTTGCGATGTAGTTGTTCGTTATGCTGGCGGTGCCAATGCAGGACACACTATTGTTGTTAATGGCGATCAGTATGCGTTACACTTAGTTCCATCTGGGATATTACATCCTGGTAAGAAAGTATACCTCGGAATGGCAATGGTAATTGATCCTAAAGCATTATTTGAAGAACTCGATATGCTTAAAAATAAAGGCATTGATTGGGAAGGAAGGGTTTTTATTTCTGACCGAGCCCATTTAGTTTTGCCTCGTTATCGAGAAATGGATAAAGCGAGAGATGCTGCACGAAAAAATCCTATCGGAACTACAGGACGAGGAATAGGTACAACATATTCTATGAAGTCTGAACGGGATGGTATACGTTTAAGCGATTTAACATGGAAAGATAAAATGGATGAGCTTGAAGAGGAAGATAGAGCTTTTTTAGCACCATTTATAGATAATCTTGTAAAAATGAGAGTTGATATTACAGCTGAACTCTGGAAGTATAGAGATGCAAATGTTTTAATGGAAGGTGCTCAGGGTGCTCTTTTAGACTTAGATTCTGGAACATATCCTTATGTTTCTTCTGGAATGTCTTGTGCTTCTGGCGCTGCAGTTGGTTCTGGAATAGGACCCAAAAACTTAGATGAAATTCTAGGCGTTTTTAAAGCATATTCAACACGTGTAGGAAATGGACCTATGCCAACTGAGTTTGATGAAGAAACACAAAGTGAATTATATCATTATGTACGAGAAACAGGTCGTGAATATGGTGTAACTACAGGACGTCCAAGAAGATGTGGTTATTTAGATCTAGTTGCTTTACGTTATGCCTGTCGAGTTAATTCGATTACTAGCCTTGTTCTAACTCATTTAGATATTTATGATACCTTAGATGAAATTGAAGCGTGTGTAGCATATACAATAGATGGAGTAGAAGTTGATGATTTTCCTACTTCAATTGAAGCCCTAGAAAAAGCTAAGCCAGTTTTAAAGAAGTTTAAAGGTTGGAAAACTCCTCTTAATGCGTGTAGATCTTATGAAGAGCTTTCTGAAAATGCAAAAACATACGTTGAGTTTATTGAAAAATATTGTGAAACTCATGTTGGGATTATTTCTGTTGGCTATGAAAGGGATGATACATTTATACGCACAAAGCCGTTTGGTTAATTGCGTATGGTTTTAATTCAAGATTTAGGTCAATACACTTTTCCAGCATTATTTAATAATTCAATTACAAAGTTTTCTGAATGTAATGCTCTGTCGTTTGTTAACACTAAACCAATTACTTATTCTCAAGTAAAAGAACGTACAGAGCAAGTTGCATCTTTACTGCAGCATCTCGGAATAAAAAAAGGAGATAAGGTTGCAATTTGGAGCGGTAGCGACCCCAATTGGTGCGTTTCCTATTTTGCAATTGTAAATTATGGTGCAATTGCAGTCCCCATTTTACCAGATTTTAGTATAAAAGAAGTAGAAACAATATTAACTCATGCTGGAGTTTCTGGTATTATTATTTCAGAAAAAATGGAGACACAGACTCTAACCTTAAAGCCTAAGATTGTACCTTTTGTAATTCGACTTGAAGACTTTAATGTCGTGAGAGAAAAGGGTAAGAACCTAAAAAATCCAATTTATTATATTGATACGATTGATACTGTTTTACCACACGTTTTGATTAATGAAGAAGATACTGCCTCTATAATTTATACATCAGGAACTACAGGCCGATCTAAGGGTGTAGAGTTGACACATAAAAATCTTATTTTTATGGCTATACAGGTGCAAAGCATTCAAATGATAAACAAACGAGACAGGTGTTTATCATTTTTACCTCTTTCACACGTGTATGAATTTAGTTTAGGTTTTATTTTACAGTTCATGAATGGTTCTTGTGTATACTATTTAGGTAAAGCTCCGACTGTATCATCATTATTGCCAGCATTCAAGATTGTACGACCAACAATTGTTTTAAGTGTACCTATCATCATGGAAAAGATATACAAAAATAAAATTGTTCCTACATTTACAAAAAAGCCCTTAATTAAAAAGTTATATTCAATGAGATTTTTTCAAATAATTTTTCACCGCCTTGCTGGTAAATCTCTTAAGAAAACTTTTGGTGGACGCCTTCGATTTTTTGGTATCGGAGGAGCTAAAGTTGATCCTGTAGTAGAACAGTTTATGAAAGATGCTAAGTTTCCCTATGCAATTGGATATGGTTTAACTGAGACATCTCCTTTATTAGCTGGTTCTAATCCCAAAAATACCAAGCCAGGTACAATTGGACCAGCAATGGAAGGTGTAGAGCTTAAAATATTAGATCCTGACCCAGAAACTGGTATTGGTGAAGTCGTAGCGAAGGGTGAAAATATCATGAAAGGCTACTATAAAGAAAAAGAGTTGACAGATGAGGTTTTTACTACTGTTAATGATTCTGTGGGGCCTGGCTGGTTTAAAACAGGTGATTTAGGTGAAATTTCGAGAGGTAGACTGTCCTTAAAAGGAAGACTTAAAAACATGATTTTAGGTTCAGGTGGTGAAAATGTTTATCCAGAAGATATTGAGTTTGTGCTTAATCAGCATCCCGAAGTATTAGAGTCTTTAGTTGTTGAAGATGATACAGGTCTGGTGGCGCTTGTTCAACTTGACGAAGAAAAAATAACTCAAAGAATTGCAACTACTGTAGGAGATATAAAAGAGTCATTACTAATAATGCAAGATGAAATACTTTCAGAGATAAAGTATTATACAAATAGTCAAGTTAATAAAGTTTCAAAAATATCCGTAGTAAGAAAGGTGGCAGAGTTCGAAAAAACTGCTAGTTCAAAAATTAAGCGGTATTTGTATAATTTAACAACGGGTGATAAAGACAAAAAATAATAAAAAGGTTCATTGCACATTGTAATGAACCTTTTTTGTAATTGAGCATCAACCTACAATTTTATTGATTTGTTTTATTTCTTCTTCTGTGAAGTTTAAATTTTCTATTATTGATATGTTTTCTTTAATTTGCTCTACCTTTGAAGCACCAATTAATACACTCGTAACACTACTATCATGTACAAGAAATGCTAATGCCATTTGAGCTAAAGTTTGTCCACGATTTTTAGCGATGTCATTTAAACCTATAATTTTTGATACAAGATCATCGTTTAAGCTTTGCTCATTTAAAAAACGTCCGTCCGTTTTGATTCTGCTATCATTTGGAATACCATTTAAATAACGGTCTGACAAAAGTCCTTGTGCCAATGGACTAAAAACAATTAAACCTTTGCCAAGGTTTTTGCACTCATCTTTTAGCCCATTTGTTTCAATTGTTTTATCTAATAATGAATATTTGTTTTGGTTTATTACAAAAGGGCAGTTAAGAGAATTTAAAATACTACTTGCTTCCTTCATAGTCTTACCATCATAATTTGAAAGTCCTATATATAAAGCCTTTCCTTGCTTTACAATTGAATCTAGAGCTCCCATTGTCTCTTCAAGAGGCGTTTCTGGGTCCATACGGTGGTGATAAAATATATCTACATAGTCAAGGTTCATTCTTTTTAAGCTTTGCTCTAGGCTTGCAATTAAATACTTTCTGCTTCCCCAGTTGCCATACGGACCAGCCCACATATCGTATCCGGCCTTTGTAGAAATAATTAATTCATCACGATATACATGTAAATCCGATGTTATTATTTTGCCAAAATTTTGCTCTGCACTTCCATATTCAGGTCCATAATTATTTGCAAGATCAAAGTGTGTTATTCCTAAGTCAAAAGCAGAAAAACAAAGCTGTTTCATTGTATTCATTTCAGCATTTGTTCCAAAATTATGCCACAGTCCTAATGAGACTATTGGCAATTGTAATCCACTTTTTCCACATCGATTATATACCATAGTATTGTAACGATCTTTGTTTGCAGTATAACTCATAGTTTGTAACTCCATTTCGTTTTTTAGATATTTGGTGTAAATATTGTGTAAGAATTTTTTCCTGATTTTTTTGTAACATACATAGCTTTATCAGCATTGTCAAATAAGTCTTTGTATTCAGTGCCATCGTCTGGCGCATGAGAGATACCAATGCTTGCTGAAAGAGCAAATTTAATACCAATATCAGTTGTAAATTCCTTTTTTATACTTGAACATATTTGTCTAGCTTTAGCCTTTAGGCTATCTAGGCTTAATATATCGGGAGTAAAAGCAATAAACTCATCACCACCAACACGTGCTATTATATCATTATTTCTAAAATGGCTACGTATTTCATTGTAAACAGAACAAAGAACATCGTCTCCGTAGCTATGGCCAAAATTATCATTAATTGGCTTAAAATTATCTAAGTCTATTACAAAAAAAGTACCTTCTTTTTTTTCTTCTAGATGTTGATTTATATATGTTTGGGCGGCTTCTTTATTATAGCCACCTGTCAAAGGATCACTTTCAGCTTTATTTTGGAGTGCAATTTTTACTTCTTTCTCGTCATGAATTGTGTATATTAAAAAAAATGCAATAATGTCATTTGATTGTTCATCTAATTTGCTTTGAAGCATAAGCTTATGCCAAAGATATTCTTGATTGTTATTTCCTTCGGTAGTAACCGGAGTTCTATACTCATAAGAAACCTCAGTTATACCTTTATTGAATAGTTCAATTATATTACTTGCTTCTGCACTTTTTGACTTGTATAAGTCTTCTGAGTGCATATATCTTTTTGATGTTCGATGTAAAAAGTCTGAATAGGAAGAATACTTAGTTATATCAGCATCTTTTTCGTATATTACCAACCGACGAAGCTCGTCCTTTGTACAGTTAAATTCTGCAAATACTTTTGTCATGTTGAATAATGCAGACTTAATACCACTTTCACGAATAATTGTGTCCTCTAATTCAGTTGCTTTTTCTTTAAATCCTTGTAGAGAAACTATTCTAAGCATCATTAAAAGCGAAATATAGAAAACTGATAATAATACTAATGGGAGTATGATTTGCTGTACTCTAATTCCAATTGCAGTATTACTTATACTATAAAAACTGGCATTAAAAATCATGTATGCCATTAAAAGAGCGCCAATTATAAAAAAGAAACATACAACATTTGGTTCTTTTATCATAGTTTTTAAGTGTTTTGCTGGAATGAGTTTGATAAATAAAATAATTGCTACATTGTGTGAAACAAATGATATGAGGGTAGTGACCCAAAATAACATTGGATCGCTTATAGTTTGAGCTATTGTTATATCATATGAAAGTGCGTAACATGAAATGGTTATTGCTCTAAATACAAATAAGTGCAGTAATAATATTGTTGTTGTTATCGCTACGACTAATCCGTGTGTAACAAAAAGAACTCTTGTTTGTATAAATAAGATAATAACTAGTGCAAGATAATGATAGCTTGTAAATTCATGTAAATAAATGAAAATTCCAAATGCTAGTAAACCATTCATTGCACAAAAAAGATATTGTAAAAAATGAAATTTAGATTTTTCAACGATTTTACTGACTAGTTCAAAACAAAGTCGAGAATGCAAAAATACTATAGCTGAAACTAATAGATATGAATAAATAGACAACTTAAACTCCCTAGTCTGGTAAAAATTAAGCATACTTATAGCTATTTAATTATACCATACTTTTATAATTGTATCTAGTAATAGTCTTTATATATTAGATTCTTTTATAAAAAAAGCGAGTGACATTTATAGTCACTCGCTTTTTCTTAGTGCTTTATACTAAGAACTAGAACTCACGTTTTGCAAGATATTCATATTCTTGCCATTGACGTTTTGCTCTTACAACAGCATTATCCAATAGCATTTGTGCTCTTTCTGGGTTTGCCATTTTCAAGCCCTTAAATCGAACTTCTTTGTACATAAAGTCAGCTAAGTTAAAGTCTGGCTCTTTTGAATCAAGTTGGAAAGGATTTTTTCCTTGCTCAATTAATCGAGGGTCATATCGATATAATGGCCATAATCCGCTTGTTACAACTTCTTTTTGGTTTGTTAAGCCGTTAGCCATGTTTATACCGTGGCTTATACAGTGACTGTAAGCAATAACAATTGATGGTCCATCATAACTTTCAGCTTCTCTAAAAGCCTTGATTGTTTGAGCCATATTTGCACCCATTGAAATATGAGCAACATATACATACCCATAACTCATTGCAATCATACCGAGGTCTTTTTTGCCAATTGATTTACCGCCAGCTGCAAATTTTGCAACAGCACCAATAGGGGTTGCTTTAGACATTTGTCCACCAGTATTTGAGTAAACTTCTGTATCCATAACAAGAATGTTAATATTTTTTCCAGAAGCAATTACATGGTCTAAACCACCAAATCCAATATCATAAGCCCAGCCATCTCCACCAAGTATCCAGTGTGATCTCTTAATAAAGTGGTCTGCTAAAGATTCAAGTTCTTTTGCTAGTTCATCTGAAGATTTTGAAAGTTCAGCTTTTAATGCTTCAACATCTTTTTGTTGTTGTGTGATTGCTGCATCGTCTTCTTGTGTATTTGCTAATAGTTTTTCAACCAATGCTTTTGCAATGCCTGCATCCTTTGCTTTTACTGCAACTTCGCGTGCGTATTCAGCCAATTTATCACTTGTGAGTCTCATACCCATACCGAACTCAGCTGCATCTTCAAATAGAGAGTTTGACCAAGCTGGTCCTCTTCCATTTTCATCTTTTGCATACGGAGTAGAAGGTAAGTTACCACCATAAATTGAAGAACAACCTGTAGCATTTGCAACAATAGTTCTATCACCAAATAATTGACTTAGCATTTTAACATAAGGTGTTTCACCACAACCAGCACATGCACCAGAGAATTCAAAAAGAGGTCGTTTATATGCAAGACCTTTAGCAGTTGAAAGGTTTAGAGTTGAAGGATCAACTTCTGGTAGTGACATAAAGTAATCCCAATTTTCTGCTTCATTATGGCGAACTTCAGGTGTGTAAGGAACTAAGTTAATAGCTTTTTTACCTTCTTCTGTCTTGCTCTTTGCAGGACAAGCAGAAATACAAAGAGAACAACCAGTACAGTCTTCGCCTGCAATTTGAAGAACAACTTTTTTACCGTCTTCAGCTTTTGGTTTTATATCACATGTTTTGAATGTTTTTGGAGCTTTTGCAACTTCAGCATCTGTAAGAGTTTTCATACGGATACAAGCATGAGGACATACAACAGTACATTGTCCACATTGAATACAAATTTCAGTATCCCATTCAGGTATGTGTTCTGCAATTGCACGTTTTTCGAATTGAGTTGTTCCAGTAGGGAATGTACCATCTTCTGGTAACATACTTACAGAAAGTTTATCACCTTGTTGAACTGTCATAACGCCAAGAACATCACGAACAAAAGCATCATCAGATGTTGCCATTGCTGGAATCATATGAACATCACCTTGCGTAGTTGAAGGGTAGTCTACTTTTTCAACAGCACCGAGTGCCATATCGATAGTCTTAATATTTTTTTCTACAATTTCACTACCTTTTTTACCATATGATTTTTCAATAAACTTTTTCATTGATTTAACTGCAATATCTTCTGGTAATACACCTGAAATCTTAAAGTATGCAGCTTGCATAACAACGTTAATTCTGCTTCCCATTCCAGCTGCTTCTGCAATTTTGAATGCATCAATTACATAGAATTGTAATCCTTTATCAATGATAACTTGTTGTTGTTCAACTGGGATATTTTCCCAAACTGTTTTTGCATCAAATGGGCTGTTTAATAAGAAAGTAGCACCTTTTTTTGCTGAAGAAAGCATGTAGTATACTTGCATGTAAGAAAATTTATGACAAGCAACAAAGTCTGCACTGTTGATAAGATATGGTCGCTTGATTTTTTTGGGTCCAAAGCGTAAGTGAGAAACAGTAAAACCACCAGATTTTTTTGAGTCGTATGAAAAATAAGCTTGAGCATTAAGTTCTGGTTTAGCATCCCCAATTATTTTAATTGAGTTTTTGTTAGCACCTACAGTACCGTCAGAACCTAAACCATAGAACATGGCTTCGTTCATTTCTTTATCTTCTAATGTCCAAGATGCATCGTAAGCAATGCTTTTTCCAAGAACATCATCTTCAATACCTACAACAAATTTTGTAGTATTTTTTGTACCTAAGTCATCAAAAATTCCCTTAACCATTGCAGGAGTGAATTCTTTAGAACCAAGTCCGTATCGACCACCAACAACTATATCAACTTTTCTTCCAGTTTCAGCAAGAGCAGTTTGAACATCTTGGTATAATGGTTCACCTAATGAACCTGGTTCTTTTGTTCTGTCAAGAACAGAAATATATTTTACAGATGCAGGAAGAGCTTTTACAAAAAGATTTGCATCAAATGGACGATATAGGCGAACTTTTATTGCACCAGTTTTTGCGCCTTGTGCATTAAGTGCATCAACGGTATCTTCAACAGTATCAGCACCAGAACCCATAATTACAATAACTTTTTCAGCATCACTTGCACCAAAGTAATCAAATACATTATATTGGCGGCCAGTAAGTTTTGCAAATTTATCCATTTCTTCTTGAACAATTGTAGGAACAGCTTCGTAGTATTTATTAACAGCTTCACGGCTTTGAAAGTAAACATCAGGGTTTTGAGCAGTACCACGAAGAAGTGGTGCTTCAGGGGTAAGGCCCCTTTTTCTATGTGCACGAACTAGTTCATCGCTAACCATTTTGTGCATAATTTCAAATGAAACTTCATCAACTTTTTGTATTTCATGCGATGTTCTAAAACCATCAAAAAAGTGTAAGAAGGGTACCCTAGCTCTTAGTGTTGCTGCATGAGATACTACTGCTAAGTCCATAGCTTCTTGTACGCTATTTGATGAAACCATTGCCCATCCAGTTTGGCGGCATGCCATAACGTCTTGGTGGTCACCAAAAATTGATAGAGCACTTGTTGCTACAGCACGAGCTGCAACATGGAAAACAGTACTTGTTAGCTCACCAGCAATTTTGTACATGTTAGGAATCATCAATAAGAGACCTTGAGATGCTGTAAATGTTGAGCTTAATGCACCTGTTGTTAAAGCACCGTGAACTGCACCTGCAGCACCAGCTTCAGATTGCATTTCAACTACATCTGGAATTGTCCCCCAAATATTCGCTTTTCCTTTTGCTGTGTACTCATCAGCAAGTTCACCCATTGGGCTGGATGGAGTAATAGGATAGATAGAAATAACTTCACTTAATGCGTGTGCTACGTGACCTGCAGCAATATTCCCATCAATCATTACGATGTTTTTTTCTGCCATAAAAACCGTCCTTTATATTTTGAATTTAAATAAATTAAACTATATTATTATACTATTGTTTAAATAATTTTTCAAGTAGGATTTTAAGAGACTCACTTAAATTTATGACCATAGTTTACAAAGACTATTTTATTGTGTAAAATGATGCATTAATTATATAGGAGTAAAAATGAAACGTTGTGAATGGCCAAATTTAGAAAATAATCCGCTATATATTGAATATCATGATAATGAATGGGGGGTAGCCTCTTATGATGATGAATATCTTTTTGAAATGTTTGTGCTTGAATCGTTTCATTGCGGCCTTTCCTGGCTGTTAATTCTAAAAAAAAGAGATAATTTCATAAAGGCTTTCGATAATTTTGACGCTCAGATTATTTCACATTATACTGAGGATAAAATCGAAGAACTTTTACAAAACGAAGGAATAGTCCGCAACCGAGCAAAGATTTTAGCAACAATTGAAAATGCTAAAGCTTTTTTACGTGTGCAAGCAGAATTTGGAAGCTTTTCTTCTTATATTTGGTCTTTTACCGATAATAAGGTTTTTAGACAGCCCTTTGATGGTAAAACCGATCGAAATGATCTTTCAAATAAAGTTTCTGCAGATTTAAAAAAACGTGGTTTTAAGTTTATGGGAACAGTAACCTGTTTTTCATATTTGGAAGCGATTGGAGTTATGAATAATCATGCACCATATTGTTTTAGGTGTGAAGACATACAAAGAAAAAAATAAGTAAAGCGTATTGATACTAATGAGTATATTAAAGGAGCGGAAAAATGAAACCAACAAAAAAAGCGTTAGAAATGACTGTAAAAGAGCTTGCAAAGTATATTGACCAATCGGTACTCAAGCCTGAGTTTACTGAAGAAGAAATAAAAAAGTACATTCAAGAAGGGATTGATTATGGATGTGCTACGGTATGTATTAACCCTGCGGCACTAGATATCGCTTCAAAAATGACTAAGGGGACAGAAACAAAAATATGTGTGGTTTGTGACTTTCCGTTTGGCCTTTCAACAACTATCTCGAAGGTTATGCAAGCAGAAGAATATTGTAAAAAAGGTGATGTTTTTGAACTAGATATTGTTGCCAATTATGGCTTATTGAAAAGTCACAAGTGGGATGAAGCAAAAGCTGATATTAAGGCTGTGTGTGATGTTTGTCATAAATACAATGTTGCGGTAAAAACAATTATCGAAACCGATGCTCTTACTCTTGAAGAAGTAAAAAAAGCAACAAATATTTTTATGGATGCTGGAAGTGATTTTATAAAAACGTCAACAGGTTTTTACACCGGAGGGGAAAGTGTTGGTGCTAGCCCTGGAATAATTGAAGAAATTCTGAAAATTACAGATGGTAAATGTAAGGTAAAAGGATCTGGATGTATTAGAACTAGAGAGCATTTTTTACAACTTATTGATATGGGAATAGATAGAATGGGAATTGGTTATAGATCGACACCTGAAGTTTTAGGCATAGATGGCACAAAGGATTGCTGTTATACTTCTTCTTCTGATGGATATTAAACATACTAACTCAAATGTAGTTATTGTTAGTAAAAAATAAGTGAAATAACTCGATAAGCACTATGAGTAATAGCAAATTTATGATATGATTAATTATTACGTTTTGGAGGATATATGGCTTCAACATATACACATTATGTTTTTGCAGGAGATGTGCTTGCACTTTTACCTGATAATGTAAAAAAGATTGTTTCAGAAAACAGGCAACTATATGACATCGGTTGTCATGGACCAGACTTGTTGTTTTACTACAAACCGTTAAAAAAGACAGCTTTAAGGGCATATGGTTATGATATGCACGAAGAAAAAGCTTTGCAGTATTTTAATGAATGTTTAAGAATAATAAGAGATAATAATTGTGATGATGCATCCTTAGCATATGCATTAGGCTTTGTTACACATTATGCATTAGATATATGTGTTCATGGTTATGTAGATAGAATGGCTGATAATCACCCCGATAAAGATTTTACGCATGGTACGGTAGAAGTTGAGTTTGATCGCTATCTTTTGGTAAAAGAGGGTAAAGATCCTTTGCGTAATACCGTTGTTCCTCATATTGTTTCAAGTAAAGATAACGCCCGTGTAATTGCACCCTTTTTTACATTGGCCGATGAAAAGGCAATAAAAAGTTCCCTAGATGGGATGTTGTTTTACAGCAATATTTTTAATGCCCCATCGGTATTAAAAAGACGTATTGTATACTGTTTGCTAAAATTAGTTGGAAAATATGATACGTACAGTAGCCAAATATTTAGTTTTCATGGCGATGAGCGTTGTATAGATACAAACGCTGAAATGGAACGTCGTTATGGGCTTGCAATTCCTCTCGCTGTAGAACTGATTGAAAATTTTTATGATGCACTAAAAAATGACATACCATTAAGTGAAAAATTTAATAAAACATTTAGCTCTTTAGATAATGACTAGTAGCGGTGTACTTTAATGTATGAACTTGTTCAAGTAGGAGAAAAGACATTTTATATTGCATGCCCTTCCAAGGTTGGCATATATAAAATTACTGAAAGTACTATTTGCTTAGTTGACAGTGGCCTTGATAAAGATGCAGCTAAAAAAATTTATAAGGTTATCCAAGAGCACAACTGGAATATATCCTTTATTATTAACACGCATTCTCATGCAGATCATATTGGGGGAAATGCTTTTTTTCAAGAAAAGACGCATTGTCCCATATATTGTGTGGGTGCCGATAAAATGTTTATTGAGTTTCCAGAACTTGAGGCTAGTTATCTTTTTGGAGGATTTCCAAACAAAGATTTAAGAAATAAATTTTTTTACTCTGCAAAAAGTAATGTAAGTGAACTAACCCAAGAGATGATTCCAAAAGGACTGAAAATTATCCGATTAGATGGACATTCTTTTTCACAAATAGGCATAAAGACTGATGATAATGTGTGGTTTTTAGCAGATGCTATTACAGGCGAAAGAATAATTGAAAAATATCATGTGATTTTTTTAGCTGATGTAAGAAAATCATTCGAAAGTCTAAAAAAGATAAAAAGCTTAACTGGGAGCTTGTTTATCCCTTCACATGGAGATGTATTAAAAGATGTAACTAATTTGGCGCAAATAAACATAGATAAAATGAATGAAATAATACATTTATTACTTTTAATTTGTAAAGAAGCTACAAGTAGTGAAACGGTAATAAAATTGATATTTGATCATTTTGGTTTATCAATGTCATTTGCTCAAAATGTTCTTGTTGGAAGTACAATAAAATCTTATTTATCATATCTTTATGATGAGGGAAAATTAGAAGTAATCTTTATTGATAATATACTTCTATGGAAAACAGTATCATAAAAAAAGACCGATAGGCTATATCGGTCTTTTTTACAATTAATTATATCGCTCCGTTATTATCTGTCCAATTATCTGTTAGGCTAATAACTTTTTCTTTCAATTCTGGATCAATATCATCTCCAACGTTGCTGGCAACATATGACCATTCAATCCAAGAGCCATCATAGTTGTATACATCTTTAGCACCAAGCATTTCCATTAACACTAGTTGTGTGTGTGATGAACGAACACCTGATTGACAATATGTAATTACTTTTTTACCCTTAATTACATCACCATATAGTGCTTCAAGCTCTTCTTTTGATTTTAGAGTATTGTCGGAATTAACTGCATCCTTCCATTCAATGTGAACGGCATCTTTTATAGAACCTGTTCCATATGCTCCTGCAGAGGATCCAGTTTTATCCCCATTGTATTCGCCTGTACTGCGGGTATCGATAACAACCCATTCATCAGGATTTTCAAGGGCCTTTATAACATCATCCATAGTTGCATTTAATTTTTTTGTATTCCATTCATCTGCTTTAAACTCAGTAACAGTATTCTGTTTTGCCAATTCTACACTTGAACCTGTAGGAAAGTTTGCAGCTTTCCATGCATTTAGACCACCATCTAAGTATAAAACTTCTAATCCCATTAATTCAAGTTGCCATCCAAAACGTGTCATGTCATGCATTGCACCAGTTGAATATACAACAAATAAGTCATCTTTAGAAATATCAGCCTTTGAAAGCAATTCTTCCATTTGCTCTTTTGTTTTTCTAAATCCACCATAGACAGGACTTAAGGCCTCAGGATTACCAGCACCTGAATAATCAGGTCTCCATACTCTAAATGTCCCTTCTATTGGGGTAGATTCATCTGTAAGCGGAATAATCGCTTTTGTTGAACTTAACACACCAAAAAGAACAACATCATCTCTTGTTTCAAGTAAGCCTTTTAAATCTGTTGCAGTAATGAACTTTGTTCCTTCAAGCTCAGGATTTAAGCTAATAACAGCAGGTTTTTTTGAACACGCAATAAAAGCAACAATTATAATAATTGAAGCTAAAACAATAAAAATACCTTTCATATATTACTCCTTAGGAGATTTTATTTTTACCACTATTGTGGCGATTTTGAATTGATTGTGGCAACGCCATATAAACAATCCAATTTATTTATAAAGTATAATAATACTCTATTAATCTATCTTAATACCTTTTTTCTTTGCTATAGCCTTTGGAATTAGGGAAATTAAAAATAGCACAACACCAGCTATTGCAAATTGCACTAAGAGTCTTACTGAAAATCCATTAGTAGCAATTTCGCCTGCCATATAAGCGTATATAAAAGAACCAGGTGTCATTGTAATAAATGAAACAACAATATAGGTAACTAAGTTCATGGATGTACATCCATATGCATAGTTTTGCACATTATATGGGAAAATTGGTACTAAACGTGTGAGAATTAAAAAGCTTGTGCCATTTTCTCTCACTCCATTATCGATTTTCTTAAATAGGGCATTATCTTTGAATTTTTCTTCTATTGTGCCTCGTGCAATATATCTTGCAACAATAAAAGCAGCTGTAGCACCTGCAGTTCCAGCTATCATTGATAAAATTCCACCTACAATAGAACCAAATACTACTCCGCCTGCAATTGTTAGCATAGACCCTGGTATCATAAAGATAGCAATAACAATATACAATAAAATATATGCAGCATATCCTAAAATGCCCAAACTGTTAAACCAGTTTTGCATTGCTTCAATGTTAGTTAAGAAATCAACCAACCCAAAATAATTTGCGGCTAAAATAGCCAACCCAAGAACAACTACAGCAATTATAATTTTTATAAGCCCAGATTTCTTTTTTGTTTCATTCTTTTCCATTTCTACTATAACTCCTAATTAATTTTTTTTAGTCCATTTTTTGTTTTAAATCTATTTGTCCAAGCAGTAAGGGTTTGTGATAATGTATCAATTGGTGGTGCATCACCTTTTTTTACAACATCACCCCACACTAAGTCTAAAATATGCCACGCTTGTGCGCCTCCCATAAGCATTGATTGCCTGCATGCAGCACAATAGGTAACAACTTGATTTGTAGGAAAATCTCCTACACGTCGAACCATAACTCTTCTAGCAGTTTCTGGGTTTGCAGGAACAACCATGCCACCAAATCCACAGCATCGTGTTGTTTCTCGTGTTTTTTCAGGTTCGACTGTTTTATAGCCTAATTCATTCATTATCCATCTTATGCCATCATGAATATCTTTATAGGGCCTAACTGAGCATGAGTCATGCATAGAAAAAACAACGTCACTGTTTTTTGCTTTTCCAACAAGTTCTTTTGGTAGCCCAATTTGGGGAAATAATGACCAAAGCGATGTTACCTTAATGTTTTCGTTTAAGCCCATGGTTTTATAACAACTTTGACAGGCTACGATAAGTTCATCTACTTCAAGTGTTTCTAAGTCTTTTGTCAATCCATCAAATCGCTCATGAAACTTATCTTCTTGACCAACTGCTTTTGTTGGCTTTCCACAACACTTTTGTATAAGTGAAAGGTCTGGGTAAAGAGTCTTTAAATATGCTGCTGTTTTTAAAACTAAATTTGGGTTATATGATGATAGGGCGCACCCGCCCATAAATGCTTTTCTTCCCATTATTTTCGCCCTCCTTTAAATTTTCCGGTAAATATTTTTGAAAAGCCTAAAAGCTGATGCATATAAATTGCTTTGTGTCCTTTCATTGGTGATTTTCCGCCGTTTGCTTTTACCATGTCTTTTCTCATTGCACCAAACAGTTCTGCAAATTTATAGTCTTCAGGGCAAACAATAGTACATTGGTCGCACATATTACATGAATACGCTATGATTGGTTTCATGTCTTTATCTTTTATAAATTGCTTAAATAGTTGTCCTGGATATTCGGTATAATCATTTAACATAAGACATTCAATCATGCATTTTTTACACTCACAAACAAAGCATCGTGAAGCTTCCTTTATTGCTTCGTCTTTTGTAAATCCATAATCACATTCATCAAATGTTTTAATTCTTGTTTGTACATCCATTTGTCGAGGTTCAAGTCGTGGTAAATCTTCAGTATCATCTGGAAGTGGAATATCTAAACGTGAGTTATAATGCCACTCTTCGTCAAAGTCGCGCCCTTCTGAAAGATCTTTGCTTTGTAAATATCGTATTGCAGAAAGGGCTGCTTTTCTTCCTAATGCCATTGCTTCAATTACAATAACACCACCTGCATTGTCTCCTGCAACAAAAACATTTTCAATTGATGTTGCTAGGGTGTCTTTATTGTTTGCATATCGACCACCTCTACCTTGTTCAAGCATTCCACCACTAATATCTTCTACTACCTGACCAGTTGCAAAAATAATGGTGTCACAATCAATTTTTTTCGTATTTTTGTCATTAAACTGTACATTAAAATTTCCGTTTGCGTCAAACATACTGGTGCATTCATGAATTAAAACTGATTCTACCTTTCCGTCTTTACTAAAAATTTCATGAACGCCAAAGCCTGCATGTATAACAATGCCCTCATCTTTAGCACCGTGCTGTTCATGTTTGCTAGCAGGCAGAGCATCTTGTTTTTCTAATGCAACCATATTAACGGTAGTTGCCCCAAGGCGTAACGATGTTCTAGCACAGTCCATTGCGACGTCTCCCCCTCCAATTACTAACACATTTTTACATGGAAGGTCTGTTTTTTGTTCAAGAGAGGCTTTCTTTAAATAATCTACTGCGTTGGTTATGTTTTCACAGTTGTCGCCTTTGGTTGGGATTTGACTTCCCTTATGAGCACCATTTGCAACAATTACAACATCATATTCTTTTACTAAGTCGCTAAACTGAACATCTTTTCCAATTTCTACTCCCATCTTAAACTCAACACCGAGTTTTTCTAAGTAAGAGTATTCAAAATCAATTATATTGCGAGGTAATCTATATGCTGGTATTCCAACTCTCATCATACCACCATATACATGTAATTTTTCAAATACGGTGACCGAATGTCCTTCTTTTGCTAAATCAATAGCACTTTGAGCTCCTGCAGGACCTGCACCAATTATTGCAGCTTTTTTTCCCGTAGGTGGTTTTTTCTGTAAATCCCAAAGGTTTTCATTATCAGCTGTATCGGCAGCGTATCTTTTTAATGCTGCAATAGAAATAGGCTGATCATATTCTTTGCACCTACGACATTCTGTTTCACAAGGGTGGGCACAGATTCGACCCAGGGTTCCTGGTAAAAATAACTTTTCTCGTATTTTAAGTAAAGCTTGCTCAATGTTGCCTTCTTTGATAAGACCAACATAACCGATTGCATCAGTGTGCATGGGACATCTTGCAGTACAAAATGCATGATTGTGTCCTTGGCATTCCTGTGCAATTGTGAGTGCTTTTTCAAGCACTTTATCGCTGAAGTCCATCTTCCTGTCTCCTCTTCCTACCAATTGTATTTTGCAGCAAAATTAATGCAAAATACTATATAAATGATAGCACGGTTTTATTTTGTTGGCAAGGAAAAAAAATAAAAAAAACACTAAAATAGGTAAAAAAATATCGATATTTTAGACCTGTCTAATTGTTGTTATGTACAACTATACAAAAACAAATATATGTACGAATTTGGGGTGATTTTAGAATTTCAAGTTATTTACAGCTTGACGGAGAATATATGAATACACTATATTTAAATTATAAAAGTGCTAGTTTATGATAATAAAAATATAGCTTAGTACTTAATGGAGGTAAAATGAAATTACTAAAAATTTTAGTTGTGCTTTTTGCATTACTAGCAATGGCATGTTCGAAAAATGAACAAAGCGATGGCATGCCGTCTTCGCATGGAGCATCAGGACCAGTTTTGAATGCAATAGAGTCAGATCCCGCACTTCTAGGATGGATGGAAGGATCTCCTCCGCCAGTTGATAAGAGACTCTTTTTTTATGATGGATCATACTTTAACTTTCCAGCAAGTCGTTGGACATTTTCAAACTTTAGACAATTAATGCCTACAGTAAATGTTTCTCGTGGTTTAGGCAGTCCTTCTGTGCTACCAGAGTCTTTTGATGAAGATGCAATAGATGCGTTAACATTTACTCCTATGGGTGCTACTGGTACAATGACGTGGGAAGAGTCATTGTATGAAAACTATACCGATGGTATGATTATTTTGCACGATGGAAAAATAGTGTATGAGCGCTACTTTGGGGTACTTGAGCCAGATGGGCATCATGGGGCTATGTCGATGACAAAATCATTTACAGGTACTTTGGCATCGATACTTGTTGCAGAAGGTGTCATTGATGAAAATAAACTAGTTATGGATTATGTTCCAGAACTAGCTGAATCAGGATTTGGTGATGCTACAGTTCGCCAAGTTATGGATATGACAACTGGTATTAAATTTTCAGAAGACTATAGTGATCCTAATGCTGAAGTTTGGCAACATGCCGCTGCAGGAAACCCTCTTCCAAAACCAGCTGACTATGAAGGTCCAACAAACTATTATGAGTTTTTAGTTACGGTTCAAAAAGAAGGAGAACACGGTGAAGCCTTTGCATATAAAACTGCTAATACCGATGTGCTTGGTTGGATAATAGACCGGGCAACAGGAAAGCAAGTAAATGAACTTGTATCTGATTTAATTTGGAAACCAATGGGAGCTGAAACAGATGCGTATTATTCTGTTGACTCAATTGGTACACCTTTTGCTGGTGGTGGATTAAGTGCAGGGCTGAGAGATCTTGCTCGCTTTGGGCAAATGATTCTTGATGATGGTTATTTTAATGGACAGCAAATTATTCCAGCAGCAGCAGTTGAAGATA
This sequence comes from uncultured Treponemataceae bacterium, assembly GCA_964370315.1. GTDB lineage: Bacteria > Spirochaetota > Spirochaetia > Treponematales > Treponemataceae > CAYJFX01. The sequence continues at coordinate 25,442 of CAYJIS010000021.1, forward strand.
TCAAAGTTGGTGGAGATCCTGAAAAATTTGCAAAAGCTGGTTATTCACTTCTTCCTGGCTGGAGTTATAGGGATATGTGGTGGATTACCGAAAATGAAAATGGTGCATTTGCAGCTCGTGGTGTATATGGACAAACTATTTATATTGATCCTGCTGCAGACATGGTGCTTGTACGATTTGCTTCTCATCCAACTGCATTTAACTCAGCTATGGACCCAACGTCTCTTCCTGCATATCAAGCGGTTGCAGATTATTTAATGGGAAAGTAATTTGGGCGCATCCCCTGATGTACGAGCATGTTGACACAAGCCCGTACATCAGAGGTCGGACTTTTCGTGGTTCCGCTGATGCTTCATTCGCGCCTTTTGATGGTCATGGTGCGGACATGGCAAGCCATGTCCCTACGGCGCGAACCGCTGCGCGGCCACTACAATTCCTTGCGCAGATAAATCGTGCCAATCAAAACCCCTTGTCAAATATATAAACTCATCGTATAATAAAAACATGAAACAAGCACATATACAACTTTCGAGTGATTTAAACATTACCAGGGCCATTTTACCAGGCGATCCTGCGCGTGTTGATCGCATAGCAGAGCATTTAGAGAACGTTGAGTTTTTATGTTTTAACCGTGAATACAAAAGCGTCCGAGGAACCTACAAGGGAGTGCCAATTTTAGCTATGTCTACAGGGATGGGTGGGGCTTCTATGGGAATTGCTGTGGAAGAGCTAAAAAACATAGGTATAACTTCTATCGTGAGAGTTGGAAGCTGTGGTGCTTTGCAAACCGGTATTGCACTAGGAGAGCTTGTTATTGCAACTGGCGCTGTGCGTGACGATGGCGCATCTAAGGCTTATGTTCCGTCTCAATTTCCATCAGTTCCAAACCATGAGCTTTTACATTCTGTTGTAGAGTCTGCAAAAAAATTGGGTTATGCGCACCATGTTGGTATAATTAGAAGTAACGATAGTTTTTATATAGACAACGAAGAAGAGATTTGCGAATATTGGTCTAAGTATGGAGTACTTGGCTCCGATATGGAAACATCTTCTTTGTTTACCATTGCATCTATTCGTGGTGTAAAGGCTGCGAGCATTTTAAACAATGTTGTCGTTTATAAGGAAGACGTTGGAGACAGCATTGCAAATTATGCCGATAGTGAAAGCGCTACAATGGAAGGCGAAAAAAGAGAGATTCTGTGCGCGCTAGAAGCACTGGTGAATAGTTACTAATTGTTGTGAATGTAAAATGCGTTAGCGATTGTAGGGGCGGCTGAAAGCCGTTCGAGCCGTAGGGACATGGCTTGCCATGTCCGCACTAGGACCACCAAACGGCGAGAATGAAGCGATAGCGGAACCCCGCAAAGCGCGACCCGCCTTTGGCGGGTAACGCCCATATATTGAATAAATATCCTCTTTTTAGTATACTAACCTCTATAAATTACACAAATAATTGAGGTATTATGGCTAACTATCCTTTTGAATCAATTGAGCCTAAGTGGCAAA
>CAYJIS010000022.1:0-26453 GCA_964370315.1 uncultured Treponemataceae bacterium
GCAATTGTATCAGAATATACATAATTAAATACTATATTTGCAGTTCCTGTTAAGCTAGTGGTATAATCTAATCCAGTTATAGTATCTGAAGAGAGTGTATATGTATCAAAGTATGTTGCCTTAAATACTATTATACTTTTAAAGCTGCCTTCAACTTCAATTAAAGTTTCTTTTGCTGGTACAATTACAGGAGGTAGAGACGAATCACTATCTTCTTGAATTGGCTCTAAGCTGTATCCATTTTGAGCATTAAAAGTAATCGTTACCGTAGCCTCTGTATAATCACTTCCTGCATCAAGTTCAATTTCTATATCATCTGCAGTAAGCTCTTCAATACCTTCTGGCATTTCAGGAAGAGATTCAAGAATTGCGTTTTTTACAGCGGTAAGCTTTTGTTCTAGAGATATTTCGCTATCACTAAAGGTAACAGAAATCGCTTGAGTAACGGTGTAATTTTCATCGATGGTAATTCCAGGAATCCCAGCCATACCAGGGGCAACTGTAACTGGGCTACCAGTAAGCCCCTTCCAATCAACCTCAGTCATATTTTCAAAAGTTTCTAGTTCTATAGTAACATTATTAAAATCAGAATCGTCTATGGATGGATAAAGCGCCAGAGGCAAAACTGAGTTAAGCTCTGTTATTGTTTTCTCCCACTGCGGTACTGAAATTAAGTCTTTTGATGGAACAAAATCAAAATTTGACCACGCAGTAGAAAGGTCTTCATTTTTTGCTAAACCTGAAGATACAAATATAGGGTTAATCAAGTTTTTGATTGAAATAATATCATCATCGCTCAATGAATTATTTTTATTTATAAGAGATATTCTTGACACAGAAATAGGAGCTTCTATACAAGTAATTTCAATATGTGTACTATCAATATGGCGAGAAATAAAAACCCATTCAGATGCCCCATTATTTATCTGTTTAGCAATGGCATTCCATTGAGAAGGTTTTATAGAATTATTTGTTGGCTCAAATACAGACCCAGACCAATCGCCACTATAGTTACTACTCGTTGCTAAAGAATTAGCAACAAAAGCATCTTTTATATCTTCTTTTACTTCCGTAAGTCCAGAAGAATTTAAACTCAAATCCTTACCTGTTTCATCTAAAAGCGTAATACTATCTATTGTAACAAAGTCAGGTAACTTTGGATTAAACGTTGAATTGGCTTGCTCACAGCCTAATAATGAAATTAATAATACAGTAACGAGACCATATCTTACGATTTTTGAAATACTCATGTTTCCTCCACATTATACAATTACAACATTTTAAATATGCTGTAATTAGAATACTCTTTTTATAAAAGTATTCTAATTATAGTATATATACCCTTGTATAAAACTGTAAAACAAAACACCCTATTACATACATAGAGTGTTTTGCTTTTTGTAATTAATACTTATACGTAAACTGAAGTGTAGCACCTGCATCTAAAAAGTCAGGTTTTGGCTCAACACTTAAATCTGAAAAATCAACACCGTATTTTAAGTCAATTAAAAAATCATCGACAATAATAAAACCACAACCTGCTTGCAATGCAAAAGAAGATGCATTTGAATAGCCAACAGTTTTATTATCATCTTGGTCAGTACCATTTACAAATGTCCATGAAATGCTATAGCTTGCACCAAAACGTAATTCAAACCAATCAGATGGACTATATACTACACCAAGTGGTAATGCAATTGCAGGAATAACGTGAGATTGTTTTGTAAAATTATCATTACTTCCGCCACCAGTACCATCTACAAATGTTTCTTGTGTTACACCATCACTAGTAACTTTATGAGTAAATGTTAAAGAAGGCTTTGACTTAAAGTACACAGTATCATCTAAGTCCCATTCTAATGTTGGGCTAGCAGAAATAAACCAGTTTAAATTTACATAATCTTTATTTGCTTCCCTTGCGGTTACTGTTGTATCAACGGTAGCTCCATCATCAACTGAAATAGTTTCGTCAATTAGGCCCAACCCAGTATGAACAGCAAAATCAATCCCTACACCTAAATCAAGGGCGTTCATGGCTTCATAGTCCATTGGAATCGAAATCCCAGGCTTCAATGAAAGTCGCACCTCGCTACCATAATCTATATTTGAAGTTGTTGTTTCAATCGATGTTGGTCCTGCATCAATTACACGGTCTATTACTTCTTTATCCTCAGAAAAATATAATCGCAGTGGAATAGCAAAGTCAATGTCATTATCAAGCGTCATAGCAAAGGCAAGTTCATGCTCCCAAAATGACTCATTGATTATTTCTGTACCATCAGTTACATTAGCTCCTACCTCATGTTCTGTGTTTTTTGTTACTGAACGTAAGCCATCTCTATAAAAATTATAATGAATCCCCATAGAATCACTTAGAGCAAGTGCAATTTGAAAATCATACGTACTATCATACGTAGTTACCGTTTGTGTTTTTGGCTGCAAAGCAACTAAATCTGATGTATCATCATTTAAGTGAAAATACCCGATTACTCCAAGATAGAGAGTATCAGATAATTCAATACCAGTTGCAATATACGGTGCAAAAGGAAAAGCGGTATCCTCATACCCAACACTAGCAAATTCTTCATTCATATCATAGATATCACTTGCATTTACATTATCACTTTCGCTCGTAAACATGTTTACAGTAGCAGCAGCTCTTCTCGATTGTTGAGAAATAGCTTTAGCTACATCTGTCTTGGCGGCAGCTTTTTGTGCAAATGCACTACCAATAGTTAATACCATAATTGTGATTAAGATTACAATTTTTTTCATTAAAACTCCTTTTAAATTTTATAACGATTTATTTTATCACACATTTTTTTTTTTGTAATGTGCCGTTCGGCACATATTTACACGAATTTTTACGATTTTTACTGCATTTTAGCGCTCATGACGCACTTCACTAACGCTCATCCTCCTCGAAAATTGCTCAATGCAATTTTCTGTGGTGGACGCTTCGCGGTGCTCTAATCGCAATCCCATACGAAATTAATATATCTCAATATGTAAAAAAATTAAACTAATTTGTGAATAAAAAAAATACACAAAAGGTACAAAGTATAGTATAATTATTGGTAAGATTTTTTGAACTTGGAGAGGAAAAATGGATCAAAAACTAAAAGAAAAAATTAATAATTATTGTGTAATTTCTGCACAGCATAATATGATTGACTCAGATTTATATACAAAATATGAAGTAAAACGTGGGCTTCGAGATATTAGTGGTAAAGGTGTTTTAGCAGGACTCACTGAAATATCAGAAGTTATTGCATATATTATGCAAGAAGGAGACCTTGTGCCTTGCGAAGGTCGTTTGTATTATAGAGGTATTAATGTAGAACACCTAGTAAAAGGCTTTATTAATGAAAAACGATTTGGCTTTGAAGAAACAACATATCTATTGCTTTTTGGAGAGCTACCAACAAAAACTCAGTTAAAAGAATTTAAAGGGATTCTTAGCTCTTGCATGCCGCTTCCCGAAAATTTTGTTAGAAACACAGTTATGGGTACTCCAGGAAAAGACATGATGAATATGATTTCCCGTGGGATTTTAACGCTATACACTTATGATGACGAAGCAGATAACACAAGTCTTGAAAATGTCATGTTTCAGTGTTTGCGTCTCATAGCACAATTTCCGTCATTGGTTGTCTACTCATACCAAGCCTATGCATTTCATTACAAAAATGAAAGCCTTGTAATTCACCCGCCTCTACCAGAGCTTTCTGTTGCAGAAAATATTCTTCACATGCTTAGAAGTGATAGTACATACACAGAACTCGAAGCTCAAATACTTGACCTTTGCTTAGTGCTTCATGCAGAACATGGGGGAGGAAATAACTCAACATTTACAAACCATGTTGTAACGTCTTCTGGAACGGATACATATTCTTCTATGGCTGCATCTCTTGCGTCGTTAAAAGGGCCAAAACATGGTGGCGCAAATGTAAAAGTTATGGATATGTTCGATAACATAAAAGAAAATGTAAAAGACTGGACTGATGAAAAAGAAATAGAAAAATACGTAGAGCGTTTAGTCGATAAAGATGCATATGATAAAACTGGTCTTGTATATGGTATAGGCCATGCAGTTTATTCCCTATCTGACCCACGTGCTACAACACTAAAAGGATGGGTAGAAGAACTTGCAAAACAAAAAGGTTTTGATAAAGAATTTGCACTTTACTCTGCAGTTGAACGTCTTGCTCCTAAAGTTATTGGTGAAAAGCGAAAAATGTACAAGGGTGTAAGTGCAAATGTCGATTTTTACTCAGGACTCATTTATCACATGCTAGGCCTACCATCAGAAATATACACACCTCTTTTTGCAACGGCACGTATTTCAGGATGGTCAGCTCATCGTTTAGAAGAATTAGTAAATGGCGGAAAAATTATTCGCCCTGCATATAAGTCCGTAATGCCTCAAAGAGAATATGTTTCTATGGACAAAAGATAATCATACTATCGGGTAGCTATTACAAATATAAAAAAGCTTTGAAAGATTACCTTTCAAAGCTTTTTTTATTTAATTTTTTATCCTATTCGTCATTAGAAAGATCATCACTAGATTCCTGTTGTATAATAACATCACCCGCTCCAAACAGTTCTTCCATTGCTTTAGCTAAATCATCAGTAAGGTATTCATCCCCTTCAATAACTACGAGCTCAATACCAAGCTCTCTAAATGATTCTTGAAGCATCAGTAATTGTTCAGGTGTTAAAGAAGCTTCTCCGCCAGTATTCATATCTAATAAAATTCTATCGCTAATACCCTCTGTCGTTTCAGCATTTTCGTCTTCTACTTCTATTGTAATTGCAGCCTCTTGTGAAAAAGAAAAAGTACTTACACAACACAGTAAGATAATACTAAAGATCCTTACTAGTATTTTTAGATGTATTGTATCATTTTTTTTCAATTATCAACCACCTTTAAAATGGGCTTTCGAGCAGCTCCTACAACATCAACTCGCTTTACAGCTTTTGTATGAGGTGCATGCAAAATAAGCTCAGGATTTTCTTGTGCTTCTTTTTTTATTGCAATCATGACATTTGCAAATGCCTCTAGTGTTTCCCTTGATTCAGTTTCTGTGGGTTCTATCATCATCGCATGGTCTACAATAAGGGGGAAAAACACAGTTGGAGCATGAAAGCCGTAATCTAATAGACGCTTTGTAATATGATCAGTAGTTATACCATTTTCTACATTTGGAAAGTTTTTATCGTTTATAATAAACTCATGCATACAACGTCTATTTAGCGGAACATTATATTCTTCTTTAAGTAGAGATAGTAAATAGTTTGCATTTAGAACAGCGGTTTCTCCTACATCCTTTAACCCCTTTGCTCCTAATAAGCGGATATAAACCCATGCTCTTAGATAAACTAAAAAGTTACCATAGAAACCATGCACTAACCCAATTGAATCAGCATTATCGTGATTTAAATAATATACATCATTCTTTTTTTCAACCCGCGGTGTTGGTAAAAAAGGAGTAAGTTTTTCAACAACTGATATTGGCCCAGAACCAGGCCCACCACCTCCGTGCGGAGTAGAAAAAGTTTTATGCACATTTATGTGCATTAAATCAAACCCCATGTCCGAAAACCGAGCTTTACCGAGGGTCGCATTTAAGTTTGCTCCGTCGCCGTAAAACAAAGATCCATTATCATGAACCATCTTAGCTATTGTGTGTATGTTTCTATCAAACAACCCTGTTGTTGCTGGACTCGTAAGCATCATGCAAGCGACGTCTTTATCTAGGGCTTCTTTTAAATAATCAAGATCAACATCTCCATCTGCAGTGGACTTGAGTTCTCTAACATCAAAACCACACATACTCACTGAAGCCGGATTTGTTCCGTGAGCGGAGTCTGGAATTAATACAACCTTTCGACTCTCACCTTTTTTTTCAAAGTATTTTTTTACTACCATGAGAGCCGTTAACTCTCCATGCGAGCCTGCGGCAGGATTAAACGTAACACCATGCATCCCAGTTATTACTTTAAAATACTCTTCCATATCGTGCATAATTTCAAGAGCACCTTGACTAGCACTATCACCTCCCAGAGGATGCAAAAGTGAAAATGAAGGGTGCTTTCCTAACTTTTCATTTATTTTGGGATTATGCTTCATAGTACAACTACCCAATGGATACATATTTTCATCTACACAAAAGTTTGTTTTAGATAGATTAATATAATGTCTCACAACTTCAGCTTCGCTTACATCTGCCAGAGGAAGAGTATCTCTTAATAATTTTTTTGGCAGTGCGTATGTTGAATCTGCAATAGGTACTTCATAACAATTAGTTCCTGGCTTACTTTTATCAAAAATCGTTTTCATTTTACCCCTCCTCTAATGCTTGCAATAAAGTCATCAATAGACTTTTTTGAGTTTTTCTCTGTTGCACAAAAAAGAACACAATCCTTTAACTCTGGATACCACGTACCGATATCGATACCAAAAGCTGTATTGCTTTTAAAGCCTTCAGGTTTTTTAAGTACAAACTCATTAAAAAAAGTGACTGGCTTTTCTGTTGGAGATGTAAAACCAATACTTTCTAAACACTCTTTTAGATATGATGCATTACTATGATTAAGAGTAGCAAGTTCACCAAGCTTTACCCCAACTAAACTCAAATATATCGAAGCTCTCAAAGCTATTAAGCCTTGATTAGAACAGATATTTGAAGTAGCCTTTTCTCTCCTTATATGTTGCTCTCGAGCTTGCAACGTGAGGGCAAAACAAGGCTCTCCATTTTCATCCTGTGTTAAACCAACAAGGCGTCCTGGCACCTTTCTCATATAGGTTTCTTTTGCACACATAAAGCCTAAAAGTGGTCCACCAAACGAAGGATAATTTCCAAAACTCATCGCTTCTCCACAGACAACATCGGCGCCTTGGTCATGAGGTGTTTTTAATAGGGCTAAACTTACCGCTTCTGTTACGGTAAAAATAAGGTCTATATTTTTTTCGTTTTTTGTAGTTGTAATTTCTGAAACATCTTCAATAACTCCAAAAAAATTAGGAGATTGAATAACAATATTGGCAATACTATCGTCCATAAGTGCTTTAGCTTTTTCAACATCAGTAACTAAGTCTTTACATGGAATTTCTATAATTTCAATATCAACGGCCCAACAATAGGTTTTAAGTGTTTTTCTATATAGTGGATTAACCGACTGACTAACAAGTATTTTTTGTTTTTTCTTTTCCTTGCAAGACATCATAACCGACTCTGCCAAGGCAGTTGCACCATCATAAAGACTCGCATTTGCTACATCCATTCCTGTTAAACGACACATATTAGTTTGGTATTCAAATATTGAAGCTAATGTTCCTTGGCTTACCTCTGGTTGATATGGTGTGTAGGCTGTGTAAAACTCACTTCTACCTGCAAGCTCATCAACAACTGCAGGAATATAATGATCATATACTCCGCCACCACATAAGGGAGTGAAACCATTTTTACTTGCAATAGTATTAAAAATGTCCGTAATTTCCATTTCTGTAACGCTCTGTGGCAAGCCTTGTAATTCAGTTAATAAAATATCTGCCGGTAAATCTGCAAATAATTCATCGATATTTTTAATGCCGATTTTTTCATACATTATTTTTTTATCAGCATCACTTAACATTGTATATTTCATATAGTTTCCTTACACAAGAATTTTTGAGTATTACAGTTATAGTCATTTTTATATTTAAAATTAATTTGTTTCGATAAATTTTAAATAAGCTTCAGCACTCATTAAGCTATCAAGCTCTGCACTTTCAGAAATCTTAATTTTAAAAAGCCATGCGGAATCATATGGGCTTTCATTTAGTATTACTGGATTTGCTTCTACATCTTCATTAATACCAATAATGTCACCTGATACAGGAGTGTACACATCTGAGGCAGACTTTGCAGATTCTACAACAGAAACAGTATCGCCCTTTTTAACGTTTCCGTCTTTCATTGAGAATTCAACAAACACAATGTCACCTAAGTTATTTTGCGCATAATCAGTTAAACCACACGTAACACTTCCATCACCATTATCTTTTACCCATTCATGTTCTTCTGAGTACAACAATCCTTGTACTACTTCTTTTCCATTTGCCATTTTTTTACCTCCAGTGAAATATCTACCCTTGATTATATGTATAAAAGGGCCTTTTTACAATACAAGCCTTTATTGGTTTTTCTCTTATTATTACATCAAGTTCTTGTCCAATTTTTATATCAATACTTAAATCTTTTTTTGCCATTTCAATATCTAAGAGAACAAATGCTATCCCCTCTTTTAATAGAGGCGAAAAACAACCACTGGTAACATATCCAATATCAATGCCATTACATTGAATGCGATACCCCTCACGTGGAATTCCCTTGTCAATTAGTTTTATACAAAATATTTTTCGTTTTGCTCCGTTTGCTTTAATATCTTTTAAAGTTGAGCTTGCCACATAATCCTTGTCTGAGTTAAATACCCAACCAAGACCCGCCTCTATTGGATTAATGGTTTCACTTAGTTCGTGCCCATATAAAGAATAACATGCTTCAAGGCGAAGTGAATCCCTGCTCGCTAAGCCGCATGGTAAAATATTTTCTTCTTTTCCTTTTTCTAAAAGTGTATTCCAAATTTTAGCTGCAAGCTCATTATCACAATAGATTTCAAAACCAACTTCGCCAGTGTACCCCGTATTTGAAATCATTACCCGTGATCCTTCAAAATCACAATATCCAAAAAAGAATCGTTCTGGCAATGTAAAAGAAGGAAAAACTTTTTGTAAAACACTATTAGACTTTGGTCCTTGTAAGTCTATCTTTGCCGTTGAATCTGATACATCTAAAAGTTCAACATCCATATCTTTTGAATGTTTTAATAGCCATTCAAAATCTGCATTTCGACGAGATGCATTTACCACAAGATAATAATCTTGTTCTGAGTTTTGAAAAATAAAAAGGTCATCAATTACTCCCCCATGTTCATTACAAAGCATAGTGTACATGCCCTTGTTATTTTCTAATTTAGAAAGTGATGTTGGAATAAGTTTTTCTAAAACCAATGTACTGTCTTTTCCCTTAAGTGTAAACTCACCCATGTGGGAAATATCGAAAATTCCACAAGTGTTTCGAACCGCAAGATGCTCATCGAGAGCTGAAGTGTATTGAACGGGAAGTGCCCAGCCAGAAAAGTCAACTATTTTTGCATTAAGATTTTTATGACAATCATAAAGAGATGTTTTTTTTAGGTTATCCATAAATCATTATAACACGACTTTGATAGAATGGTAAAGAGTTTTTATTTAATCGAAATCTAAAAACTTTGCATCGACTATAGTTTTTTGAATTAATATATTGCGATAATCATCACTAATAAATTTTTCTTCTTTTATTCTTGCTCTAACCTTCACCCTCAAGTGTTGGTATTGAACAAATTCATCAAATAAGGATTCATCAATGTAATACACATCTCCATCATCTGTTTCAAGAATAAGACTTGGAAACAGTGAGGTACCAACTAAGCGAACTACCCCTTCTATGTCTTTTTGTGGCATAAACCACATTGCCATAAAAATGAAAACAACAACATGAGTTATTTTTGGTATATTTTTCATTGCTCTAAAGCCTCAATATCAAAGGAACTTTGCGGTATGTGAATAATATTATATCCTCCATCGTCGTACAGTGGCACAAAGTCTTGTAGTGCACTTCGAGCCGATGGAGCCTTTGATGCAGGAATGGATACTCTTATTGTTGCTGAATCTGTTGCCGTTTTTTGATTATTCATTGTTAGATGAACAGTTTTACCACCCTTAGTAAAGGAATCTTGTACAATATCAATATTATTTATAGTAACTTCACTTTCTGTAAGTATTACGCTTCCAACATTAAGAAGCGCGCTAGCACCATAATTTTTGTTAATTTTTGACGTTAAATTAAAGGAGTTTCCAACATTTTGGCTCACTATTGCGTTTTTATACCCCGTTGTGTAATTTTCATTTGCTTCATACCATGCAAATACAACCTCCTCCCATGATGATAGAGAATTCAAATAGGAGGAGTTACTTGCTTTTACAGCATCTTCTATAGCTCTATAGTTTCCATATTGTGACCGTGCAATATCTTCAATTATTTGTTCCCCGCCATGTAAATAAAGCCAGTACATAAAAAGAGAGGCCGTAGAATAATTTGATAGCACGTCATCAGCATCATTCCAAAAGTAAAAATTATTACCCCTTGTAATGTACTCGTGCGAATATCCATTATACACATTTAAACGATTAGCAGACATAGCTTTAGCATAAATAATCTCGGTAGACTCAGATAAGGCTTCATTTAACCATAAGTCACTTCTTTTTCCCGTTGAAAGAGTAACGCTTGTGTTTATTAAGTGCTGAAACTCGTGAATAAGAGTTGTATAAATATTATATCGACTTCCAGATATATTACCTTCAACATATAAAATTTCTGCATCATTACTTTCTGAATACTGTGGATATAAATCAACTGGGTTAAAAAAACCTGCAACATACCCACCTGAAACAAAGTCTTTGTTTATATCATATAATAATAAGATTACTTTATTGTTATTATCTAAATCTGAATGTGTTCCGTAAATAGCAATAAGTGTGGGATATATCTTATCAAACTCATCCATCAAATATTGCATATCAGTATCTGACATGCTTGAGCCTTGTTTCGCATAAATGGCAAGATACTCAGAAACACCAACAAGTTCTGCTTGCACAGTTACCGCTACATCATTCATGTTACTATCAAATTGAAGCGCATTGAAAGATTCATTGATATTATGGCTTATCAATACTATTGATATAATATTGGAAGCAGCATCATATACTACGGTAAAATCATAATATGCGCTGGCTACTTTATAATCTAATACAGAATCGAGGGCTTTTCTTAAAGCGTGAAAATCTTCACTAGAAATCTCTTGTACACCACCTACAATTGAAAAGTTACCCTTGCCTTCTTGAATAACCGAATTTTCGCCAAATGTAGTATTAAATTCTGCAAGTATTAGATCTTCATTCGTATTCCAAAAAGATTCCCAGCCAAAATCATTTTGAGTCGATAACAATTCATCCTTGTGGTTAACAAAAACTATGTTTTCAACATTATAGACAAGTGGGGTTTCTGATTGCGTAAATGTTTCTATCTCTAATGTAATTAACGGCAGGTTGCATGCAGAAAAAAGGAAAAGACACATGCTAATAAATATACTAAAGCGTTTCATCTAACTACCCCTCGTTGTTACTAAACTATGAGGCCTCAGTATATCACTTAGCAAACCTCGTGTCTATGATAAAACAACCCAACAGCTGATAAAGTTACAATATTGGTGAAAAGAGACGACAAAAGCCCCACCATGCACGCTGAACAAAATTTCGTTTTTTAAACCAGTCTAAGGTGTGCTCTTCGCATACAGCTTGATCTTCAAGAAATATAGATTCATGTTTTTTAGAAAACACCTCATCATAAAAAAATATATTTGTTTCAAAGTGCAAGTCAAAACTTCTCGAATCAATATTGCAAGATCCAATTGTTAAAAGCTTTCCATCAATAATAATAACTTTAGAATGTATAAAGCCAGGATACTTATAAAACGTAACCCCCATGGGTATTAAATCCCTCATAAAATCAAAAGCTGCAGCGCGTACATAAAACTTATCCCATCGCCCTGGAACCATTATTCTTACATCAATTCCAGATAAGGCAGCAATTTTTAGTGCTGAAAAAAATGAATCATCAGGAGTAAAATAGGGAGTTTGTATGTACACTTTTTTCTTTGCACTCATTATCATAGTTAACATTGCGTCTTTTATTTCAGTTCTCTTTTGATTGTCAGGCCCAGACGAAATAACTTGAGTAGGAATATGAGTATCACCAGGAATATCGTTTTTTAGAGCATTGAGTATTCTCCTGTTCATAGCATTAATATCAGGAAAGGGAAGTTTGTTTGCTTTGATTAGTTTTAGCTGTGTTCTCTTTCCACTAGAAACTGCATACCAATCTACTAAAAATTGACTCAGATATTCATACACACAGCTACCGGTTAAACGCACATGTGTATCACGCCACAAGTATCCTTTTTTTCCTTCATACTCATCGCCAACATTAAAGCCACCTGTATACGCAATCCTATTATCAATAATAACGGTTTTACGATGGTTTCGAAAGTTAATCGAAAATACATTTCCTCGCCTTATAGGAAAAAATGGAAGACTCACACCACCGGCAACATCAAGTGCCTTAAAAAAATTTCTGGATGCACGTATACATCCAAAATCATCGTATAATAGTTTTACCTCTACACCCTCACTAGCCTTTTTACAGAGCAGTGATAAAAATTCTTTACCTATTTTATCATTACGAATAATAAAGTATTGAACAAAAATAGTATGTTGTGCTTTTTCGATATCTTCAAATAGGGATTTAAATTTATCCTTGCCCCATAAAAATATTTTTTCTGAGCTTGCAAATGTCATTAATGCATTTCCATATCTCAAATTCATTTCAATAAGGGGTGCAAATTCATTTACCACGGGGTTAGGTAGTTTACCTGCTGTATCTTGAAAAAAATCGTGTTGTTTCTTTAATAGTGAAGATATTTCGCTTAAAACTTGCTTTTTTGCCAATTCCATTTTTCGTGTTTTGGTAAAAAAGTGACCACTAAAAATAACATAGAGGAGGGATCCTACAACCGGTAAAAGAATGAGTGTAAGTATCCATGCAAAACGACCTGCAGAACCTTTTCTTTCAAAGAAAAGAATAAATATAGCAAAGGCATAATTTAAAAAGCCTAACCACGGAAAAACACTATCAAACAGCTCTGCCATACCCTCTTTCCTCCATGTATATGGAAATTACTAGCCTTATAATATCAAAATATTTAACCCAAACCTAACCGATAAATTATCTTCACCAATTTCATTGTAGCGATAATTAAAGCCTACAACAGGAGATACAGATGAACTAGGAATTAAAAACGAAACTTCTACACCTGTTTCAACCATGCCAAAAAGACTTGCACCATTAGATGAAAAAGGAGAGTATATAATTACCCATGTACCAGTAGAAAAGGCCCCATTTTGATACGTTGCTCCAAAAGCAGTTTTCATATGAGAAGTAAGATTTGCAAAAACACCTCTTTCTACACCTAAAACAACTTCTTCCGAAACTGAGAATAAAACATCACCTAACTCATAACCACCAATTACACCAAAGCCTAAACCACTTTCAGAAAAGGTTGGTACAAGTGTTGGTAAATTAGAGTATGAATAGCGAAGAATCCCCCCAACATAAAACGGATAAATTGGAAAGGATGCCTTTACAGAAAAGCCACCAAACACTGGAACTTCTTCAGTTTTATTTGTTTCTAAACCTAAACGAAGTCCTACTTCTATCTCTTGTGAAGGGGTAAAGACAAAGGCCATTGCAAACGGAGTTGCATTAAAACCAGAATCGAGTGAAAAATCTGAAGTTCCAGTAACAGAAAAAAGCATAGTCCCTACTGGCATTAATCTCGCATTGGTTACGCCCATTGTGGTCCCGCTAGCAGAAGTACTAATAATTGGATAAAAAATGGAAGTATCTAATGTTGTTTGTGCTGTTGCAATCAAAGCAGTATTTTCAACGTTTGCTGTAAAACTGTTTTCTTTTGCTTGCCAACCCTCTGCTGGTTGTGCTTCAATAGTTGCTCGATACACGCCTTCAGGATATACCGTGCCATCTGCTCTTTTTCCATTCCATACAATTGATTGGCTTTCACTGTCAAAGTTACGAAGACTTTGGGTATATACTTCATTACCCAATTCATCTACGATAGTAACTATAGCACTACCAGGTGCAGTTGCTCTAAATGAAAAGCGAACGCTACCTAAACTTCCTGGATTTAAAGGGTTAAAGCTTCTAGGGCTAGCCCCAAAAGAAACAATTTCAAAAAGAGATCTCGTTAAATTAAGTTCCACTTCTGTAAGCTTATTTTCATATACGCTAATTTTTTCAGATTCGGATTGCCAACCAAACTTTTTTACTTCAACATTATAGGTTCCTTGTGTTACTTCTATAACACCGGTATCTATCGAAGAGGCATCACTGAGCAATGAATCATTTACATATACATCACCATCTCGAACATTTGACTCAACTCTCAAAAAACCTGTAATTTCCTCTAATTCAAAGTATAGAGTAGTTTTAGTTGTGGCGACAATTGTAACTGCTATAGATTCTTCTCTATAATTTTCTTTTACAACATCAACTCCGTATGTTCCTGGTATTAATTTTTCTAATTCTAATGGGGCTGTACCTTGATACACATTATTAATATAAATTGAAGCGCCACTTACGTTTGCTTTAATACTTAAAGCGGCAGAAAATGTATCTGTTTGAGTTTTTTCAACTACAATATCCACTGCTGAACTTTGAGCAGAGACACTTGCAAATCCGGTTATAAATATACATATGCTAATAAATAATAAGATTTTTTTCATGTATATAGTATATCATGACTACTATAAAAAAACCAGTCCATTTTCTGCAAAACTAAAGTAATCACCTGAACATAAAATAATGTGATCAAGCAAATGTATTCCAAGTATTTTAGAAGCATCATATAATTGGTGTGTAACTTCTATATCATTTTCAGAAGGCTCGGTGTTTCCTGATGGATGATTATGAGCCAGTATTATTGCAGCAGCTCTTTCTTTTATAGCCTCTGAAAATACTTCTCGAGGATGTATAATACACCGATTTAAAGTTCCAACACTAATGGTTCTAATATTCAGTACTTCATGAGCACCATTTAGGGTAATACATAAAAAATGCTCTTGTTTTTCTAACGTTGTGTGCTGTATAAAAGGAATAATGTCTACAGGGCTAAATATCTTAGTGCCTGGTCCCGAGTTAAGTCTTCTTCCCAATTCTAAAGCTGCACTTACTAGACAGGCCTTGCCTTGCCCTATTCCATCAATGAGCAATAGAGTTTTTAAAACGAGTTCTGTATCACATGTTTTAACTATGTGCAAGACTTTTGCAGCTAGTTTTCGTATGGGAAGTTTTTTTGTTCCACACCCAAGCAAAATCATTAATAGCTCTTGGGTGCTTAAAAAATCAGCGCCATTTTTAATTAGTCTCTCTCTACAGTCGGGCTTATCTTTTTCTTTTAGTGCCAAATCAGAAAGAGAATAATCTCTAACATCGAATCTATCATGAAAATCCATATGCACCTCTATATATATTTTATCAATAGTTATAGTATTTTTTTAATATAATGTTGCTTGTATTGCAATTTTTTAGAAAAAAAAGTATGATTTAAGTATGAATTGTAGTAAAAACGCGAATACGTTAGCTTTAAAAAAACGACATACTCTAAGTACAGCAATTGCATGCGTGTTCATTTTGTTATTACTAAGCTCTTGTATTAGTAGGCCAGCAGGGGCTAGTTATTTTGATTTTAAGATGCCCTCAACCTCTATTATGGCAGAGGGAATTAAAAGCCAAAACTCATTAGTTCGTTTTTTTATGCAAGAAAACCCTTACGCAAACAGGGAAAAAGTTTTACGACTTGCGGCATTGTATATACAAGAATCAGAGTATGAAGGTGTAAACTCAGATATAGCTTTTGCGCAAATGTGTTTAGAAACAGGCTTTTTAACATTTGGCGGATTAGTTACTGAAGATATGAATAATTTTTGTGGTTTGGGTGCAATCGATGAAACACAAAGAGGCAACGTTTTTGCAACAGAACAAGAAGGGGTAAGAGCTCACGTGCAACACTTAAAGGCCTATGGAAGTACTGAGCCTTTAAATATGCCCCTCGTAGACCCGAGATACAAATGGGTTAGCCCAAAAGGAAAGGCTCCCACTATTTATGGTTTAGCAGGAACCTGGGCAAGCGATACTCAATATGGAATCAAACTAGAAGGTATTTTAAAAAGGATGGCATGGCTTTAATACTTAGCCAATAGTTGTCCCTACATATTCTTCTTCATCTAGAATACTTTTAATATTGTTAATATTTTTTCCATCTGCACAGATAACAGTAATCCCAAGACTTTCTGCCTTTTTACTTGCTATAGGATCAAAAGGTGTATTTTTTCCAGGCACCCATTCATCACCTACCATTTTTCTAAAATCTGGCCAAGAAATTGTATCTATTGGCGTTGCATCAGGATTCGTTTTTGGATCATCTGTATACACTTTTTCTATATTTGATAAATTAACAACAGTTTTTGCATCAAAGCGTTCGGCTAAATACACCGCATCAGTATCCGTTGAAAATCCAGGCTTCCAACCTGCTGCGACTAAAATCCTTCCGTTAAAATCAAAAGGAGCTGTCGGATCACATACAACATCATTAGGACAAATATCATAAAAAATTGAGCGCAACAATTGGGCATTTAAGCGAGTTGCAGTTACACCAATCCAGTCAGCTTCACTATCTGTATATTCTACTTTTTCTGATGATAGTTCTATGCATTCTTTATACGCTTTTTGATACACTCTCGCTGGTGCTCCACCACCTACAACAAAAATAAGCCTTCGCTCAGAATCCCCTTCTAACCAACGGCGAATCATTGCAGAAAAAGAAACAAGAAAAGCAGTATCAGGTTTATCTGGTGCAACAATTGATCCACCGACTGAAAGAACTTTAACCATAGAATCCTCACTTTATGTTTTAATATTATATATTTTAATATATTCCTATGACACTTGCATTTTGCCAATAAGAACTATAACTTAATACACCTTCTGTTGACTCTTCCCATGTTGCTTGTAATGCATAGGTTTTAGGACGGTACACTTTTTTTCCACCCAATTGTTGTGTTTGACTTAAACTATTCCAACCGCGAGAAAATGTAATATGTTGTGCATCAAGGTTACCAAAGTAATACTCTTCTTTATCTTCAATTTCTTGGAAGCCTTCATATTCAAGCCCCGCAGCTAAAGCAACATCAACTGGTACCCAACCAAAACTTTCAATGTAAAACTCAGTCCACCAATGGTTCATTGTAGATACATTTGCATCTACTAAAATCCCACTATCTATTACTGCAGGAATGCCTGCAGCTCGTAAAAAGGCGGTATACAGTACAGCCATCTCATATGCGTCGGCGCGATTACTATCTAGTGCTTCAAGAACGGAAGAATCGGCACTTCTAGGAGTTGATACAATCCTGATTTCTTCTATCATCCAATTGTATAAAAGATTTGCCTTTCTCCAAGCATTCGTTTCCCTTCCAACTATTTCATCAACTAATTCAACTAGGGCTTCATCATCAGACGGAATTATTGTATCAGCATTTAGAAAATCGCTATAAAAAGTTTCTGTGTCACTAGAATAGGGCCTAATTGAGTTTACATTAATTTGAGTGTTTACTTCATGTACATCGACTGCAAATGAATGAGCAAATGTTATTTTATTTCTTCCTGAAGTACTTTGTGAAATTTGGTGAACAAAATTGTTTTCATACGTAATTTGAGGTTCAGGCTCAGAGGATAGCACTTCGACAGAGCGTTGAGAAATACTTGTAATCGGTATAGGCATAAAAAGAGTAAGTGTTGCATGCTCTAATGCCTGAACTTCGCTCACATCAGAGTTAATACCAACAACATAGCTTCTAAAATCACTGTATGTTTTACTCCCAATACTAGGAGCAATATTTACCCCATAGCCTGAACTTAATCCATTTTTCGTTCTAACATAGACTTGTCCACTTTGGGCACCTTCTGGGATTCTAACTTGAATTTGGGTATCACTCCAAAACTGGTAATCTTTATCAAATGTTGAACATGCTATTAATTCTCTTCTCGAAGAAGAACTTCCCTGTGATAACGTAAACAAAACTTCAGCATTTTCTCGAATGGTACCAAAATTTTGCCCATCGATTGTTATTACACTTCCTATTCTATTAACGGGGGCAATAACACTGTGAATAACAGGCATTGCGTTACGTAAACTATGTGACAATGGTACAGGTATTGTATCTCTATTAGCAAATACACTTGGATTTGATTTTCCGTTTTTTGTTTCTACATACACAAGACCATCAGAAATATTTTGGGGTAAAACAAGCCTAATATAATCATCTTCCCAAACTAAAAATGAGCTACTTGTAAGCCTAAAGCCACCAATTTCTACTGTAGATCCTATAACTTGCGGCCCAAAGTGATTTCCTTCTATGGTCATAATATCCCCACTTTCACCAACAGCCGGATTAATGTCTGTTATTACAGGTACATTAACTCTTTGCGAAAAGATAAAAGCGAAAAATGAAAAAATGATAAATATAGAACCAACTACAATAATAGAACGCACTAATGAGTGCTTTGAAAAATAATATGTAATTTTAGACGAAAAACTCAACTCTTTTACTCCCTAAGTAAAAATACTGGTTGAGAAAATCCAAAAAGATCTTGTTCTTCAACAATTGTAGAAGAAGGAACATCTAAGCAATTAATTTCAACCACGGGTTGTACTTTAAACATCTGTGGCTCAAAATAATCAACTACGGGATATTTAAAAAACTCCGTAGTAACCACCTGTCCATACCTACTTTCTGTAATAAGTTTGTGGTAAGCCAATGTTTCTTCAAAAACAACACCACGATCTAGCATTAAAGCAGAATCAACATTACTTTCACCACTTACGAGAGGATTCAGTGAATACGAAGTAAGAATCATAGAATCTTGGGTGTTTTTTTCTCTAGAAGAGCGTAATACAGGAACAATAATAGAAAAAAGAAGTACCGCGGCAGCAACCGAGGTAAAACGCACAAAAAAAGTTGATGTACTAAAAGGCCGTTGAGAAGATGTAACGGTCTTATAGCGCATTCGATCCTTTAATTTTTTGTAGCCTTCTTCAGCATCATAATCAATGGT
This sequence comes from uncultured Treponemataceae bacterium, assembly GCA_964370315.1. Lineage (GTDB taxonomy): Bacteria > Spirochaetota > Spirochaetia > Treponematales > Treponemataceae > CAYJFX01. Next base: position 18,897 of record CAYJIS010000022.1, read on the forward strand.
CAATGACTGTAATGATTGCTGTATAGACTTTACTTTATTTAGTTGATTTTTACATTCTGCACATTCTTCTAAATGTCTCTCATAACTAAGACTCTTAGAAGAAGAAAGTTCCTTATCTAAATATAAGGAATACATTTCTTTATTTGGGCATGTAGCCATCTACGTCTCCTATTAACTTTGCTAATTGTTCACGAGCTCTAAAAACTCGAACTTTCACATTACCCTCTGTAATCTCTAATATTTTACTAATCTCTTTATAATTTAATTCAGCATATTCACGCAGAATTAAAACAATTTTCAAATTCATCGGAAGTTTATCTAACGAATCTTTTATCTGCTGCTGAGCATGGTTTTTTAAAAGTGATGTTTCACCAGTTTCAATTTCATGGTGATCATTTTTTAAAACCTTCTCGTAAGCAATTCGTTCCCGATTCTTACGTTTTATATAATTCAAAGAGGTATTTTTTACCACCCGAATTAACCAATATTTCACATCATCCATAGAAGGAAACACAAGGTTTCTTTCATGCATTTTAATGAGTGAATCATGCACCAAGTCTTCAGCAACATCCGAATCTAATACGATACGTGTGGCAACTTTAAGCAATAAAGTAATGTTAGCATCATAAACCTTTCTAAAATCGGTTTCTTTAGCTACGCATATCTGAGTATCAAACAAAGCAAGCTCCCAAAAGTTACAAAAAAAACTAATTATTTTAAATTAATTTTCCATACGCCTCCATGTTGTACCTTCAGTTGTATCTGTTAGTACAATTCCTCTCTCTTTAAGTATATCACGAATTTCATCCGAACGGGAATAATTTTTCTCTTTTTTAGCCAAATTTCTCTCTGCAACAAGGGCATCAATTTCCATATCACCAGTGCTTTCTTCAGATGATTTAGCCATATTTTCTTGCTGATTTGATTGTATATAAGAGTCTAACGCTGTATTTACAAGATTTAAGCCTAATACTACGTCCATATGTGCAGTTAAAAGTATTATTTCCTTTGGACTCATATCTTTATTTTTTATAGCCATCTGCAACTGTGATAACGAGCGAGGTATAGCCAAGTCATCTTCTAGTTGTTCAGTAAAAGCCTTTAAAAAGTTACTTGCAGTGTCTGAATATGTAATAGCATTATAATATTCTATTGATGCATTTGCAACTTCCCGTAAGTCTTGTTCATTCTGGCCATCTTGTATTGTTGATGCTATAATTTTTTCTAAACGTTGTATAAGTGTTTTTCGTGCGTTTTTAGCACTATCCATAGCATCCCAAGAAAAGGCCAATTGACTCCTATAATGACCACCCAAAAGAAAAAATCTATAGTCAAGTGCATCATATCCTTTATCAATTAAGCTTTGAAGTGTTAAAAAACCACCCTCTGATTTAGACATTTTTTGTGCATTTGAATCTTTTGTTTTTGACATTACTAAAAATTCATTATGAAGCCAATAATTAACCCATTTTTTTCCTGTTGCACATTCGCTTTGTGCAATTTCATTTGTATGGTGTATTGGTATATGATCAATGCCCCCTGTGTGAATATCAAATGTTTCTCCAAGGTACTTCATACTCATTGCAGAACATTCTAGATGCCATCCTGGATACCCTACGCCCCATGGAGACTCCCATACAAGAGCTTGATTTTCAAATTTGCTTTTAGTAAACCATAAAACAAAGTCATACGGATTTCGTTTATTTTGGTCAACATCAATTCTCGCTCCAGCTTTTAAATCATCTAAATTTATATTAGCTAAATCTCCGTATTGAGGGAAGGTAGATATATCAAAGTATAGATTGCCTCCAGCCATATACGTATGACCTTTTTCTTCGAGTCTTTTTACAAGATCAATCATCTCAGGAATATGGTCTGTAGCTTTACACACAATATCAGGGCGACGAATATGTAATCTATCTATATCTTTAAAAAATGCTTCAGTATAAAATTGTGCAACTTCTAATACAGATTGTCCTCTTTCTTTTGCCGTATTAAGCATTTTATCTTCACCGTCGTCGCTATCTCCTGTTAGATGGCCGATATCAGTTATGTTCATTACGTGATTAATTTTATACCCTAAAAATCGTAATGAGCGGTCAAGCATATCTAAAAAAACATATGCTCTTAGGTTTCCAATATGAGCATAATTGTACACCGTTGGACCGCAGCCGTAAAAGCCACACTTTCCTTCTTCTATCGGAATAAACTCTTCTTTTTTTCTACCAAATGTGTTGTACAATTGAAGTGCCATTGTATCTCCTGTTATATTTTTACTATGTAGTATCTTTTTAGTGTTTGATATCTATTTATTTTTTTATAAATGTAGTATACTAAATTTTATATGATAAATCTACTAAAAACCATAAAAAATATGGTGAAACAAAACAATTTTTCTGCAACAATACAAGAAAACATATACATGAAAGATCATACCACTTTTAAAATAGGCGGAAAAGCCGAAGTATATGTGTGTCCAAATTCTGAAAACGATTTTGTAAATATTATACGTGAACTTCTTAACGAAAACATTCCTTTTTTTATTCTTGGTGGTGGATCAAATATTGTTGTTTCAGATGAAGGAATACAGGGTGTTGTTCTTTCAACGGAAAATCTCACTGATATACGTATTTTATCAGAAGATGAGTCAACTGGTAAAACAATTATTAGAGCATCATGTGGTTGTAGCATTGAAAGTATATTACAATTTTGTATTGAAAATGAATTAACAGGCTTAGAAACATTTGCAGGACTTCCAGGTACAATTGGTGGTGCTATGTTTATGAATGCTCGCTGTTATGATTATTCAATAAGCGATAAACTCGTATTTGCACGCTATTTTGATATTCATGATTCAAAGTCGATACAAGTGTATGCAAAAATGGATGCAGATTGGGCCTACAAAAAATCTCCTTTTCAAATTACGTCACACAAACAGGCGAAAGTTATATTAACAGGAGATTTGTTGCTTCTCAAAGGAAACAAAGACGACATTGAAAAAAAATGCGATTTTTATATAAAGGACAGAGAAACCAAAGGACATTTTAAATACCCATGTGCGGGAAGTGTTTTTAAAAATAATAGAAATTTCGGAAAGTCATCTGGAGAAATCATTGATTCAGCTGGTTTAAAAGGCTTTAAAATTGGAAATGCAGAAATTTCACCATGGCATGGAAATTTAATTATAAATTTAGGTGGAGCTAGTGCCGATGATATAAAAAAGATTGTTGCATATGTTCAAAAAACTGTAAAGGAAAAAACTGGATTTGAATTAGAATGTGAGATTCTTTTTGTTGGGAATAGTAAGTAAACTATACTTTCGTCTTGACAGATTTTATGTTCTCTTTTATACTTATAAAATAGAAAAAAGGATGTGCGGTGCTACAACTATCGTTTGTAAATTTCAGAAAAGACTCATATATTTTTGTTGAAGGTCAAGCAGACAACGACCGTTTTTATATTATTCAAAGCGGCTCAATACGAACTACGTCGTCTACAAGTGAATCAAGTGTAATGTATGGTCCTGGAGACTTTGTTGGCGTTATTCCTTGTATGGCCTCACATAGCCAAATTGAAACCGCTATAGCAGCAACCGATATTGCAGCAATTTCAGTAAAAAAAGAACAGTATCCCTACCTCATTGCTAAGAACACCCCTGTAGCTATGAAAATAATCCGTACCTTTGCAACTCAAATGCGCTCTGTTAACGAACTCCTAACACAACTTACATTAAAAGATACACTTCTATCTACACCAGATCAAATGTATTCTATTGCTGCATTTTATGAGCAAATGGGTAAAAATGATTTAGCGGTATACGGATATTACCAATATATGAAAGAGTGTCCAAATGGAGAAAACGTTGAAAAAGCAAAAAAGCGTTTTGTAACATTAAAGGCTAGATCTCAAGCAGTATATTTTGAATCATCACAAGAAACGGTACGTGTATATCCCCAAGATACAATGATTTTCTCAGAGTGTCAATCTGGAAATGATATGTATATTATTCAATCTGGACAGGTTAAAATATCAAAGGTTGTTAATGAAAACGAAGTAATTTTAGCAGTACTTCAAAAAGGGGAGTTTTTTGGTGAAATGGCATTACTTGAAAACAAACCTCGATCTGCCAGTGCTATTGCACATGAAGATTGCACCCTTATGGTACTAAATAGAAGTAACTTTGTGCAAATGGTTTCAACTCAACCACAACTAATCGCCCGACTTACAACGACTCTCGCAGAACGTTTATGGTCAATGTCTCGACAACTTACCAATAGCAAACTGCGCGACCCGCAGTTCCGTTTAATAGATATGCTCGCATTACAATTAGAAAAAAACAGAATCCCATCAGGGCCTGGAACTAGTTACCAATTCGATTTAACTTTATATGATTTAGCAAATATGTGCGGGATTCCAAAGGAACAGCAAGCAATTGTATTGGGTCAATTTATAAAAAATGCACAAATTAAACTTAAAAATAATAAAATCTACGTTTCAGACTGTAACTCACTAATGAAAGATTCTGAGTTTTATAGAAAGCAAAAACACTAAACGCTAATGTATAATGTACAACAAAAATTATCGTGCAATTAGTACCGTTTTCAGATGCGAAAACAGTAACATTACGCGTTATAAATTGTAAATTATACATTAATTTCGTCCGATATTTACTATATGAAAAAGTGTATTATTATTATGCTCATGTTATTCTCTTTTTGTCTAAGCCTATATGCCCAAGAGGCCCTTCCAAATGGATATAGAGACATTAGACTTGGCATGAATATTGAAGAAGTTAAAGAAGCATTGAAGTCAGATTCTTTATTTGGTTATCGAGGGGAACGAGATGTTTCTTTTTTACCTTCTGAAAATCAAACACTTATTGAAACAAGTAGTGACTCATGGCTTGAGCATTGTTGGTTTCAATTTTATGATGATACACTATACACTATTATAATAAATTTTAATCCTGAAAAAATAGATTATCACTCTGTATACAATGAACTAATAAAACAATATGGAGAGCATAAAGAACTATCACCGCAAAGAGTTGTATGGGAAAACGATTCTATAACACTAAGCTTAGAAAGACCGGTTAGTGTAAAATATATTGACAGAGCAGTTTTTGATAGTTTACAACAAGAAACAGTATCTAATGAAAGCATTACTGAAATGCTTAGAGAAAACATCTTAGGAGATTTGTAGTTTGACTAAACGACTAGTTTTAATTTTTTGTATATTTTTGGTTGTAAGCACTACATCGTGTGCTAAAGAAGGATTAGAAAAACAAATGCTAACAATAACCAGAACTGATGGTAGCACAGTTGAAGTACTTGCAGAAATTGCGAGAACGGAAGAAGAAAAAAACTTTGGTTTTATGGAAAGAGAAAATATACCAGAAGGAACGGGAATGCTTTTTGTATTTGATCGTGATCAAATTATGAACTTTTGGATGTATAACACCCCCACTGCCCTAACCATTGCATATATTGATTCAAGAGGCACTATCCGTGAGATGTATGATATGACGCCATTAAGTTTAGCAAGCGTTAGCGGTACTGTGTCTTGTCGTTATGCTTTAGAAGTACCGCAAGGATGGTTTGCAAAGAACAACATCGAAGTTGGAAGCACAATTAACTTAGAAAAAATTAACTAATATTCTAGTTTTACATTTTTTATCATTGTAGAATCTTCTGTTTTCTCTCCAAAGTATTGAGGTTGTGATACTTCTGTCTTTCCATTCTTTAGGTTTATTTTTCCAGTATACACTACTCTATAGTCCCATCGTAAAGATGCTTCTAATACTATAGTATACACACCACTAGTTAACCTTTTACCATGTATATCTTTTAAATCCCACGCATAACTAAGGGCTCCTGTACTTGGTGTACTTCCTGACATTGCATCAATAGTACCTGAAGCACTTGATGCGTTAGAAGAACTAGCGCCACTAACAGCATCACTTGAAGCATGCTTTCCTATTTTTTCGACCCAAAGAGGAAGAGAATCACTGCGTGTTTTCCAGCCGCCATTACCAGTAAAACTTGTAACAAATAAGGGTGCAATAAGGTTACCTTTTTCATCTTCGACCCAAAGCGCATACTGATTACTTGCCCTTCCAGTTTGGCGAATATAATCAAAGCTTAGCCTTACTGTATTATTATCTTGTGCTATAAGAGGAAAAAATAGCAATATAAGAACACTAATCAATATAGATATAAGTATAAATTTTTCATTTTTTTTCATAACATCTCCTCACTTATGATACACCCTGTCAAAAGTTTTTGTCAAGCAAAAATACTATATATCATATAATAATTGACAGTAACATAGATAATAAGTATACTAATACTACAGAAATCACATTATATAAGCGAGATTACATGAAACATATATTAACGATTATTTGTGTATTTTTTCTACTTTTTTCATGCAACCTAATAACACAAGATTCTGATAAAACTATAACAAATGATACTATCATCGACCAAGAAGTTCCTACAAAACCGAGTATTTCTGGCAGTACAATAATACATTATGATACCGTAATCGAAAATGATGTATTATTAGCAAACATTGACTTTTTAAAATCACAAAAAATATACTTTGAACATGCATCTATTGGTGGGAATATGTTTGGATATCCCTATTATGGAAATGGAACGAATAATAATACTGGGGCCAAAGGTTTATATGAGCTGTATAGCGAAAACAATACATTTCTTTTCAACTTGAGCAAAAACAAGCCTAATATGTATTCAATAACAAACGGAACACTTAGCTTTGGAGACGGTGTTGAAGAAATGTATCGTAAGTCTTTTACTATTGGACACTTAAAAGATGGTGGTTTTTTGCGTGTACACAGAGGTAACCCAACCACCCCTTCCAATCCAAGCAACTATTTAAATCCTAAAGTAGAACTATTTCAAAACTTAAACAATGATATTATTGAACAAGCAGACATACTAATGATGAAGTTTTGTTATAGTGATTATTATTATGCATCTTATAACAATAACTACAATGTAACACCTCAATCATTTGCTCAAGATTATTTTGACGTTTATGAAGCATTACAAGAGAGAGCTAAAACCTTAAACCCAGATGCAAAATTTATTTTTTGGACAATACCCCTAGTGAAAAAAGATTATGTAAGCGATGCAGGAACAAAATATAATCGCTATATCCAACAAGGGCGAGATGAAGTTAATAATCTAATTCGCCAATACTGCAAAGATAATAATCAATACTTAATAGATATTGCAGATATTGAAAGCCATGCCCCCGATGGAAGTAAACTGTTAACAGCAAAGAGTGAAACAGTAGAAGCAGGGCTTGACTACATGCATGATTCCTATACCTATGATTATGGACATTTAGATGGCGCATTTGCAAAAGAAATGACAAAGGTATTTTTGCACACGGTTCTTGTTATGAATGGCAAGATTGCACAATAAAAGTGTGGTTTGATTTTTCTGCATATAGCTTTAGCGAAAAAGAACGAAAGGACATCATACAAAACAAGGCAAAACTTTGGCTTGACCATGGAACAATGTTTGG
>CAYJIS010000023.1:0-26035 GCA_964370315.1 uncultured Treponemataceae bacterium
TAAAAGTAATGGATATTTTTAAAAAATCTGGCGTTAAAAATGTTGCCATTGCACATAGTGGAAGCACCGAAGAGTAGCATGCAGTTTAAAAGAAAGGAACATTCGAGATGCTAAACGATAATATCTCTCTTTTTGATAAAAAACCTTCTCTTTTAGTGTGCTTTGCAATAACATTATTGTTTCACATAATTGTTATTGGCCTGGTAGGCTGTATATTGAACAATAATAGAATTACAAGAAGTACTGATAATATGCCCATTTCAGAAAATGAGCAAATTGCAGAGCCTCAATTTATAGAATTTGTATTAAAAGATTTTATGTTTGAACCAACTGCAACCGATATAATTGAATTAATTAAAAAAGAAATAGAAATTGCTGCTATAGACGAGAGTGAGTTTGTAGTAGAATCTACAGAAAAAAGTACTTCATTTGATAATACTATGCAGGTTACAAAGGCTATGGGTGTAGAAATTAGGCAAACATATATTAGTCTAGTTGCAGGAAAGCTTGCACGAAATAAATACTATCCAAAGGCAGAGCAAAACCGTGGACGGGAGGGGAGCGTAAAGGTACGCTTTACTATTGAGCCAAATGGGAATATGAGAAATCTCATGGTACATACCCCATCAAGGTATGAAAACTTAGATTTAGCAGCACTCGAAACAGTAGAGCGTTCAAGTCCATTCCCTGCTTTTGATGCAACAGAGCCTTTAGAAATAATCTTGTCGATTGATTTTAGTTTGGAAGATTAGGTGTTACCTAATAATGGAGAGGTAATAATTAGTTATGGAAAGAGAGATAACGAAAAAACTACTTACGTATAACATAAGAGGTAAAATATAAATGAAAAAGGTTTTTTATACAACAGTTCTATTATTAATTTTTTTTCTGGTTAGTTGTGATCCTATAATTATCGGGGATGTATTGCCTTCTAGTCCAGAACTTGATGAGGCTTTTTTAAGCTTGGTAAGGGGAAAGTCAGCGCAGGGAGTTGTAATGGGAAGTCCAGCACCGGCTCACTGGTCTGAAAATGGAAAAACTTTTGTTTTAACTGTGCAGCCCCCCTTTGGTATAGCTTCAATTAAAACCTCCTACACTTTTATAAAAGCGTTAAATTATACCTCTGCAGTGTACAATGATGGAAAGGAAAACGTTTCAATAACTGTTAGAGGAAATACTGTTACAATACCTTCTGGCATGGGTACTATGAAATTAACGTTTAATTGATAAATTTAGTAATAAAGGGGTTGAAAAAAACTCATTTAAAATAAGTTTAATAAAATATAAGTTGCAAATACTAACTATATAAAAAGGAGTTCGATATGAACAAAATGAAGCGAGAGGCAGTTTTCTTTATGATGGGATGAGGACCTCATATAGGAGGTCCAACGCTAGATCCAAATATAGGTTCAAGTTATGAAACATCTAGTGACAGTAAACAAGGCCACCAACAGTATTAGCAAACTATGAAAAGATTAATAGGGAATCTGGATATGTGGGTTTCATATATATCGTATCGGGCGATGCAACAAAAGTAATGAAAGAGACAGATGAGTATGAACTATATTACACTACAGAGTGCAATTTCTCTCAGGGTAAATTCCGTAGAGAGCTCACTTTTACAAATGAGATTCCACTATGCACGTATCGAAATGACGACATATAAAGTAATTTTTTTATTATTAAGAAAAAATTACTTTATATGAAATAAACGTGTTTGTAAGTTTTCGTTTGCTTGACAATCTCCAATATTATGTATATAGTATTAAAAATTTTATTAAGCAAAAAGCATCCATTTGCTTAAAAGATGAAAAAAGGGGTAACTATGAAAAAATTAAATTTTGTATTACTAGCTATTATGCTTGTATCTTTAATTTTTGCTTTTACGGCATGTGATTTAATCCATGGTCAAAATAATGGCAACGGAAATGCTCAAAATAATGGCAACGATAATGATGTCGCCAAGAGCAAGGGAATTATAGAAAAAACCAATACAGCTTTAGAAAACTTTGGGAAACCTGCTGCTTCTAGTAGCCAAACTTTGCTGTCTGTGATTTCTAAAAGTGAAGGATTGCTTTTTAATAATGCAGATGAGACTATTTCTACAGCACCAGACATTATGGAGTATATCCTTAAAAACGGTGAAGATATGGACCCATATTATTTTGAAATGTCATATCAAGGATACATTGCAGCTTATTATGCAATAAGCCAAACAGCCTTGCAAATTATTGAGGCAGCAGGAGAGGACTCCTTTATGTACAAGTTTGAAGATCTAAATGTGACAATGTCAGGAGATAATCAAACATTAGGTATGTACAAGGGAGTTGTGAATGATTTTATGATAAATGGCGTAGACGATGATGGAAATTTAAGTATTACCATCGAGACTACTTATAGAGAATTTTATAAGGATACTCCGTTATCTATACCTGACGGGCAAGATGGAACTGTTAAGCTAATACTTTCTGTATTTGATAAGTCTGAAAACGATTTTGGATTTTCCTATTATATTTATAGCGAATTAGAAGGGACAATAATGCAAATGTCATATTTGACTTTTAACTTGGGAACTTTATACAACTATTCAGTTGAGTATATGAGCAGTAAATACAATGCATATTCTTTTAAAGATGCAACAATAAAAGTGGAAAATAAAAACACAGCACAATCATATGATACTGTCATCGATAGCTTAGGTAATGCTATTATAAACGATAGTGAAGCAATATTATCTGCTAGTGTTGGTGGTGAAAATAGGGATGTATATAACAAAGATATCACAATCGAATTTGATGCTGATTACTATAGTGAACTATCTGTATTACCTGTTAAATAATGCGGCCATAAAAATGTCATAATAAGGCTTAGGTACCCTTCTGAAATAAAATTTCAGGGGGGTTGTTTTTTAAAGGCAAGAGGCATCTAATTATGATATACTCATCTGCTTATTTATTGTTTTTTTTGTAGGTTAATATTACTTTTAGAAAGATTCCTCCTCTTAACTTGGATAAAAGCTTATAAGAAGCAGGTAATACTGTTGTAGGTGCATTTGCAAGCCAAGGAAAAATTGATCTAAAACTAACTGAAGGTATGAAAAAAATCCAGAAGATCATTCTCATGCATGGACACCTGAAAGACAAACACAGCACAAAGAAGCTCAAAATATCCCGATGAAAAAAACTGTGCAGCCCCCCTTTGGTTTAGCTTCAATTAAAACCTCCTACACTTTTATAAAAGCGTTAAATTATACCTCTGCAGTGTACAATGATGGAAAAAAACGTTTTAATAACTGTTAGAGGAAATACTGTTACAATACCTTCTGGCATGGGTACCATGAAATTAACGTTTAATTGATAAATTTAATTACAAAAAGTATTGACATTTTGAATTTTAAATGTTAGTTTAAACAAACTTAAGTTAGTAAATACTAACTATATAAAAAGGAGTTCGATATGAACAAAATGAAATGGGGCGTAGCCCTCTTAATGGTAATAGCAATGATTGCTATGATGGGTTGTGAGCCTACTACAGGTGGGAATGCAGGAGAAAGACCTGTCGAAACCGCAGACACTCTACAATCAAAAGTGTCAGGTTTTACGTTTACTAAAGATGAACAAACGTATCGCATGGCAGCAGATAAAATTGTAAATAGCGATTATACCCAGAATCTTTATTCTTTTGAAGGTTTAGACAGTAACCTCGCAGTATACAAAGGAGCTACAGGAGTTACTCCTGCTTACCTTGCTTTTGAATTAGCAAGTGATGCTACAACAGCTGAGATAACCCAAGGTACTACCGAGCAAGAAGTAGTAAATGCTTCCTCTGTATGGGCAACTGCACGCCTTGATACAGATGTACAAAATCTTCTTAATACTTTCAAAGGAAAAAGTGGAAAAACAGAATTTATGGGTGGGCAACCAACTGATTTTAGCTCTGATGGCAGAACAGTAACCTTTACTGTAATGGGTTATGTTGTCAAATACGAGTTTGCGGGTCTTGCCAGTGATGATATTAATAAAGCGTATTACAGGCTTTTTGATAAAGGCGATGCTCCCATGCATTTAGGGGAATTTTGTGGCTGGGATATTTCTTCAGGAATTAAAGTATATCTTGGAAATGGTATTGAAGGTGTAAATCAAAATTTTACGGATGCAACGGACCCAACAACAGCTGATAATGTATGGTACGATCCAGACCCCTATACGTTTACTCCCGGTATATAACAATACTGCACAAAAGGTAAAGGGCTATGAAAAAAAAAATATATTTACTTTTTCTGTGTTCCCAAATTCTGTTTGCTCAAACAACAGAAGTAGAGCAAACAGAAGAGAATGAATCAGTTGAAATTATTTTTAGCAGTGAAAATAATGAAAACCAAGATGATGTTACAAATAGTGAAGAAGGTGAAATCCATCTTAATGTAAGTGGGAAAAGAGAGGCCCGTCTGGTAACAGAAACAAAAGCAGCTGCAAGTACCGTAATAACTGCAGAAGACTTAAAAGCAAGTGGAGCCACAAGTGTTACTGATGTATTACAAGAAAACGGCATAGTAGCAATAGAAGGCGAAAGCGGATCCCGACAAAATGGAGATCAAATCTACCTACAGGGTATTGATATTTCTAGGGTTTTAATTGTTGTAGATGGGCAACGCTTGCGAAGTGGCGGAGGTGGAGGAACAATGGGTCAAACAATGTCAAGTTCTACTAATGCCTTAAAAAGAATCCCTGTTTCCTCAATCGAACGAATTGAAATAGTAAAAGGCCCCGGCTCCTATCTGTGGGGAGGGGACGCAATGGGCGGTGTTATCTATATTCAAACCAAAAGAGGTTCAGGTGAGCCTGGTTTACATGGTAGTGCCGGTGTTTCTTATAAAAACAACTTTGAACTACAAGATGATAATAATTTTGTACGACCGTATCTAAACCTTGATTATGGGTTTGATAAAGGATCAATATGGGCAGGCGGAAGTTTTGAGTATGGGGACAACTGGCTTTCAGAATATACACTTGGGTACACTCCCGTTGGTGCTGGGAAAATTCCTAACGACCGAGATGAATATGCTAACTTTGATGTATTTGCTGGCACAAAGTGGGAAATTGAAAACATTCATTATCTTGAAATATCTGCTCGTTACCAACAAGAAGATTCTCCTTTAAACACAATTGACCGCTCTATTGAAGAAAATTTGGCAAAAAATGGACTTGGATCGCTCAATTATTCGGTGTATCTAATGGAGAACATGGATATAAACTTTTCCTCAGGGTTGAGCTATGATTATGAAATTGAAAAAGAATATTCTCCTGAAAATGAGGTGAACGAAGATGCCTATATATTTAATGATAATAGTTTAAGGGTATCATATTATTTGAATGATATTTTTTCGTTTAATGGCGGTTATTCTTTTGACTTTGAACTTTTAGACGAAAAAAATATAAAAAAAGAGTATAATCAGCAAAGCCATGCCTTGTTTTTTGGTGGAAGTGCCGTTGTAGATAATAGTGTAGATTTTGACATTACTGCAGGAATCCGCTATCAATATATAAAAAGAGACGGAACAGGTGTAGATGATAAAAGTCCTTTACACTCATATTCTCCTGAAGTTGGTATAGTTGCAACCCCGTTTGAGTGGTTTGCAGTAAAAGCTCATGTAGGGCGTTCTTTTAGTCCACCTAGTTTGATAGCAGCTTTTGGCGATTATTATAGCCATCAAGATGCATTTTTAGTTGCCAGTAATGCAAACCTACAGCCGGAAAGCTCATGGGGCTATAGTGGAACTCTAGAGTTTATGCCAACAATTTCTTCTGACTCGGTAAAAACCATGAAATTTTCTCTTGGTCTATTTAGAAACGATATACAAAATTTAGTTGCGTATGAGTTTTCGGGTGAATACCTTGATGGATTGCAGTTAATGCGGGCTAAAAACATTAGTAAGGCGTATACGTGGGGAGTGAATGCAGGAGCACAGGCAAGTTTTGATGTTACTAATTTTGGAGTATTAGACTATACTGTTAATTTTGAATATCTTATTGCAAGGGAAGTTTTGCCTAAAGGGGCGCAATATATAGACTATAGTACATGGACATATTTTAATCCTCGATTAGAAAATCGACCTGAATACACTATTTCGGGTTCTTTGGCATGGATCAAAGAAGAATGGGGAACAAGTGCGAAACTTTCCGGCTATTATTTTGCTCCGGAGTATACGTACAAAAGCTATGGTAATAATATATACGAAGAAATACGAACCGATGACATGTCAACCTTGGAATTACGTATAGCCCAAGAAATAACTCTTGAATCGGTATACGCTAAGGTAAGACCTGTGCTTTTCTTTGAAGTAAAAAACCTTTTAAACAGTGTGTATGACCGAGATGGTGATGGCGATACAGACCGCCCTGAAAGACAATTTGTTATTGGTTTTGATATAGAATTTTAGTTTATTTGTAATAATAACAAGGAGTTTTTGTGGTTAGTAAAAAATTGTTCAACTTGGCAGGTAAAGAAAAAAATAAAATCTATCTCATAACGGTTTTAAATCTATTTATTTTATTGTCAAATGTAGGTATTACAGCAATGATATGTACAAGTCTTGCAAAGATAAGTACAAATAATTATGAATTGCAAAACTATACTTTGTATATTTCTATTATACTTGTCTGCCTCATTGTAAAAACCGCATGTACCGTACAAATAGGAAAAATAAAAAACAACCTTGGTAACACCATCAAAAAAACATTCAGAACAAAAACTATGAATAAAATATTCGAGATGGGACAAAGTGGTGGTAAAACAACGGTTTCTACAATGACACAACTAACTATTGAAGGATTAGAGCAACTTTCCTTTTATTTTACTGGATTTTTACCTAGTCTGTTTTATGCTTTGCTTGCCCCTATTGTGTTATTTATTATCTGCGTATTTTTGAGGTGGCAAACAGCGGTTGTTCTTATTGCCTGTTTACCGCTAATTCCGATTTCAATTGTCATTGTGTCAAAATACGCACAACGAATTTTTACTAAATATTGGAATAAATATATATCAATGGGTGATGGCTTTTTAGATAGTATTAATGGGATGAAAGAGCTAAAAATCTTTGATGCCGATAAAAGACAACAAGTAGAAATAGCAAAAAAATCAGAAGAATTCAGAGTCATTACAATGAAAGTTCTTGTAATGCAATTATGCAGCCTTACTATAATTGACTTAGTAGCATTTGGAGGAGCTGCCCTGGCAATAGTACTTTCCTTGATAAATCCAGAAAATGTACAAACAGCTCCCTTTGTTGCCTTGTTTTTAGTGCTTATTTCTGCTGAATTTTTCCTGCCCATGCGAGACTTAGGAAGTGCTTTTCATGTTGCAATGAACGGCTCTACTGCCGGTAACAAAATAATGGCATTTTTAGACACAAAGTCTCCTAACTGGGGCGAAAAAAATCTAGAAAAAATAAAGGATATTCGACTCAAAAATGTTCATTTTAACTATGTAGAAAAAAAGCAAGTATTAAAAGGGGTAAGTATTTCCTTTGAAAAAGGTTTACATGCTCTTGTGGGTGAGTCTGGCTGCGGAAAAAGCACTGTAGCTGCATTGTTAACAGGAAGTATATATCCAAGTTCCGGGGCAGTAACAATAGACAGCATCGCTTTACAAGATTTTAATAAGGGAGCATTTTTTCAAATCACGGCTACGGTGAGCGTTAATACACATATATTTAACATGAGTATACGTGATAATTTTTTGCTTGCAAATAAAAATGCAACAAATGAAGAAATTATGGAGGCATTAAAACAAGTGCGGCTATATGACTTTGTGCAAGAAGTAGGAGGATTAGATTATCTTTTATTAGAAGATGCTCAAAATATTTCGGGCGGACAAAAACAAAGACTTGCCTTTGCCATTAATACTCTTACAAAAAGACAGTTATATATATTTGACGAACCAACAAGTAATATCGATATAGAAAGCGAAGAAATACTAATGCAAAACATATATGAACTTTCTCAAAATGCAATAGTTGTTTTAATTTCTCATCGCTTACAAAATGTTGTAAAAGCAAACACAATTTCTATTCTAAAAGACGGACAAATTGCCCAAAGTGGAACACATTCTGAATTGATGGCTTCTAAAGGTGAGTACTATGAATTATATACTACACAGTACAATTTAGAAAATGCATACAAAAACAAGGAGATGCAAAATGCGTAGAAGTGGTATAAAAATAATGGCTCACTTAGTTCTTCTTATTGGCGGTTTTATAAGCGTACTTATTGCTGCAATTATAACCGGTTCTCTTGGCTTTTTAACAGGGACAGGAATAATAGTCTTTGCTTCTCTTGCGATAGCAAAACTATTTGGCTATATTGTAGCACTCTCATATACAAACATACTAATAATTCTTATTTGTTGCGGTGTGCTTCGCGGATTTTTACGCTATGCCGAACAATACGCAAATCATTATATTGCATTTAAATTATTAGCGGTTTTTAGAGATAAAATATTTGCAAAGTTGAGAGAGTTGTGTCCTGCAAAACTTGAAACAAAACAAAAAGGTGCAATTATTAGTATGATTACTGCAGATATTGAAGCCTTAGAATTGTTTTATGCTCATACTATGTCTCCAATTGGTATAGCAATCGTTTCAAGTCTTACTATGATTGTATTTGTGGGATTTTTTACAAGTTCATGGTTAGCTCTTTTTATGGCTTTTGCATACATAGTTATTGGCGTTATAGCCCCGCTAATTAGTAGTAGATATTTAGGAGCATTAGGGGTTTCATACCGACAAAATCTTGCAGAAAGCAACGGTTTTTTTGTTGATACTATTAAAGGTTCTAAAGAGATAGTTATGCATAATGCAGTGCACGAAAAGGTACAAACTATACAAGAATATTCCGAAAAACTAATAAACAATTCAAAAGAACTTAATACGAAGACAACTCTTTTCGCGTCTCAAACTGGCATTTTAATCGTGGTATTAACCTGTCTTATGCTTTTTTTTGGTGTTGTTCTCTTAAAAAATGGACATCTTGGTTTTGGCGAAATAGTTGTTTCAACCGTTGCGCTTATGTCGTCTTATGGACCGGTGCTAGCAATTAATGCCCTGCCGGGTGGCTTATCTCAAATGTTTGCTGCAGGAGATAGGGTTATGAACCTTTTGGCAGAAGAGCCTTCTGTAAAAGAAAATAATGAAGGTAAAAAAATTAATCCGAAAGAGATAAACATAGAAAAGGTTCATTTTTCGTATGCAAAAGACGTAAAAGTGCTTTCTGATATTAGTTTACGAGTAAAAGTAGGCGAAATTGTTGGTATACGTGGTGCTTCTGGTAACGGGAAGAGTACACTACTTAAGCTTATTATGCGCTTTTGGGATAAAGATTCGGGAACTATTTTGTTTGATGGTGTAGATGTAGTAGATGCAAATATAGAAACTTTAAAAGAGCATGTTACGCTCATAAGTCAAAGCACCTATATTTTTAATGCAACAGTAAAAGAAAACCTCTTACTTGCAAAACAAGATGCTACCGAAGAAGCCCTGATCGAATCTTGTAAAAAAGCAAATATACATGATTTTATATGTACGCTAGAAAACGGGTACGATACCCTTTTAGGGGGTAAGAGGGGTGTTTCTTTTTCTTCGGGAGAAGCACAAAGGCTTGGTCTTGCAAGAGCTTTTGTAAGAAACAGCACATTTATTCTACTCGATGAACCTACAGGAAATGTGGATAGTATAAACGAAGGAATAATTCTTAAATCAATTGTTGATAATGCAAAAGACAAGGCAATTATTCTAGTATCGCACAGAGAATCAACAATGTCTATTGCAAACAGGGTATATAACTTACAAAACGGATTTTTATCTGCACTATAAGATAAGGAGTAATCATGAAGCAGCAAAGATTAAAACGAGCTCATAATCAAAAAGTTGAGCAAAATAAAGAAAAAAAAATAGAGCTTGATACTAACACTAGCTCCATAAAAATATTTTATCCATTTAAGCTAAAAGAAATTGTGTTTTTGGCAATATTGTCTGCATCTGTACTGGTGACAAGCTCGGTTATGCCGCTGGTTGCAAGTTTAGTTACGGTTATTTTTGGTATTGCACAATTAGTTACTGGTTTTCAAATGTCTTTTTTTATTACACTTGCTCTCATAAAGGTTCGTAAACCCTTTACGTTATCTTTGGTATTGCTGTTTATGAGCGTGTTTATGGTTTTTATGTCAGAAGCAATGTTTTTTAGCAATATTTTTGTAATGCTCGTTGTGGAAACATTGATAATTGTTATTTTTAGAGGCTATAAAAAGGACAAGGCCTGCTTTATAGCCGGTGCATTAATCCCTCCTTTAAGCTTAGTAATACCAACCGCTTTTAATTCCATTGTTGCTCCCGAAGTATTTGCTGTCGTAATGGGTAACCCCTTTATTGTCTTAGGAATGCTTTTTGCTGTTGTTGCTACTGGTTTGATAGGGGCTGCTTTAGGACTTAAAATGGGCAGAGAGTTAACAAAAGCTGGCGTTTTGAACTAGGATCAACTCAAAGAATGGAAAGACTCTTAGCAAAAAATCCGTTAAATCCTCTTCTTAGTATGGGTTTGTCATTTACTACATTGATTTTTGGACTTATTACAGCTCAAAATGAAAATATTCTCTTTTTTTATATAGGTATTTATGTACTTTATATATGCTTTGGGTATTATAAAGCATGCTTGATAGTCATTCCGACACTTGTTTTTACACTATTGCTATTAGGAGGGCTTACTTTTTTTATTTCAGAAAATCCCATTACATCAACATACGCTATAAATAGGGGTCTTGCTATATCGCTATCAGTTATTCCGGGATTGAGTTTTCGTATAGCAGACTTTATACGAAATTTAAGGCAAATAAAAGTTCCCAAAATAATAACGCTGGGAATGCTCATTGTTCTAAACTATGTTCCCTTGCTTGCAAAAGAAATGAAACAGATTAAAGATGCCATAAAAACGCGCGGCGCAGGTTCTCTTTTTAATGCGCGAGTTTTTTATCGCTCCCTTGTTGTGCCTCTCATTATGCGCATAGTACAAATATCAGACACCTTATCGCTCAGCATTGAAACTCGAGGCTTTACTATCGACAAAACAGAGACAACCATTTTTGAGCCATTGCCCTTTACTGGACGCGACACAACCTTTTTAATCTTGTTTGTTGTTTGCATGGTTGGAGGAGCGATACTATGAGTGCAGCAATTTCTCTAAAAGATGTGAGCTTTACTTATGGGAGCGATAATGATAAAACTGAAGTTTTACACAATGTTTCTATGGATATTGAGTATGCAAAAATAAGCCTGCTTTCTGGGGCTTCAGGGCAGGGTAAGTCGACTCTGTTTCATATTATGAATGGGGCAATTCCACATGCTATAAATGGAAACCTAATAGGCTCGATACTTGTTAATGGCAAAAGAATTCAAAATCAGACATTAGGACAAACTGCTCGTGAAGTAGGTAGTGTACTGCAAAATGCAGAAACGCAAATTTTGTATCCCCGGGTTAAAGATGAAATTGCCTTTGGGCTCGAAAACTTTGCATTTCAATGCGATGACATGCAAACAATTGTTAACTCTGTTTGTAAAGAAATGTTGCTTGATAAGCATTCGGGCACGAGAAATTTGTCGGGGGGAGAAAAGCAAAAACTCATAACAGCTTCTATTCTTGCACTCAACACAAAAATCTTAATTTTAGATGAACCGCTTGCAAATTTAGATTGCGCAGCAGGACTTGCAATATTAGAAAAACTAAAAGTATTAAAAGAAAAGGGTTTTGCAATCGTAATAATTGAGCATAGAATCGATGTTGTTATTGACTATGTAGATGTTGTATTCAATGTAGCTAACAAGAAAGTTGAAAAAATAAAAGATAAGAAAGTGTGGCTGCAAAACAATAATAACAAAATTACCGATACCAGCCAAAAGATAGAGGCGCAAGAAGTCTTATTTGATATACAGAATCTTAGTTATAAAGTACACAGCAAAGTAATTATCGACAGTATTAATTTTCAAATTTTTAAAGGTGAAAGAATCGTTGTTTTAGGCGATAACGGACAGGGTAAAAGTACATTTGCAAAATTACTTCTTCGTTTGATAAAACCGAGCGGAGGAACTATAACTCAGTCGCTGGATAAAGAGCTTGGTCATAAAAGGGGAACAAAAAAATGGTTTAAAAAAGTAGCTTATGTTTTTCAAAATCCAAATTACCAACTTTTTATGCAAAATGTTGAAGATGAACTCTTGTTTTCGGCATACTCCCTTGAATATTGCCAAGAACTAGTAGATATGTTTAAATTAGAGGCCTTGCTTGATAGACATCCTCATTCTTTAAGCGAAGGACAAAAACGCAAGGTAGGCATTGCAACAATGCTTTCTATGCGCCCAAAAGTGATTGTGTTTGATGAACCCACTGTTGGACAAGATTATGAATCACTTGGCAACATGGTACATATTATAAACACGCTACATAAAAAAGAACATAACACCATTATTACTATTACCCATGATAAGCGTTGCGCAAAAGCATTGTGTGATCGAGTAGTAATAATGGAACAAGGTTCAATAAAGAAAGTTGGTGGCAAAGAATTGGTAGATGAATACTTTGGGATAAAAAAGACTTTTAATAAGAAAGATTACTATTCTTGAGTTGAGTAAAAATTCTTTGAGAGAGTGTCGCATAAATTTTTATACAACAAGAGAGGGATCTATGTAAACTCTTATTGACAAAAATAGAGAGAGCTAGTATTCTATAAGTTATAATATACTAACTTTGTATGATGATATTTCATTTTGATAAGCAGTAAAGGAATTTAATAATGACTATGTTTGAAAAATATGACAAAACGTACCCAATGCAAGAAATGATAATAGATGGGCTATCCTTCAAATACAGATATTACAAGAATCCAAAGAGCGATGTAACGCTTGTATTACTTACTGGAGGGATAGGCTTATCCGATTTATTATGCGTACATTTTGAACTTTTTGCAGAGCATTTTTCGGTAATCACCTTTGATTATCATTCCCAGTATAAAACTGTTGACCAGCTTTGTAATACTATTTCAAGATTATTATCAGAATTAAATATCAAGGTGTGGTTTGTTGGCCAATCACTTGGAGGTTTTATTGCTCAAGTTATGGCTCAAAAATATCCATGGGTAACAGAGGGGCTTGTGCTTTCAAATACGGGCACTCTTTCTAAGGATTTAAATACTAAAGGTTATGATTCGTTACTTACAATGATGCAAAGCACAAAAAAGAGTATCAGATTATTAAGGTTTATTCCTTTTTCATTATTCAAAAAATTGCTACGTAAAAAAATTATATCAAAGTATGGATCAACATTTAATGACCATGATAAAAAGGTGCTAATCGAATTATGCGATATAATGGATGGTATGCTTACAAAGAATTATGAGCTTCATATGATGAATTTATTAATCGACTTAAAAAATCATTTTGGATTAACAAAAGAAAATATGGCATTTTTACACAAAAAATGTTTGCTCATTCTTTCTGATGATGACAAAACTTTTAATAATGATGTAAAACTAGCTTTGATTGATATTATGCCGAGTCCAACCCTTGTATCAAATTTAGTTGGAGGACATTTATCTTTATTGGTGAATCCATCAGAATATGTTTCTATAATTACTGAATATATACAAAAAAACTAGTATGAAATACATATATATAATTTTAGGCATTCTTTCACTTGCTTTAGGCATAGTTGGTCTTATTTTACATTTTTTTCCGTCAACGCCATTTTTACTTTTCTCAGCGGTTTGCTTTACAAAGTCGAGCAAGAGATTAGATGCATGGTATAAAAGTACTAAGCTTTTTAAAAACAATATCGAGCCCCTTGTAAAAAAAGAGGGTATTACAAAAAACGCAAAATTTCGTATAATGAGTAGTATAACAATTGTTTTTACAATAGCAGCCTTTTTTATGCGTAATACTACTGTTGGATTGATTTGTTTGGTCGTTGTATGGGTTGGGCATATTATTGGTTTTGGATTTTTTGTAAAAACGAAACAGGATGATTTTTGAAGCGATATTTTAAGTACATAAAACCTTATCTCTTTTTCTTTATCATTACGCCTTTATTAATGGTTGTAGAGGTGTATTGTGATGTAAAAATACCTGAGCTTTCTGCCCAAATTGTAAACAAAGGGGTTATGAAAGGTGATGCAAGTGAAATACTGGATATTTCTCTATACATGTTTTTGTATCTTTTTCTTTCTCTAACATCTGGAATTGTAGCCTGTTATACGGCAACAAAAGCCTCAGTCTCTTTTGCCTGTGATTTGCGTTCTGATATTTTTACAAAAATTCAATCTTTTTCTTTTGCAAATACAGATACCTTTTCTACAGGGTCACTAGTAACGCGTCTAACTAATGACATAACTCAATTGCAACAATTAGTTGCAACAGCATTACGCTTAATGTTTCGGGCTCCAGGTATGCTAATTGGATCTCTTCTAATGGCATACACAATCGATGCAAAAATGTCTATTACATTTATGGTACTAGTTCCTCTGTTAGCCTTAGTTAGTTATATTACTTTGTATTTTTCATATAAGCGCTTTGCAGTGTTGCAAGTAAGGGTTGATTCCTTAAATAATACTATTCAAGAGTTTTTAACGAATATCAAGATTATTAAGGCGTTAACACGAGAAGCACATGAAGGCAGCAAGTTTAATGATGTAAACAACGAACTAAAAAAATCGTATTTAAGTGCATATAAAATTAGTATTTTAAAAATACCTCTTTTAACATTTGTAGTGAATATAGCAGTTATAGCTATATTATGGACAGGGAATATGGCTTTTGGAAGAGGTGAAATACTCATTGGTGATATAAGTGCCTTTATAACCTATCTAACGCAAATTTTAATGTCTGTTGTAATGATGTCCATGGTATTTTTACAAGCATCTAGAGGCTTGGTAAGCGCAAAACGTATAAACGAAGTGGTTGATGAGACAATTGATATTACAGATAAAGATGCAAAGCAAGTAACCAAAAAGGTTGGTTCTGGTGATATTATTTTTGAAAATGTTTCTTTTAAATATCATATCGATAGTGAGTTAGATGTTCTTACTAATATAACCCTCCATATAGAATCAGGCCAGACAGTCGGTATTATTGGAGCCACAGGATGTGGAAAAACAAGTCTAGTTCATTTAATTTTGCGCTTATATGACACAACACAAGGCTCTGTGTATGTTGATGGAACAAATGTAAAAGACTATTCCCTTAAAAATCTCCGATCTGGTATTGCAATAGTTCTTCAAAATGATATGCTTTTTTCAGGAACAATTAAAGAAAACTTATTGCGGGGAAATGTAAATGCAACAGAAGAAGAGTACGTCCAAGCTACAAAGGGGGCGTCAATTTATTCATTTATACAAGAAAAAGAGTATGCATTCGAGGATACTGTTGAACAAGCAGGTGTAAATGTTTCTGGTGGGCAAAAACAGCGACTATGTATTGCCAGAGCATTATTAAAAAATGCACCGATTCTTATTTTTGATGATTCTACCAGTGCTGTAGATATGGCAACCGAACGTGCAATATTGCAGTATTTGCAAAAAAATAATACAGATCAAACTAAAATTATTATTGCACAGCGAATAAGCTCTGTAAAAAATGCAGATACTATTATAGTCATTGAAGAAGGGGCAATTGTATCTAAAGGAACGCATACACAACTTTTACAAAATTCTCTGATATACAAAGAAATTTATACGTCACAAGTAGAAGGTTCTATAAAATCTCTAAAAGAAAAAAAGGAGAAAAAAAATGCGTAATATGTTTACTAAAACTCCTCCAAAATTAGAGGTAGGCCATAGTCCTGAAAAAATTGTAGAAAAGAAAAAACCCAAAAATACAAAAAAGGCAATCATTCGTCTTTGGAAATACATGAGTTCTCAAAAGTATTTATTAGCGCTGGCATTATTTTTTGTATTAATAAATACCTTTTTTTCGATTGTAGCAGTATATATGATTCGTCCTACAATTAATGGTATCTTTGAAAAAGAAGGAATTTCGATACTTTTAAGAAACTTGAGTTGGTTGCTGGCAATGTATGTTATATCAGTAGCAAGTAATTATATACAAACGAGAATAATGCTTGAAGTTGCACAAAATTCTTTGTTAAAACTTAAAAAAGACTTGTTTTTTAGTCTCCAAAAATTGCCTTTAAAGTATTTTAATGCACATTCTACGGGAGATATAATGAGTCGTTTTACCAACGATATAGATATAATTACCCAAACTGTTTCTACTACATTTGTTCAGTTGCTTTCGGGTGCACTTACTATAGTTGTAACAATTGCAATTATGTTTTATACCAATTGGATATTAACGCTTGTAGCCTTAACGGTCACTCCTCTTTTTAGTGTGCTTACTAAAATAGTTTCTCAAAAAAGTTTAAAATATTTTAAAGAACAGCAAAAGAGTATTGGGACACTTAATGGTTTTGTAGAAGAGAGAATAACGGGACAAAAAGTGTTAAAAGTTTTTAATCAAGAAGAAATAACAATTAAAGAATTTGATTTACTAAATAAAGATTACAAAATAAAATCGTTTAAGGCTGAGTTTTTAAGTAAAATTATGGGACCCGTTATGGGAATACTTACACAAATGAGTAGTGTAATTACAGCTATTGTAGGAGGACTCCTATGTATATTTATGAACTTTGATATTGGTGGCTATACTGTGTTCTTAGGCTATTCTAGAAATTTAAACCGTCCAATAAATGATATTTTTATGCAAATAAATAGTGTTTTTTCTTCA
Organism: uncultured Treponemataceae bacterium; assembly: GCA_964370315.1. Lineage (GTDB taxonomy): Bacteria > Spirochaetota > Spirochaetia > Treponematales > Treponemataceae > CAYJFX01. The sequence continues at coordinate 16,817 of CAYJIS010000023.1, forward strand.
CTTGCAGGAGCTGAGCGAGTCTTTGAAGTGATGGATACGCGAAGTGAAAAAGAAGATGAAAAAAATGCAGTGGAATTAAAAGATGTTAAAGGAGAGATAGTGTTTCAGAATGTGCACTTTGGATACAGCAAGAACAAAACTGTTTTGAATGATTTTTCGTTGCATGTAAAACCTTCTCAAAAAATTGCCTTTGTTGGGTCCACAGGAGCAGGAAAGACTACTATTTCTAATATTCTAAATAGATTTTATGAAATACATCAAGGTAAAATTACAATTGATGGTGTTCCTATTCAATCGATTATTAAAGATTCTCTACGTCAAAACATCGCGGTAGTATTACAAGATACACATCTATTCAATGGCACTATAATGGAAAACATCCGCTATGGGAGGTTGGATGCAAGTGATGAAGAAGTAATAAATGCGGCCAAGGTTTCTAATGCACATTCCTTTATAAAACGCTTAGAGTGTGGTTATGAGACACAATTAGTTGGAGATGGAAACAATCTTAGTCAAGGAGAACGGCAGCTAGTAAGTATTGCACGCGCTGCTATTTCAAAGGCCCCCATTTTAATGCTTGATGAAGCAACGAGTTATGTAGACACTCGGACAGAAAAACACATAGAGGAAGCTCTTGGGCGCATAATGAAAAAGCGTACTACCTTTGTAATAGCCCATAGATTATCTACAGTTAGAAATGCTGATGTTATTATTGTTCTTGAAAAGGGAAATATTATCGAACAAGGTAGTCACACTGAGCTACTTAAACAAAAAGGAATGTATTACAAGTTTTATACAGGAGCTGAAGAACTTGATTGATAGGCTTATATGCAGAAATAAAATTTTTATTGTCTATCGGTTACATTGTTTAGCCACTTGCCAGACTTTAGTCTAAAAATGTTTGTTATTGCTTTTAATATTTCTTCACTCATAAAGGCTGCATAAATGAGATATGGGTCAACTTTGAAGTAGAATCCAACAAAAAGACCAAAAGGGATTCCCATTAACCATAAATATGCAGAGTCTACTATTGCAGAATAAACAGTGTCTCCGCCAGAGCGACAAATGCCAACAATCATACACATATTAAATGATTTGATTGGATACGTAAACATTAAAACACGCAGCATTAAGGTTGCTTGTTTAATTATTTGTGGGCTTACATTAAAAAAATAGGGTAGTGCAAGAGAAATAGGTATTAATAAGAGTGCAAATGCACAGGCTGTAAGTGGCATAAACCATGCAAAATGATGGGCCTCTTTGATAGCGGCAATTTCGTTTCGCTCTCCAATTTTTTTGCCAATAATTATTGCAGCGGCATTTCCAACTCCAATAAAAAATACCCAAGTAAGTTGAGAAACAGTGCCTGTAATATTAAAAGCAGCAATGGCTTCTGTTCCTGTTCGGGCCATTATTACATTTTGCATAGTAATGCCAGTACTCCACAGTACTTCATTGATAATAACAGGGAAGGCAATTCGCAAATAATGGGCTGTGTCTGTTTTAGTAAAAGAAAGATATTTTCTTATTCTTGTAACGACGGGGAGCTTTTTCTTGTATGCTATAGAAAAAAGCATAATAAATTCTGCAAGTCGAGCAATAACTGTTGCTGTTGCAGCTCCCTTTACGCCAAGTTGTAAGATAAAGATAAAAATATAGTTAAAAACAACATTTGTAATGAGTGAAGTAATAGTTGCGTATAGAGGGAGTTTTACCTGCTCGGTACTTCGAAGAGCAAGTGAAAATGAAAAGCTCATTCCCATTGGGATATAGCACAGAGCAACAACTCTGAGATACTCTGAGCCAGCTTTAATTACTAGAGGATCCTTTGAATAAAGAGAAATAAGCCAGGATGGAAAAATTATTGCTATTATGGCAAAAAGAAAAGAAGATATAAGGGCAAGGACAAGGGTTATTCCAACCGTTCTGTGGATTCCATCGATGTCTTTTTTTCCCCAGTATTGCGCAATAAAAATTGATCCTCCCGACCCTACTCCGAACAAAAGCAGAGTTAAAAGGAAAAAAATTTGATTTCCTAATCCAATTGCAGCAAGCTCAACCTCGCCTAGTTTACCAATCATAACCGTGTCTATAAGGTTTACAAGAGATTGCAAAAAATTCTGAAGTATGATTGGAAGGGCGATTATAAAAAGAGTTTTATAGAAGTTGCTTTTCATGTAATTTTCTAGTTTCGAAAACTATGAATTGGCGCCGGTATTCTTCCGCCACGATTAATAAAATCTGCACATGAGAATTTGTTTACCGGCATAATAGGCGCTCCTCCAAGGAGTCCTCCAAATTCGACCCAATCTCCAACATCTTTTCCTGGTACAGGAATAATGCGTACAGCAGTAGTCTTGTTATTTACCATGCCTATTGCCATTTCATCAGCAATGATTCCACTAATAGTTGTAGCAGTTGTATTGCCAGGAATAGCTATCATATCTAGTCCAACAGAACAAACACATGTCATTGCTTCAAGCTTCTCTAAGCTTAATGCGCCAGCTTGTACGGCGGCAATCATGCCTTCATCTTCTGACACAGGAATGAAGGCTCCCGACAAACCTCCTACATGTGTGCTTGCCATTACACCGCCTTTCTTTACCATGTCGGTTAGCATTGCAAGGGCAGCTGTAGTTCCAGGTGCGCCAGTGACTTCAAGTCCCATAGCTTCTAAAATACGAGCAACTGAGTCTCCTACAAAAGGAGTTGGGGCAAGTGATAAATCTAAAATACCAAAAGAAACACCGAGGCGTTTTGCGGCTTCTGTTCCAACTAACTGCCCCATTCTGGTGATTTTAAAGGCTGTTTTTTTAATTCCATCTGCCAAATCATCAAGAGGGCGCCCTTCATATTCTTTGCATGCAGCAGCAACTACTCCTGGCCCTGAAACCCCAACTGATAAAACGGCTTCTCCTTCGCCTGGTCCGTGAAAGGCTCCTGCCATAAAAGGATTGTCTTCAGGGGCATTGCAAAAAACAACGAGCTTTGCACACCCGAGACCATCTTTGTCTTGCGTGCGCTCTGCTGTTTTTTTTATTGTTTCACCAATTCCCTTTACCGCATCCATATTTATACCATTCTTTGTTGTTCCAAGATTGATTGAAGAGCAGACCCTATCAGTAATTGCAAGGGCTTCAGGTATTGACTCAATTAGTCTTGTATCTCCAATTGTGCATCCCTTTTGTACTAGGGCGGAAAAACCTCCGATAAAATCAACATTAAGTTCTTTCGCAATTTTATCAAGTGTTATTGCCCACTCAACATAGTTATCTTCATCAGAGCTTTCAGCAACGAGGGCTATTGGGGTAACGGCGACTCTTTTATTAATTATTGGTACACCAAATTCGTGCTCAATATCTGTACCTATTTTAACTAAGTTTTGTGCATATTTCATTATTTTATCATACATTTTTGTACGACTTTCTTTGCCAGAAGAAGAAGCACAATCACGAAGAGAAATTCCCATCGTAATGGCTCTAACATCAAGCTTGTAATGCATAAACATATCAAGAGTTTCTTGAATCTCTCGTGGGGTAAATAACATATTTTATTCCTCTTCTACAGATAATCTATTCCAAACATCTGGGTCTTCTTGACCTAAGCACCAAAATCCTGTTTTGTCTATCCCCATATCTTTATATATTTTAGAACGGGCCTCAATAGATTGTGCATCATCATAATATGCCGTTACAGTTAGTGGAACCGTGTATGTATAGCGAAGTATATTGTCTACGCGCTCTACATTGTCAACATCATTTTCTCGTATTTGTCGTTCCATGCCAGAGTAATAATATGCTCGATTTGCACTTACACTTCCCCATGTTCTGCCGTAAAATGGCTGACCCATTACCAGTTTATCTTTTCCTATTGCTTCTAGTGCATATTCAGCAACATTTTCGCCCCAATCAAAGGAGGCTACCGGGCCAGGGCGACTATTGCTCCAGTGTTCATCATATGCCATTACAAAAACAGAATCTGCAATATCTGCAATGGCTGTGTAATCATAGGCATCTTTTGTTAAATATCGTGTCCTAGCAGGAACTGCAACTGAAAGAATTCTTTTTTCAGTTTTGTCTGTTCCTGGGAGCCTTTCTAGCCTGCGAGAAAGTTCTTTTAAAAAAGAAATGAAGTTAACTTTATCATCTGCTAAAACTAGTTCGTAGTCAATTTGTAATCCATCATATCCTTGTTCTTCAACAGCCGTAATTAAATCATTAATTAATTCTTTTCGAAAAGGATACTTTGGATTTAAAACCATATGTGACATTCCGTAGCTATTGCACACAGCTACTAAATGAATCTTGCCGTCAACAGCGGGTAGGTTTTCTATATTTGGAACACCAGTAAGGGCACCTTGGTGGCTTATGCTAGCTCCAAAATATCCAATATCCGTAAGGGGCATATCTTTTGTTAGTGCATATTCTTCGTCATCAAGTACGTATGCCCAAATTTCATTAAAAGCAATAGTGTTATCGTTAGATTTTGTATCTTGTGCTTGTATAACAGGTGGCTTAACACAGGATAAAACAAAAAACGAAAAACAGACAACAAAAAAGGGAAAAAAAGGTTTATTCACGAAGCGCTCCTATATTCTATGCATTGCATTAAAAACATTTTCATGCATAACATTAATGCCGACTTTCATTTCGGTGCCTATTTTTTCTAAGGCTTCGCGAAGTTCTGGAATCCCCATTTGAGATCCTTCTAAATCTATCATCATCATCATAACAAAATTGCCTGATAAAATAGTTTGAGATATGTCAATGATGTTTACTTTGTGGACAGACATGAGGGTACTTACTCGCGCAATAATACCCACTTGGTCAGCTCCAACAACTGAAATAATAGCGTTGTTTTTTGTGTTCATAATATAAAAGTATAATGCATATTTAACTTTTTGTCACCATTATAATAAGGAGAATTAGAATATATAGCCTAATAAAGGGTGCTTAAATTCTTAAAAAGATTTTTATGCAAGAACTCTTTTTCCATTCTCATAAAAGCATCTCTACTAATATTTTTTGCACCAAATCGTGAAAGATGGTCAGTGTAAACCTGTGAGTCGATGAGATTTCCTCCACAAGAAAAAAAATTATTGGCAAAGTTCACAAATGCACATTTAGAAGCATCAGAAAATTTTGAAAACATTGATTCACCACAAAAGACTTGGCCAATCAAAACACCATAAAAGCCTCCTGCTAATATTTTATTGCCTTGAGCATCTGTTTTCCATGCTTCAAAAGAATGGGCAAGGCCTAACTGGTGAAGTTCAATATACGCATCTATAACTTCGTCTAAAATCCATGTTCCATTTTGTCCTTCTCGTTTGCAAAGTGCGCAATTATTAATCACTTGTGAAAAGGCTTCGTTCATGGTATAGAGAAAAGGATTTTTTCTCATAAAACGTTGTAGTCTATCTGGCACATGAAAGTTTTGAGGTAAAAGCACAAATCGTGGATTTGGAGACCACCAAATCGGGGCTTCACCCTCATTATACCAGGGAAAGATTCCTTGTAAATAAGCTGATAGCAACATTCCGGGTGAAAGGTTTCCTCCAAAGGCTATTACTCCATTGTCTTCATCATCAAAAGAAGGAAATTGAAACCACGTATCAAGGCTTAGCCATGGAAAGGTGTTTTTTTGTATCTGTGTTTTGTTTGGATGTGTCATGCAAGTACGGCAGATGCTTTTTGTTTTGAAGTGCAGGAAATGTTAAGAACTCCTCCTTTTAAGGAGACTTTTACTTTACCACCCTTTGCTAGCTTTCCAAAAAGAACTTCATCTACGAGAGGACTTGCTATGTGTTCATCAACGATTCGGCTTATGTTTCTTGCGCCAAACTCCTTGCTATATCCTTTTTCTGTTAAAAACTCTAATGCTTGGTCTGATATCATAATTGAAACTTTTTGACTTGCTAATCGTTTGTTAAGCTTGTTAATTTCTTTTCTTGTAATATCAATCATAATTTCTTTGTCTAAGTGACCAAAAGAGATAATTGCATCAAGACGATTCCTAAATTCAGGACTAAACTCTCTTTCAACGGCATCAAAAACTGCTTGTTCAGATTCTAGTCTATCTCCAAAACCAATGAGGGAGGCATTGATATTTCGTGCTCCAGCATTGCTTGTCATGATAATCATCGTATTTCTAAAGTCTGCTTTTCGCCCTTGATTATCTGTAAGAGATCCATAATCCATAACTTGAAGTAAGATATTATAAATATCACTGTGAGCTTTTTCAATTTCATCAAGCAGAATAATTGCGTGGGGATCTTTTCTAACAGCACTGGTTAGTAATCCACCTTCTTCAAATCCAACGTATCCAGGAGGAGAACCTATTAAGCGACTTACGGTATGTTTTTCTTGATACTCGCTCATGTCAAATCGTAGCAGCTTTGTTCCTAGGCAATCTGAAAGACTTCTTGCAAGTTCGGTTTTTCCCACTCCAGTTGGGCCAACAAATAAAAAGCATGCAGAGGGTTTTTCAACGCTAGAAAAACCAGCGCGAGATCTTTTTACTGCTGTTACAACAGACTCTAAGGCTTTGTTTTGACCAAATACAAGCGCACCTAAATCTTCGCCAAGCGTCCGTAATTTTTCTTTTTCATCGGTATTTACTGTTTTTTCAGGAATCTTAGCAATCCGCGCAATGGTTTTTTCAATGTGTGAAATGCCTATAATATCTTCACTTGAGGTTTTCTTTTTTTTATTAGTTGTATTCTCTTCTGTTTTTGGTTTTCTTTGTAAGCGAACCCATGAACCAGCTTCATCTATAACATCAATAGCCTTGTCTGGTAGAAATCTATCAGTTATGTAAATAGAGGACAAATCTACCGCTGCTTCCAGGGCTTCCTTTGTGTATGTCACACCGTGGTGTTTTTCGTAGTTTGGAGCAAGTTGTTGTATCATTATTTTTGCTTCATCTGGAGTAGGTTCAAGTATATCAATTTTTTGAAACCGGCGAGCAAGAGCCCTGTCTTTTTCAAATATCTTTGAGTACTCATCGTAAGTGGTTGAACCGATGCACTTTATTTTTCCACTTGATAAAAGGGGTTTTAATAAATTGGCTGCATCTAAATTACCTGCAGATGTAGAGCCTGCACCTATGATGGTATGGATTTCATCAATAAAAAGAATAGAGTTTTCTTTTTGAGATAGTTCATCTGTAAGTTTTTTAACCCTATCTTCGAAATCGCCTCTAAACTTAGCTCCTGCAATGAGGGTTCCCATGTCTAAGCTATAAAGATTGTAATCTTTAAGAAGGTCAGGAACATTGCCTGCAGCAATTCTTTGGGCCAATCCTTCAGTTATAGCTGTTTTACCTACGCCTGCTTCTCCTACATGTATAGGATTGTTTTTTACGCGCCTGCATAAAACTTGCATGGTTCTATTAAGTTCTTCTTCTCGTCCGATGAGTTTTTCTAGCTTTTCTGCTTTTGCTTCTGCTATTAAGTCCCGAGTCAGATGCTCAATAATAGTTTTTTTATTGCCTTGCCGTGGAGGAGTCTTTGTTTGTTCTTGTCGTATGTCTATTTTTTTTGTTTCAACTTGAGTGTTTTTTGGATTAAGCTTTAAGCCTGTGGTTTTTGAAACAGAAGATTGCTCTTTAAGAGGCTCTTCATTGTCACGTGACTTTGTATAGCCGATAGCTTCTAAAAGTTGAATGCGTGTTAAACCAGCTTTTTTAAGATAAAAAGAACAATGGTTTTTATGTTCATCAAGCATGCTAACGATAATATCAATTAACTCAAGCACATTTTTATCTGCTGATGCACAATGTATAATCGCCCTTCCAATTACTGATTGATAACCCATTGTTTCGATTGGGTCTCTGTTTGTTACAAGAGGAATCTTATCTTTTAAATATGATTCAAGAGATTCGCGTACAAAAACAACATCTGTTTCGCAGAGTAATAAAAGATTTAAAATATATTCGTTGTTTAATGAAACATAGAGAATGTGTTCCGGGGTCAAAAATTCATGACGTGCTTTTTTTGCTACCACGAGGGCTTGCTCTAGTACGTCTTTTAGTTGGTTGGATATCTTCAAGGAAACCTCCTTATAATTCTTGCATTTTACATTGCAAAGGAAAGCCTTGTTTGCGGGCATGTTGTAGTGTTAGTGAAACCTTTGTAGAAGCAATATCATGCGCATAAACACCTACTTCTGCTGAGCCTACAGAATGAACTTTTTCCATTAAAATGGTTGCGTCCGTTTTGGATTTGTGAAAAACTCCAACTAAGATTCCTATAACAAATTCTTTTGTTGTATAGTCATCGTTAATTAAGATAACTTTACATTGTGGAGGCTCTGCAAATCTTTCTTCCGATTTTGAAGAGCTTCTAACAATATTAGCTGTTCTGAAATCCATTTCTTTCCGTCCATATATAATATAATACTATTTTTTTCAAAATTCAAGTAAAACAATATTCATGTATAAATCTAGCAAAGATTAAGCAGAAAATCAAGAGGAGAAAGGGAGTTTTGTGTTGATTCTTTTCCAGTGTTTAGAAAACTCTTTGTTGCAAATGAGAATAGTTTCATGGTATACTTTATTTAATTACTATCTAAGGAGACCTTATGTCACAAGTTAAAACAATCTTGTCCGAGTGTGAGGCGATGCTATCTGGGCATTTTTTACTTTCCTCTGGCAAACATTCTAGTCAATATTTTCAATGTGCTAAACTTTTACAATACCCAAATAAAGCAGAGGAAGTGCTTTCAATTCCTGTTAAAGAGCTTTTAGAAAAAAAGGCAAAGGGCGAATTAGACTTTAATTGTGTTATAGGACCTGCTATGGGTGGCGTTGTTGTTGCATATGAACTTGGCCGTCAATTAAAAGTACCAGCATTTTTTACCGAGAGAGATGATGAGCAAAATATGACTCTTCGCCGTGGTTTTGAAATTAACAAGGGCGATAAAATTGTTATTGCCGAGGATGTTATTACAACTGGAAAATCTACGTTAGAGGCTGCAAAATGTATTGAAGCTTTAGGCGGTGAAATTGTAGCAAGTATTTGTGTTGTAGACAGACGACCTGAAAATGCAGAAAATCCTTTTTCTTGGCCAATACTTGCAGCTCTACGAGAAAGCGCCATCGCCTGGGATCAAGGGGAATGCCCTCTTTGTAAAGAAGGAAAGGGCGAGCCAGTAAAACCAGGATCAAGAAAGAAGTTTTAAATATGAGTCAAAGTGAACGAATATTTTATATAGATAG
>CAYJIS010000024.1:0-25713 GCA_964370315.1 uncultured Treponemataceae bacterium
CGTTATTTTGAGTTTGATACAATCCGATTACATGAAAACTTTATTGTTAATGAAAATGGACTGCAATTTACTTATAACCAATACGAGATTGCACCATACTCGGAAGGAATTACTGATATCACTTTTACTTTTGATGAATTACGCAAGTTTATAAAATCTGACTCCCCAATTGCGTATTTATTCTAAAATGTAATAGTTAGTATACCACCGAGATTGGTCATTTTTTAACCACAGATTTCACAGATTACAACTACTGTATATTTTAATACCCTTGCACTTAGCATAAAAATCTTACTATATGTCAAAGTGTAATAATTGTTAATTATTAATTAATCACGTACAATCATCAAGCTATGTGCTTGGAACTTTGGCATAAATTGCTTACAATTTCCTGTTTCAAATTGAACAGTGATAACAAAATCATCGTCGCCTAAATCCTCTCCCTTGGTAGAAGAAATATAGCCGTAGCCCCAGTCATCATGAAATAATCTTGTACCCTTTGACCATCTTTGTGCTAATTCGCTTTTTTGTACACCATCTTTTTTTGCTCCACCTAATCCAAACTCTGCAGGAGCATCACCCATTATATCAATTGAAGATGAGTTTATTTCATATAAAAAAGGACTCGGTCTCATACGATCTGTCTTTCCATACATACGACGCATAGCACAAGAAGTAATATAAAGCTCATCCTTTGCCCTTGTTGCCCCAACATAAAAAAGCCGACGCTCTTCTTCCAGCTCATCTTCGTCTTTACCGTTGCGCGGAAATATACCTTGCTCTAATCCTGTCATTATAACACGTGGAAACTCTAACCCTTTTGTGTTGTGTAAAGTAATAAGTGTTACTGCATCCTTTTCTTTTTCATCATCGTCTTCAGCTTCGAGAGTTCTGTCAAGTTCAATATGATCAAGGAAGTCAAGCAATCCTTTATGTGTTAAAGGATATAAAACAGCTGAGTTTGCTAACTCTTGCATATTCGAAACCTTTTGAGTTCCAGCAACTTCATCTTGAGCACTGTGGTAATCTATTAATCCTGATTTTTGTGCAATATACTCAATAAAAGCGGATAATCGCTGTGATTCATTATATATGTCATTTTTATCTACACTTTGTTGATCCGGTTCCTCAAATTGCTTAATAAGTGACTCTGCTTCATCAAGTGGAATCATCTCTTTTAAATCGTCAATCAACTCTAAAAATAACTGCAATCCACTTTGAGCTTTTTTATTCATACTTTTTAAGCTATTTTTACACGCGTCTAAAAGATTAGTAGAATTCCCAAGAAGCATAGCATCCGCAGACTTTATTCTTTCTCTTGCAGCATCTATAATTTTATCTTGAGAAACAGAGCCTATTCCACGTGATGGTTTATTTATTATTCTTCTAAACGCAATCTCATCTTTTGGGTTTGCAATGAGCGATAAAAATGCCAATATGTCTTTTATCTCTTCCCTATCATAAAACTTCAATGCACCTACAACAGTATAAGGAATCTTTTTATGCAAAAACTCACTTTCAAAGCCAAGCGATTGCGCATTTGTTCTATAGAGAATAGCCCAATCAGAGTATGGACATCCCTTTAAATAAGCCTGCTGTATAATATGTGCACAAAAAAAAGTTTCAACATCTTGCGTTTCCATGAAAATAAGCGTAGGTTTTTTTCCCCCTTGCCTAACCGCTTGTAATGTTTTACCCAGTCTTTCCGAATTCTTTTTTACAACATCATCTGCAACTTGCAATACAGGAGCTACTGATCTATAATTTTTTTCAAGCTTGACAATTTCTGTATTTGGAAAATGCTCTTGAAATGTAAGAATGTTCTGAACTTCAGCACCACGAAACTTATAAATTGATTGATCATCATCACCCACTACACACACATATGTTTGATCACCTGACAGTTGTTGTAGTAATTGAAATTGGGCCACATTAGAATCTTGATACTCATCAACCATTATCACTTTAAATCGATAATGCATTTGCTCCCTAATTTTTTCATTTTGTTGTAATATAAGAGTTGGAAGCATAATTAGGTCTCCAAAGTCTACGTTCCCAGTTTCTCTTAAACGCTCTTGATACATCGCATACAAATGTGGAAATTCAATATCGGTGCTTATATTCGCTAAGCCAGGAGAATCTGGTAAATAACAATAATCCTTTGCTCTTGAAATACCATGTGCAACTATTGAAGCTTGCTGCCGACTAAGAGAAGTACATTTTGTTAAAAGAGTTACCATATCATCATCATCGTACACTGTAAAATTTGAACCAAGATTCGCATATTCGCCATACAGCCTTAAAAACCAAGACCCAAACGAGTGAAATGTTCTAATTTGAGTAAAAGCGGCTCGTTCTTCTAGGAAGCGCGCTCTTTCTGCCATTTCATTTGCAGCTTTTTTTGTAAAGGTAACTGCTAGTATGTTTCTAGGATCAATATTTTTTTCTTTTATGAGATGAGCAATTTTTGTTGTAATTACACGTGTTTTACCCGAGCCAGCTCCAGCTAAAATTAGAAGAGAGCCACCCTCATGCATTACCGCTCTTTGTTGTTCTTCATTTAATATTGAAAGATATTCAAGATTGGACATAGTTCCCCACCACGTCAACTCCACGAACACCAGTAATTAAAACCTTAATAACATTACCAGGTTTAATGTTTTCGATATTATCAATGTCGTCATCATAGCGAATAACACAAGCCCCATCAACTTCGGGAGCTTGAAAATATGCGCGTCCAAGCGCAAAGTTTTCACCAACAATACGCTCTTCAATTAGAACTTCGTATGTTTTACCAATGTGTGAACGTAATTGTTCTTCAGTTATTTGAGATTGAGTTTGTTGTAAAACATTTACCCTCTCATTTGCAGTTTTTGAGGAAACTCTATTTTTGAAATTATATGACTTTGTGCCTTCTTCTCTGCTATATGAAAAACAGCCTGACCAATTTGGACGAATTGTTTTTAAAAATTCTACTGTGTTTTTTGCAGCTTCATCTGTTTCACCAGGAAAACCACATAATAATGTCGTTCGAATTGTGGCATCTGGTAAGGTATCCCTAATACTATTTACTAAATGAGTATATGTTCTTGATGAGCCCTTTCTATTCATCGCTAAAATAATGTCATCATCGCCTGATTGAAACGGAATATCAAAATAGTGTAATATTCTCTTGTCTTTTTCTATAACTGGCAAGATATCAGCTGGAAAGTGATCAGGATGAATATATAATAATCTAATCCAAAAAAAACCTTTTAGTTCACTTATTTTTTCCAATAATTGTGCTAGAGGACTTTTGCCTATCTCACTCCAATTATATGTTTCTTGTTGCTCAGCTGTAAAGTTTTCGCTGCCAAATGCAGCTAGGTCTTGACCGATTAAATTAAACTCGAAAACACCCTCTTCATACAGCAGTTTTATTTCTGAAACTATTGAGTCAATGGACCTACTCCTGAGACGACCTCTAATCAGAGGGATTGCACAAAACGAACAATAATTATCGCACCCTTCTGTAATTTTTATATATCTACTGGACGGAAATTCAAAGAGGTTTGTTCGCATACCTTCACAAACACCCCTTTGCTCTGATGTTACAACTGGGCGTAGCCCTTTTTCCATTGAATTCACTACTTCTTCGATTTTTGATAAATCACCATTACCAAAAATACCATCCACTTCTGGCAAATCTTCTTTAAATACATCTGCATAACGCTCTGACAAACAGCCTGTCATAAGAATTTTTGCTTTTGGATAGCTTTTTCGCGCTGACATTACAGCACCAAGTGATTCTTTTTTTGCGCTTTCAATAAAACCGCATGTATTAACAATAATAATACTGGCATTCTCTGCATCAGTAACGAGGTCCCAACCATTAGATTGAAGACGATGAGTTATTAATTCTGCATCTACTTGATTTTTTGCACATCCGTGCATATCAACGTAAAAGGTTTTACTCAATTTCCATTACCACAAGTTTATATACGTTGTCTGCTTCTTTTATCCATCGTACATCTTGAACTGAAACAGACCCTGGTAAACCTACCTCAAGCTCATATGTTCGACCATCTGCAATAAGCTCCATCATAACTGCATTTGAGTTTGACATCCACAAACGAACAGCATTATTAGCTTGCATAATGAGGTTATCCCCAGAAATAAACAAGTTTTCTACAGGATCATTAGAGTCTGAAATATATCTTTGTAAACAAACATCACGGAAACTAGCATTAATTGTAAACGGATATGCACGGTTATCTTCTAAAATTACTGTTTGAGAAAGATTTGTTGGTACTTCTGATAAAAGGGCTATTTCATCCCCTCCACCTAGTGCTAAGCCAGAAGTTAGTGTATTTTGTGTTATCAAAAATGCTCGAATCTCAGCACCCAAGGCTTCATCAGTATTTGATATATCTGCTAAAAATATAACAAAATCTGAACCATTTTTTCCATCAACATCTATTTCAAGTTCTTCACCCAATTCAACAAATTGTAATCCAAGTGGTGTTTCTAATGCTAAGGCATCAATAGTGTCACTTACTTTTAAGAACACTGATTCATCATCTATTTTAAGGGATAGTCTATCACCAATATATAAACGTTGTTGAAAAGGAATTGCAGATAAAGCGTACGTTTCCCCTTGGGCTCTAGCTAGCTCTATTGCATTTGCTTCCCTTTCTTGCGGTAAAATGACTAAGTAGTATACTAGAAGTATTGCTGTTATACAGACAAAAAGAGTTATACCACTAATAACAAGGATTCGCTTTGTGTAGTTTCTTTTAGGATGCAACAATGTTTCTGGAGTTGGTGTCTCTTGTATTATTCTTGCATTAAATATTTTTAAAATATAAGAAGAATCTAAGCCCAAATATTCACTATAATTGTGAAGGAAACCAGATACATAGGTATTACTCGGAAAAATATCGATTCGTTCGTTTTCTAAGGCTTCAATATAATGACGAGATATCGCTGTTTCACGAGATGCTGTGTCAATTGTTATATTTTTTTCTTCACGTTTTTCTCGTAAAATTGCTCCAAAATTTTCCATATCTACTCTACTTCCTCTTCTTCTCTTTTTTTAATATGTCTTACTCAGCAAACAAAAAATCGTTATACGTATTTGCTGTTGGTGGAAGATCATAAATAAACCGCATATCAGGTATATTTTGATTTATGGAATAATTTGAAAAATCAAACCTGTACGATATGCCAGTAATTGATACTGCATCAACTCGTCTTATTAACAATGTCTCTGGGTTTATTGCCAATCGAATAGTTCTAAACCCTTCAGTTGTATTTCTTCTTGTTAACACAAGCTTAACAACCATTTCTTCTGATCCATCATCAAGTGGAACAGCATCTTGTCCTGTTTCATAAGAAATCGAATAATAACGTTTCATCAAAGCCAATCCTTCTGGAGTGGCAAGACTCATACCGTCTGCAGTACCTCCCTGTCCTTGAACAGTCTGGGTTAGAATAACATTTGAATTTGGCAAAAACACCGTGAGCTGATTTCCGTTAAAAACAATCGCTTGGGTTGCGGGAGACGAAAAGTCTATTCGTAATAGATTAGGCTGCTTAAAAGATACACGAGACCTCATTGGCGTTGAGCTACCAGCCATAAGTATATCTAAGTCTGCCTCATACGTTTGGATTCCACCAAAATTTGCTGAAACAGAATTAAAAAAATCAGCAGCCGTTAGTATTCCTTGAGAAAAAGAATAACTTGTAACACACACAAACATAAAAACTGAAACAAATATTTTTTTTACCATAAATTTCCCTACTATAAGAATAAAGTATACCAAAAACAAAGTTATTCGTCAAGATACTACAATTTGCATGCCTCTAAAGCCTATTTTTCGGCATATTGTAGTAATTTTTTTATTATTTTTTAATAATACCATGTACAATATTGCTTTTATCTTTATTTTTTAAGACATTTTACCTTTTCCAATAAGGAATCTATACATACAAAAAGTAATGATAACAACATATACGCTGAAGCCAAAGCTAAGATCCATAGAGCAACACCACCCACCCCAAAAAGTTTATAATTGAGAAAAAAATATGGAACGAGATGGTCTTCTGAACCAAAACGTCCTCCAAGTGCACTATAAACGAACACAAACAGACAATATAAAAGAGGTACTACAGTCCAAGAAAATATATAAGCACCTTTTAGATTACCCTTTTTTTGAAAAAAAATATAATCTCCTAATACCATTAACGGTAACACGTAATGTATAAATGTATTCCCTGGTCCCAATAAGTCAGACCCTGGCTCAATGGTGGGTAGCAGTAAAAAATGAAAAACTAAAAAAGTGAGCATTATGCACATTACAACTCCACCCTGCACTAACGCCATTGTGCTACTTTCAATTTTTTTAACAGCATGGATTTGATATATATAAAAAATACCTGCAAGAATACAAATAATATTACTTTGTATTGTATAATATAAGAATACTCCTGTTCCGTTTTCTGTTTGCGTTACATTAAAACATATCCCAATTATTCCTGAAAGCATCATTATAACGAGATATAACGTTCTCATTGTATGTAGTAATTTTTGTGTGTTGTAAACCATTTTAAACCCTATGTTATATATCTTATGTATAAAGAACTACATCACTTAGCTATGAAAGTTCTTTGCATGTTTATCACATAAGAATATTTTAACATTTTTTTTTGTTTTATTCTAGTTTTTATTAATTGTGATTTAAATAGTGAAAAGTTTAAATGAAAATAATCGTTTGGCATAATTGCAGGAGTTATATTATGCCAAACGATTATATAATTTGTAATTTTTAATAACTATTTACTACCCGTGCAAGCCTTAAGCTTGCGCTAAGTAGTTTTTATTTTTCACACGTAAGTGGCTACGCATTAGGTAATATGAGAATTTTTCCACGCGTCCTATAACTTGAATCTGTAAATATTTCAATTGAATTATCTAAAGAAATTCTATCAGTAATAATTGATTCAATATCAAGCACCTTTGTTTCCATCATATCGATAACCCGTTGAGTACAAAGAGGGTTTACAAATGAGGATGTAATTACTAGTTCTTTTCTAAAAACTTGTTCAAATGGTAAAATTTTCATCTCTGTTTTTGCAGAAGTAAGGCCAAAAAGCATTATTGTTGCACCTCGAGATGCTATCTCTACTGAGGTTTGCATAGCGTACACATTTCCGGAGCATTCTATAACCTTATCAATTGTGCGTATAGCACTTTTTGAAATTGCTTCGACTACATTTTCAGTTGTAGGATCTATAGCTAAAACTGCACCATATTTTAATGCTAACTCTCGTTTTTCCTTATTTGGTTCAACGACAACTATTTTTGAAGCACCTGAAATATTTGCTAGTTTTAACATTGTTTGTCCAATAGAACCAAAGCCCACAATAGCAACAGTATCGCCTAATTGAATTTTTGTCCTGTCAATACCGTGAAGACAGCACGCAACCATTTCTATTAAGGCAGCACTTTCATAACTAACTGAATCTGGTATTTTATAAAGGACTTTTTTGTTTATTATGCTATATTGCGCAAAACCACCAAACATGGTCACACCGTAGGCCTCTGCATTTAAACAATACTGTACGTTACCACATTTGCATTGATGACACTCGCCACAATACAAATTAGGATCTATACAAACGCGTTCCCCTTCTGAAAAGTCTTTTACATTACTTCCAGTTTTTTCTATAACTCCAGAAAACTCATGCCCAAGAATCATCGGAAGCACACTGTCTGTTGCACCGCCTTCGCCTTCGTACAAGTGCAAATCTGTCCCACAAACACCTGCTGCCATTACCTTCACTAAAACCTCGTCGTCTTTTAATTCAGGCAATGATATATTTTCAATTGATAAAGTCTTTGCTTCCTTTAATAATAAAGCCTTCATAGCTAATTCCTTATTCTACTTATTATTACTATAGCACCCATCTTAGTCAATACTTATAACAAGTGCTATAGTACATTCAATATGAATTGTATTACCACTTGTCCGTTCTAACGGGCAAAGGATCAACGGTATCACTCATTCTGTCAGATAATAACTCCAACATTTTAATCTTCACTTCTGAATATTGACTATCATCCCAAAGATTTGTTATTTCATCTGGGTCATTTTTCAAATCATATAACTCGCCTGTACCTAGTGTGTGAAACCTAGATAGCTTATATCGACCATCGAAAACCATTGTTCCAAATGCTTTCGGATCTTGATGCCAAGGCATAGCTTCATAATATTCGCAATACACGCTATCTCTATGTTCACCTTCATAATCTTCATTGACTAAGAAGTCTGCAAAAGATTTACCTTGTACACCATCTTCAACTTTTCCAATACAAAATTCTTCTAGAGTTGGAACTATATCAGTAAGCTCAACGAGTGTATCAGTAACTACACCTTTCTTAAAATGATCTTTCCAAGAAAAAATAAGAGGAATATGAGTGAGGGCTTCATAAAAATAAGGTCCTTTCAAGTAAATTCCATGGTCACCTAGCATTTCCCCATGATCAGAAGCAAAAATTACTATTGTATTGTCTAAGGAATTTGTTTCCTCTAATACCTTCATAAGCCGACCAAATTGAATATCAATCATTTCTATCATTGCATAATAGGCGGCTTTAATAATTTTATGTTCATAGTCAGACATATCATCATAGCAAAAATGATTCTTTGCTTCTGTTGAATTGTATGCACTTTTATGATCCATTTCTTGGAACTTAGGCTTATTATCATATTCACCTTCCATATATTTAGGAAGAGGTAATTCATCTATCTTAGCTAAATATTTTTCTAACAATCTTTTTGGTGGATCAAAGGAGTGGTGAGGGTCAAATATGTTCAAATTATAGAACCATGGTGGACTTTTTTCACCATAAGCCTCTTTTTCTGCGGCTGAATATTTTATCCAATCTATAGCTTTGTCAACACACCATTTTGTAAAATGTGCATCTTCATCCATTCCAGTTTTAACATACCCTTTTTCATCAAAGTTTGGATATTCATACTTTTTACCTTGCTTAAAGAGCCATTGACTATATTCATTTCCTGACCAATAAGTTCCCCCTGATTCAGGTAATCCTGCATTGCCTATACCTGAAGGATTGTGAGCCCAATGAAAATCAGTGAACCCGTCATCAATCCTTGCTTCCCGTATCGGACATACAGAAGGTCCACATGGAGCTAAATGCATTTTACCTACAAGTGAACAGTAATATCCATTATCATCAAGTACTTTTGAGATAAGTCTTTCATCTGCTGGCATCATTTGTCCGTTTGAACGACATCGAGTTGTTCTTGGGTATCTGCCGGTCATGAATGATGCTCGACTTGGTGTACACACGGGTGCTTGACAATATGCATTCTTAAACAACACACCTTCTGAGGCAAACTTATCTATATTTGGTGTTTCCACAAATTCGTTGCCATAACAGCCTAGTGAATCAAACCGTTGTTGGTCTGTAACAAAAAGAATTACATTGGGTCTAGTATTAATATATTTATTCATATTTTCTCCTTTACAACCTACCACCATTTAATTAGGTCGGTAATTTTATTTCTCATGCTAATAAACTCAGGATCAGTGATATCACGTGGATGCTTAAGCTCATCAATAACAGCTTCTTTTATTGTTGTTGGCTTATTACTTAAAACCAAAATTCTATCTCCTAAATAGACAGCTTCTTCAATATTATGGGTTATAAAGATAACTGTTGTATTAGTTTTTTTACACAACTTTACTACTTCATCTTCAAGTTTAAAACGTAAATTTATGTCTAATTGTCCATAAGGTTCATCCATCAAAAGCAACTCAGGTTTCGTTGCAAAAGTACGTGCTATCACAACCCTTTGGAGCATACTAGCTGAAAGCTGTCTTGGATAGTAATCTTTAAAATCTTCTAAGCCTACTAAAGCAATAGCTTCATCTACACGTTTCTCAACATCTTTCAAGTCTTTTTTAATTTCTAATCCAAACCGCACATTTTCTCTTACAGTCAACCATTCCATTGCTGAGTATTCTTGAAAAATATAAGCAATATTATGTTTTTGCAAATCTACTGTTTCACCATTAAATAAAATTTCTCCAGATGTTGGCTTATATAGATGAGTTAAACTATTTAAGAATGTTGTTTTTCCACATCCTGTTGGCCCAACTATACACAAAAATTCTCCTTCATAAACATCAAACGAAATATCATCTAGTACTAACAAATCGCCAAACCTTTTTGTCAGATTCGACACTTTAACTTTAATCTTACGACTCATTCTTTTTCCCCTTAACTAATTTCGTTCATTTTATCTGTAATAGTTTGCCGCAATGCCAAAAACTCAGGATCGACAAGACTCCTCGGACGATCTAACGTTACTTGATATTCGGAAAAAATTGTACTTGGTGAATCACCTGAAAGAAGAATTATTCTATCAGCTAAATATATAGCTTCTTCTATATTGTTAGTGACAAATATAATTGTTCTTTTTTCTGTATTCCAAATTTTCTCTAATGATTCTTGCATCATATATCTAGTTTGTGCATCTAAATGCCCGAATGGTTCATCCATTAACAAAACATCTGGGTTGTTGCAATAAGCACGAGCTATTCCTACCCGCTGTTTCATACCTCCGGAAAGCTGAACAGGATAGCTGTTTTCAAATCCTGTCAAACCTACCAAGTCAATAAAATGCTGAGTATCAGTTTTTACTTTACCGCTATCTACGTTTCTAACTCTTGGACCGAAACTAACATTATCTTTAACTTTTAACCAAGGGAAAAGTGCTGTTGTTTGATATACTACAGCCCTACTTGGGTCAGGTTCTTTTACCAAGTTATTATTATGAAATATTTCGCCCCCAGTTCGCTCTTCAATTCCTGCAAGCATATATAACAATGTTGTTTTTCCGCATTGGCCAGGTCCTAAAATTACCAAAAATTCATTTTCTTCAACTTCGAAGTGTATATCTGATAGAACTTTAAATGTTTTTTTTCGATTAACAAATTCCTTTGAAAGACCTTTGCACGACATTTTTACATTTTTTATTTCCCTTGTTCTTTCCATATTAAACACCTCCGTTCTAGTCTACGCATTCCCGTTGCAAGTAAAAGACCTACAATTCCAATTGCTAACATACCTGCTATCATCTGAGTCATATCATTAACAGCTTGTCCTTGAATTATTAACCAACCAATTCCTTCAGACGACCGCACCATTTCTGCTGCAAGCATTGTCATCCAAGCATTAGATAACGCTACTTGAGCCCCTGAAAAGATTGATGGCACAGCTGAAGGAATAACTACTTTATAAAATAACTGAGAGTTAGACGCTCCCAACATTTTTGCAGCCCCAATTAAAACCTTATCGCAGCTTAAAACGCCTGCATAGGAGTTTATAGTAAAAGGTACAAATGCTGCAATAAAAATCAAGAAGTATTTGTAAGATTCTCCAATGCCAAACCACAATATCGATAAAGGGATCCACGCTAAAGGCGCTATAGGTCGTAACAAATCGAATATTGGCTTAAATATTGCTCTCGCAACTTTAAACCATCCCATTAATAGTCCCAAGCTTGTTCCTATTACAAATGCTAAAAGAAATCCTATTAATACCCTACCAAGACTCCATGCTATATGACCCCAAATTGAATATTTACCTACTTCATTAAATAACATATAGAAGAAGCGTTTAAAAACATCCAATGGAGTTGGAAAGTCAATTTGTGACGTACTAAAAAATACTGCTATCTGCCACAAAAGCAACAGCACAAAAAAAGTCAATGCACCATATATATATGTATTATACTTTTTAATCTTCATATTACTCTTTACCCTTTACGATTTTTTTCTCAAGCGAATCTAATAAGAACGACAGGATTGTTCCAATTATACCAATAACAACCATACCTGCAACAATCAAATCGCTACGTCCAAGCAAGCGTCCCATTTGAATCATGTACCCAAGACCATCTGCAGAGCCGAGCATCTCAGCCGCAACCAATGCTGTCCATGAAGAGTTAAGAGAAACCTTTAACCCTGTGAATATATATGGTAAAGCTGTTGGTATTGCAACCTTGAATAATATTGTTAACCTCGAAGCTCCAAATGTTTGTGCAACCCAAACATGAACAGACTTTGTTGCTTTTATACCTGTGTAAGAATTTATTACACAAGGGATAAATGCTGATAAAAATACTATTGAAGCCTTTGCAACGAACCCTATTCCTAAGAATATTATCATAATAGGAATCCATGCAATAGGCGGAATCGTCCTGATAAAATCAAATACTGGCTTCAAGCATAAATCTGCCTTTTCCCACCATGCAATTACTATCCCCAATGGCACACCAAAGATTATTCCGAAAAGGAAACCCAATAACGAAACTCTTAAACTTGCTAATATATGCCATGGTAATGTTGATCCGTCAGGCCTGGAAACAGTAAATTTCTCTATTATTGTTTCCAGAGTTTGCACTGGCGAGGGCAGCATGGTTTTTGGCACCAAATTAAATGTTTCTGTAATTAAATGCCAACCTAAAAAAAAGCAAAAAACAGAACAAATTGATATTAAACTAAAAAATATTTTTCTTTTCATAAACCTTCTCTAACCCTCACCATAAGATTATCGATACATTTCTTCGTACTTAACTAAAGCAGATTCTAATACATCTGTCTTTATATTAGCGTACACTTTATCTTTGTCTTCTGGGCTAATATTCCCAACTAAAGCATAGAAATCTGTTGTTTCCTTAAATGATCTTGTTGTATCAAGAGACTTGTAATCATCATATGTAAAAAATGGACGTGACAATACTTGATGTGCAATATCTTCTTTGTTAACTTGTTGACCATTAATACCATACCATTCCATCATAGAATCCATTGTAATATCATCTGATCCATTAAACTCTTCTGCACATCTCATCAATTGAACTGC
The DNA here is from genome assembly GCA_964370315.1 of uncultured Treponemataceae bacterium. GTDB lineage: Bacteria > Spirochaetota > Spirochaetia > Treponematales > Treponemataceae > CAYJFX01. The sequence goes on from CAYJIS010000024.1 coordinate 12,941, forward strand.
TAAAGCTACTAACGCTTCTCTTTTTTCTGCATCCTCATAGAAAGCTTTAGATGCAACAATGTTATCATAATATGGTGTATCTGTTGAAATCATACTAAATGCTACTTCATAATCTGATGCGATAAAGTTATCAGCTGTAGGATATGCAGTTAAACAGATATCCCCTTCTCCTGAAACAAATGCTTGGTAAGATGCAGCTGTATCCATGTTAATCAAAGTTACATCTTCTTCTGTTAGACCAATAATATCAAGATACACACTAACTAGCATGTGAGCGCCTGTTCCCATAGGTAACAAGATTCTAGCATCTTTTACACTTTCTGGTGATCCAAGCACATCTTCATACCCTGCAGTTATACCTCTTGCTTTAGCTATATCACTATCTTTTCTAATCATTGCTTGTTGCCCAGCACTACTATCTTCGTGTGAAAATAAGTAAACAGCGTCATAAACACTACATGACGACACAGCAGCAGCCCCAATAGTAGCTACATCTACAAGTCCTGAACCAAGTGCTTCATTTATACCTGTTCCTTGTGAAAAAGTCGTAATGTCCAATTTAAATCCATTTTCAACATCCCAGCCTTGCTTACTAATATAATGCATAGGTAAACTTAACTGCTGTCCAAGAGTTGCAACACGAATGATTGGTAAACCATCTTCTGTTAATCCACCACTATTTTCACTTCCACAACCAACAAATACTAGTCCTCCAAAAAGAACAGCCAACAATACAATTGAAATACTCTTTTTCATATTTCTTTCCTCCTAAAAATTTAAAGACTTTAATTAATCGTCTTTATTCATTAACTCTGTTAAGCATAATACACCCTAATATATTTTTTGTCAAGCAAATATTTCTATTTTTGATATTTTTCCGTACTTTTTACACAAAATATCAACTTTTATTGCAATTTATTGCTTTTTTTTTTACATTTCCTCTTCCCAAAATAAAATTTTTATGATATTATTAGTTAACTTAGTTAATTATAAACAGTAATTAATTATACTGTGTTGTAATATAAAGGATTTAAAGATGACAAGCGAGATAGACGTAGTAGCTTTAGGTGAATTGCTTATTGATTTTACACCAGCAGGAAAATCAGAATTGGGATTTCCCGTATTTGAATGTAACCCAGGAGGTGCTCCATGCAATGTCTTAACTTCAATTACACGGCTTGGCGGAAACAGTGCGTTCATTGGAAAAGTGGGAAGCGACGACTTAGGAAAACTTCTTATTAACACACTAGAAAAAGAAAATATCAACACTAAGTCTTTACACATAGACAAAGAAATTGGAACTACACTTGCTTTTGTTACTCTCGATGACAAAGGCAATCGCTCTTTTAGTTTTTTTAGAAATCCTGGAGCAGACTTGATGCTTAATGAGAATGAAATAGATGAGGACCTTATAAAAAGGGCAAAAATATTTCACTATGGATCTCTTTCCTGCACTGCGGAGCCTGCAAAAAGTGCGTCGCTAAAAGCAATTAAGATTGCCAGTAATAACAAGCTAATAATGAGCTATGACCCTAATTTGCGCTTGTCTTTATGGAAAAATGAAGCAGCAGCTAGAAAAACGATACTAGAACTTATGCAGTACGCTGATATAGTAAAACTTAGCGACGAGGAGTTTGAGTTTTTAACAGGATCAAAAGACTTTGAAACTAATGCTAAGTCTTTTATGAATACATATAAAATTTCATTATTATTTGTTACTCTTGGACCAAAGGGAGCTTTTTACCAATTAAATGATCATCAGGGAATCTTAAAAACGTATGATGTAAAAGTTGTAGATACAACAGGATCTGGGGATTCTTTTATGGGAGCATCATTATATAAAATAAGCACTCTTAATAAAGATGTACATCTAATAACAAAAGAAGAAATTGAAAGTATCGTTGACTTTGCAAATGCCAGTGGTTCAATGGCTGCAACAACAAAAGGCGGAATACCTTCTATACCAAATACAGAAGAAATTCTTCAGTGCATGAAAAATATAGATAAATGCTAAGGTCATATTTATGATTGGTCAAAACAATGAACATCTATTTAACTTAAATCGTTCTCTCGTAATTCAGTTTTTACAAAAAAATAAAATAACTACACGCTCACAACTAAGCAAAGCACTAGATTTAACCCCCGCAGCGATAACTAAAATAGTTCAAGAGCTAATAGACTATAATGTAATTCAAGAAACAGGATTTTATGCTGGAGAAAAAGGAAGACGCTCAGTAGGTATCAAGCTACATCAAGACTTTCTATTTCTTGGGGCAAGGATATCGAGAAGAAATTTTTCAGTAGGTGTGTTTGACTTTAATGCAATAATATACGATTATTATTCTGAAGATTTTGAAAATGAAACTTTAGAAGTAATACTTTTACGAATAAAAGAAATTATGAAATCATATATTGAACGATTTAATAATATCGTCTCAATAGGGATTGCTGTTCCAGGCCCCTACCTAGAAAATGAATCTAAGATAGTATTAGTTACGGAAACTAATGGCTGGGAAAATGTAAATTTAACTCGTGAGTTTGAAGGTGTTTTCCAAATACCAACTACAATCATGCATGATGCGAACTCGTGTGCATTAGCTGATTGGTGGTTCGGAAACTACTCCTTTTCAAAAGACGGCGTGCTTGTACACATGCTAGTAGGTGAAGGTGTTGGGTCGGGAATTGTAATTAATGGTGATATTTTTACAGGCAATGATGGAGTTACAGGTGAATTAGGACATGTAAGCATTGATGTTAATGGGCCTCGCTGCCAATGCGGCAACTACGGATGCTTAGAGTCTTATTGCTCTTCACTAGCACTGATAAAAAGAGCTCAAGCTTTATTAAGTAAATACCCCACTTCAAGTCTAAATGCATACGACAAACTTAGTTATGAAAATGTTTTTTTACATGCAAGAGAACATGATGAATTATCACTTTTGTTAGTTAAAGAAGCAGGAAAGTATATTGGATGTGGTGTAGTAAATATAATAAATATGTACAACCCTTCAATCATCGTGTTAAGTAATCAAATGGTTAGAGATAGTTCAATAATATTTGATGAAATAATTAAAGTTGTTGATGAAAGAATACCTCAATCATTTAGAAATACTGTTAAAATAACTACAACTAATTTCGAAGATGATCCAACCTTATATGGCGCTGCAGCAGTCGCTATGGATTATTGTTTAAAAAACCACATGACCCTGGTAGCAAAATAAATATCAATACAAAACCTTAGATTTAAAAGTAAAAAAGCTCCCAGTCGGGAGCTTTTTGTAAAAAGAAGTTCTACCAGCGGTAGTGTGCAAACGCTTTGTTTGCTTCTGCCATCTTGTGTGTATCTTCTTTTTTCTTATATGCAGTACCAGTGTTATTATATGCATCTAAAAGTTCAGAAGCTAACCGGTCCCCCATTCCACGTCCACTTTTAGCACGTGCAGCTGTAATTACCCAGCGCATAGCCAAAGCTTCTCGTCTTGAATCTCTAATTTCAATTGGAACTTGATAAGTAGCACCACCAACACGTCGAGATTTAACCTCTACCATTGGTTTTACATTATCGAGCGCCTTTAAGAATACTTCTAATGCATCCTTTTCTGTTTTTTGTTGTAATGTAGCCAAAGCTTCGTACATAATTTTAATTGTAGTAGCACGTTTGCCATCAAGCATCATACGACATACAAATTTTGTTACAACAGTTGAATTGTACTTTGGATCTGGTAACAATGTTCTGTTAACGCTTTTATTCTTTCTACCCATTTACGTATCTCCCTTTAAGCCTTTGGCTTTTTAGCACCGTACTTAGATCTACCTCTTTTTCGGTCTTCTACACCGAGAGTATCTTTAGTACCGCGAATAATGTGATAACGTACACCAGGAAGGTCTTTTACACGACCACCGCGAATGAGTACAACAGAGTGTTCTTGCAAGTTATGTCCGATACCCGGAATATATGCAGTAACTTCAATACCATTACTCAAGCGAACACGAGCAACTTTTCGAAGCGCTGAGTTTGGCTTTTTTGGAGTAACAGTCATAACACGGGTGCAAACACCACGTTTTTGTGGACAAGATTGTAAAGCAGGCGATTTAGTCCGATTCGCAGCTGACTTTCGTCCTTGTCTAATTAATTGATTAATTGTAGGCATGAGCCTTATCTCCTATTTATTAAAACCGGCCAGCACTCCGGTCGAAATTACCATTGGTTGTACAGTATAACAAATTTTTTACTACACTGTCAATATAGCCAAGATGTAGAGTGAATAAACTCCCTACACCTTAGCCCTAACAATTATACATTATTAATTGCTTAGTCTTCATCACCTTCATTTTCAAACATCACTTCTTCCATTTGAGCTTCCATTTCTTTTTCAATCTTTCGTCTCTCTAGGATTTCTTCCATTTGAATATCTAAGTCTGAAGCATTTTCATCAAACAACTTAACGTTTTTGTAGTTTTTAATACCGGTTCCAGCAGGAATCAAGTGTCCAATTGCAACATTTTCTTTTAGACCTCTAAGATTATCTACAGCACCCGCAATAGCAGCATTTGTTAAAACCTTTGTTGTTTCTTGGAAAGACGCAGCTGATATAAATGAATCAATATTCAATGCAGCTTTTGTAATTCCTTGGAACATTGGGCGAGCGATAGCTGGTTGTCCACCTTCTGTCATTACCCTATTGTTCTCTTCGTGGAACTTGTATTTATCAACTTGTTGACCAAAGATAAATCGTGTGTCTCCAACTGCTACAACTTCTACTTTTCTAAGCATTTGTCTAACAATAATACCTATGTGCTTATCATTAATACTTACACCTTGCATTCGGTAAACTTGTTGTATTTCATTCATCAAATATGTTTGTAGAGCATGCTCGCCTAAAATTGCTAAAATATCATGTGGGCTAACTGAACCATCACATAAACTTTCTCCAGCTTCAACGGTATCTCCATCTCTCACTAACAATCTCTTAGTCATTGGAACTAAGTGATCAAAAGATTTACCATACTTATCGACAACTGCAATAACACGCTTTGCTTTTGTAATACCTTTAAATTGAACTACACCAGTAATTTGAGCCAATACAGTTGGACTTTTTGGTTTTCTAGCTTCAAAAAGATCTGATACTCGAGGCAAACCACCAGTAATATCACTTGTCTTAGCTGATTCTTTAAGAGTCTTAGCTATATGTGTACCAGCTTTAATACTTTGCTTATCTTCAATTAGAAGAACGGCACCACTTGGAAGATAATAACTACCAAGCTCATTTCCAGCTTCATCTGTAATAAGTACCCTAGGCTGCTTTGTATCCAAATGAAGATCCGTAATACGTTTTTCAACGTTTCCTGTTTCTTCATCCACTACTTCAGCTAAAGTAGAATCAAGAATAATATCTTCATAGTGAACATATCCAGTATGTTCAGCAATAATTGGATCAGAGAAGGCATCAAAGCGTCCCATTGTTTTATTTGCAGCTACAAAGTCACCTTTTTTAACCGTAACAGTAGAACCGTTTTTGATTTCTACCTTGAGGTTATTTCCGGCTAAGTACATTTGCTTTTTATTTAGAATTATTCGCCCTGGATCTGTCGCAAGTGTTTTCTCACCCTTTATCTCAAACAATGGTGTTCCAGCTGTTACCTTATCACCATCAGAAACAAGTGCTTTTGCACCTTCGAGAGAATAGTCACCGTATAAACGTGTAACTTCCATACTACCTTTACGTGTAAAGAGCCAAGTACCATCATCCATTATAACATGTGAACCAGCAATTTCTTGAACAATTACAGGGAAATTTAATGCAATTCTATTTTCTTCACTAATTTTTGACGCAGTACCACCAACGTGGAAAGTACGCATTGTTAACTGTGTACCTGGTTGACCAATTGATTGTGCAGCAATAATACCTACAGCTTCACCTATCTCAATTTTTTTGTTGTGCGCAAGGTTTCTACCGTAACACTTACAGCATACACCGTGACGAGCTTCACAAGTTAATACAGTTCTTAGCTTAACTTTTTCTACGCCAGCTAAGTCTATTTCATTTGCTAATTCATCAGTAATATATTCATTTACACCAACTATGAGTTCTCCTGTAATAGGATGAACAATGTTTTCTAATGTAAATCGCCCAACAATTCTATCTTTTAATGCTTCAACAACTTCATCACCGTCTTTAATGGTTGTATAATCAATACCATTAATTGTGCCACAGTCTTCTTCGTTTATAACAACATCTTGTGCAATATCAACGAGACGACGTGTTAAGTAACCTGCATCAGCTGTTTTAAGAGCGGTATCAGAAAGACCTTTACGAGCACCGTTAGTAGAAATATAAAACTCAATAACCGATAAGCCTTCTTTAAAGTTAGCCCTAATTGGCAATTCAATAATTTCTCCATTAGGCTTTGACATAAGACCACGCATACCTGCAAGCTGTCTAATTTGGTTTCGACTACCACGTGCACCAGACGATGCCATCATATAAATAGTATTAAAACCTTCTTTATCATTTTCAAGTTTTTTCATCATAACATTAGTTAAGTCTTCGTTTGTTTTAGTCCAAACTTCAACTACCCTGTTATAACGTTCATCTTGAGTAATTCTACCTTGTCGATACTGCTTTGTTATTGCTTCAACTTCAGTATTAGCCTTTTCCATCATTTCTGGTTTTTCTTCAGGTACAAGAATGTCGTCCATAGAGATTGTTGCACCAAAGAATGTTGCATATCTATATCCAACAGCTTTAATTGCATCAAGCATTTGTACCGTTAACCAAGGACCTTGTTTTTTATATACTCTTTCTATTAAGCGTTTTAACTCTTTATCGCCCAATAATTCATTTTCATATTCTACATCAGCAGGCATTTCATCATTGAACACAATTCGCCCTGCAGTAGTAGAAACTACTTCACCATTATAGGGAGCTTTCATAATTGGAACTTCAATTTCAGCTTGCCAATCAATACTCTTTGACTCGGCTGCGAGCAATGCTTCGTTTTCTGAACTAAATCGTTTCCCCGTACCTTTTCCAGATGGTTTTATTTTAGTTAAATAATAAATACCTAAAACCATATCCTGTGATGGGTATACAATCGTTTTACCATTTGCAGGGTCTAAAAGATTTCGAGCTGAAAGCATCAATGTCCAACATTCCATCTGTGCCGCTTGTGTAAGAGGTACGTGTACAGCCATTTGGTCACCATCAAAGTCAGCATTAAAAGCATGACATACAAGTGGATGAAGACGAATAGCCTTCCCTTCTACCAAAACAGGCTCAAACGCTTGAATACCAAGACGGTGAAGAGTTGGAGCACGGTTAAGCATAACTGGATGCTCGCGTACTACCTCATCAAGAATAGCAAATACTTCTGGAGATTCAGACTCTACAAGCATTTTTGCTTTTTTAATATTATATACTACATCTTTATCAACGAGTTTTTTCATAATAAATGGCTTGAATAATTCCAATGCCATTTTGGTTGGAAGACCACATTGCCATAGTTTTAACTCTGGTCCAACACAAATTACAGAACGTCCTGAATAGTCAACACGCTTTCCGAGTAGATTTTGTCGGAATCGCCCTTGCTTTCCTTTTAACATGTCAGAAATTGACTTTAAAGGTCGGTTTGAGGCACCTTTTACTACACGTTTTCGTTTTGAGTTGTCAAACAATGAATCAACAGCTTCTTGGAGCATGCGTTTTTCGTTTCTGATAATAATATCAGGTGCATTAAGATCCATAAGTCTTTGCAAACGATTATTTCTATTTATAACTCTTCTGTACAAATCATTTAAGTCAGAAGTGGCAAAACGACCACCATCTAACTGAACCATTGGTCTAAGCTCAGGTGGTATAACCGGGATAGCATCAAGGATCATCCAAGAACATTTATTTGTTGATGCTCTAAAGTTTTCAACAATTTCAATTCTTTTTAGAAGTCGTCTATCACTTTTAGCACCCTTTTCAATCATCTTTGCACGTAATTCAATGGCGAGCTCATCAAGATTTAAGTTTTCAAGCAAAGTTTTAATTGCTTCGGCACCCATACCAGCTGTAAAAGCACCACCATATCGCTCTTGCTTTTCTAAGTATTCATCTTCAGTAAGCAATTGCATTTTCTTAAGATCGGTGTCTCCAGCATCAATTACGATATATTTTTCATAGTACAAGATTGAACGTAGCGCCGCTACTTGTAAATCAAGTAAAAGCCCCATTCTACTTGGAACGGATCTATAATACCAAATATGAGATACAGGAGCTGCAAGTTCAATATGCCCCATTCTTTCACGTCGCACTTTAAAGTGTGTAACTTCAACACCACATCTATCACAAATAAAGCCTTTGTAACGAATTGACTTAAACTTACCGCAATAACATTCCCACTCTTTTGTAGTTCCAAAAATACGCTCACAAAACAAACCATCTTTTTCTGGACGTAATGTTCGGTAGTTTATAGTTTCAGGCTTTTTAACTTCACCATAAGACCAAGCACGAATTGCATCGGGTGAAGCAAGCTTTATCATAAGACTGTCAAAATCTTGAATATCTCGCATGTATTCTCCTATAAAAAAATGTATAAGGAAACAGCAGTTTCCGATTACGTTTTTTTTATGCCGTTTGCAACACATGTTAAAACGGCAATACAATATTCAGTTTGCATTACAAACTTGCCAAGCAAACTGCCAAACAATGAGCATTATACTATCAGCGCAATACTCATTATTAATACTCTTAAATACTATACAACTATTATAGCACAACATGTACTATAATAGCTTTAATAAAACAACTTTCTAAAAGTTAGATCCAGACTTAGAAATTAACTCCTCGTCTCTTTCAGTAAGAGGAATTTGATTTCCCTTAGCATCATAAATACTAAAGTCAAGCGCTAAACCTCTAAGCTCTTGAACCAATACATTAAATGATTCAGGAACACCTGCCGCAGTTGACGGCTCACCTTTTACAATAGATTCATATATCTTTGAACGTCCGTTCATATCATCGGATTTGATAGTTAAAAGCTCTTGCAATGTATTTGCAGCACCATATGCTTCTAGAGCCCATACTTCCATTTCACCTAAACGTTGACCACCAAACTGAGCCTTACCTCCAAGAGGTTGCTGAGTAACAAGTGAGTACGGTCCAGTTGAACGGGCGTGCATTTTATCATCAACCAAGTGATGGAGCTTTAAGTAATATATTACACCAACGAAAACATCATTTTGGAAAGGCTCACCAGTACGTCCATCTCTTAATAAGGCTTTAGAGTTTGTGTTAAATCCAGCTTCAGTTAGCTTTGACTCAATTTGCTCATTAGAAGGCGATTGGAATACTGGAGACTCATACCATTCATCAAGGTAAAGGCCTGCTAATCCTAACTCAGATTCCATAATTTGTCCGATATTCATACGAGAAGGAACCCCAAGTGGGTTAAGACAAATATCAAGAGATGTACCATCCTCTAAGTATGGCATATCTTCTACTGGCAAAATCTTTGCAACGATACCCTTGTTACCGTGTCGACCTGCCATTTTATCACCTTCACGAAGCTTACGTTTTGTTGCAATAAGAACCTTAACAACTTCATCAACACCAGGATTAAGATCATCACCTTCAGATCTTCTGAGTCTTTGTACATCAATAACAGTACCTTCAGTTCCGTGTGGAATACGCAAAGAAGTATCACGCACTTCTTTTGCTTTTTCACCGAAAATTGAATTAAGAAGTTTAAATTCTGGTGTTGTCTCTGTTTCACTTTTCGGTGTAACTTTACCAACAAGGATATCGCCAGAACGAACCTTAGCACCAATTCGAATTACACCTTCGATATCTAAATTATCAAGTGTTTTTTCTGCAGTGTTAGGAATATCACGAGTAATTTTTTCAGGTCCGAGTTTTGTTTCTCGAATTTCTGTGATAAACTCTTTAATATGTATCGATGTAAACATATCTTCTTTTACAACACGTTGTGAAATAAGAATAGCATCTTCATAGTTATACCCATTCCAAGGAACAAACCCTACAAGAATATTTCTTCCTAGTGCTAACTCACCTTGATATGTTGCAGGCCCATCAGCAAGAACAGCTCCTGCTTCAACTTTTTGACCTAATTCAACCACAGGCCGTTGGTGATAACAAGTATCTTGGTTTGTGCGTTGATATTTTAACAATGTATAAACATCGTCTTCTGCTTTTTTACTCTTTGAACTCGGTTTAATTCGAATTTCATCAGAAGTAATATGAACAACTGTACCTTCTCTCTCCGCTTTAACTAAAACTCCAGAATCATATGCACACTTTGCCTCCATACCTGTACCAACTCTCGGTGGTTCAGGAAACAAAAGAGGTACCGCTTGGCGTTGCATGTTACAACCCATAAGTGCACGGTTAGCATCATCGTGTTCCAAGAATGGAATTAGAGAAGCAGAAACTGAAATAATTTGCTTAGGAGAAACGTCCATGTATTGTACATCTTGTGGATCTCTTGATGCATAATCACCATAACGACGACTTGCAATTTGATCTGCCTTAAATGAACCATCATCTTTCATATCAACAGATACTTGCCCAATAAAGTAACGATCTTCATCCATAGCTGATAGATAATCAACTTGTTCTGTAGCCTTACCTTTTTCAATCTTTCTATATGGGGCTTCAAGGAAACCATATTCATTTACACGAGTATAAATTGCAAGCGAAACAATAAGACCAATATTTGGACCTTCAGGAGTTTCAATTGGACACATACGACCATAATGCGTATAGTGAACGTCACGAACCTCAAACCCTGCTCTATCTCTTGAAAGACCACCAGGCCCTAAAGCATTAAGACGTCTCTTGTGTGTAAGCTCAGCCAAAGGATTAACCTGATCCATGAACTGTGATAATTGGCTTGAACCAAAGAATTCTTTAATAGATGCAACTATAGGCTTAATCGAAACTAAATCTTGTGGTTTCATTGTTTCAGTTTCTTTTAAACTCATTCTTTCTTTTGCGATACGTTCCATTCTGCTAAACGCTGTTTTTAATTGATTAGTCATTAACTCACCAACTGAACGCACACGTCTATTTCCCATATGGTCAATATCATCAAGACTTTCGTCACCAATATACACCTTCAAGAGATGCTTCATTGTAGCTATAATATCATCTTTAACTAATGTATGTTCTGAAATAGGTTCATCAAGATTAAATTTCTTATTTAGTTTATAACGACCAACTCTACCTAAATCATATCTTCTACTTGAGAAAAACATACTGTGTAAATCTTTTTCAGCTGATTCCAACGTAATTGGCTCACCTGGCATAAGAACTTGATACACAGCAGAAAGTGAATCTTCCATTGTAGGTTCATCAGACTCTGAACCCTCTTGTGTATAACGTATTGATTCTCTTTCAAAACAGTTTATTAAAATCTGTGAATTAAGAGAAGAATCTTTTTCAAAATTTATAAGTGATAGTTTTTTGATTTCTGGATGTAAAAACAACTCATCTATACTATGAAGTTGCATTTTTTCTCCGGCAGAAAATACTTTTTTCTGTTCGCCACCTTCAGGGTTTTTAATATACACTGCTGTAGCAAGCACTCTACCAATTAAAGAATCTCTAAATTCTTTAGTATCTGCAACTTTCACATTCTCAATAGAATAAAAAGCTTCAATAATTTCTTCACGACTTGAAATTCCCAATGCGCGTAAGAAAATTGTACCTAAAATACGCTTTTTTCTATCAACTTTTGCATAAATTAATTCTTTTTTTTGATCAACCTCAAATTCTAACCAGCTTCCTCTATAAGGAATAATTTTACTTGAAAAAACGCCTTTTTCATGATTAAAAACAACACCTGGAGATCGGTGAATTTGAGAAACAACAACCCGTTCAGCACCATTAATAATAAATGTACCACGGTTTGTCATTAAGGGAATATCTCCCATATAAATATCTTTTTGGCGAATTTCGCCTGTATGTTGAAATATTAAGTTTATCCGAGCTTTTAAAGGAACTGAATATGTTAAGCCACGTTGCTTACATTCCAATTCTGAAAACTTAACATTGCTTTCATCGAGTTCATAGTATTCATACTCAAGGAGCATATCACCATTTGGGCTTTCAACTGGGAAAATTGTTTGGAAAACTTCTTCTAATCCTTGATTTGTTAAGGGAGTATTAGAAAGCTTCTTCTCTTTTTGTAAAAAACTCTCATAAGACTGAAGCTGAATATCGATTAGGTCAGGCAACTCCATAAAGTTGCGAATGTTTTTTCCGATGTATTGACGATTCACTGTTCGTTCTTTCAAAGCCATTACATACCTCTTTTGTATTACATGTAAACATACCACAACTTCCTAAAATTTTTACTGTATTTCAGGAAGTTATGGTAAAACCAACTTGAGTTCAATAGTTTGCAAAACTAAAGCAAAAATTATGCAATTTTTACAACACCACCGGCTGTTTCAATTGTTTCTTTAATTTTTGCTGCTTCTTCTTTAGAAACACCTTCTTTTAGAACTTTTGGAGCTCCTTCAACAAGGTCTTTTGCTTCTTTAAGACCAAGCCCTGTTACTTCACGAGCTGCCTTAATTACTGCAATTTTCTTTGTAGCATCTGCACTTTCAAGTGTTACAGTGAATTCTGTTTGTTCATCTCCACCATCTCCACCTGCAGCACCGCCTGCTGCTGCACCTGCTACCATAACAGGGGCTGCAGCTGTTACGCCGAATTTTTCTTCCATAGCTTTTACAAGCTCAGAAGCCTCAAGTACTGTCATTG
>CAYJIS010000025.1:0-25402 GCA_964370315.1 uncultured Treponemataceae bacterium
GCGTTTACAAAGTAGGGGAATATATACCATCGCAAAGCGACTTGGCTGACGAATTTGAAGTTAGCATGATCACTATCAGGCAAGCTTTTAATGATCTATCTAGTAAAGGAATAATTAACTCTCATAAAGGGAAGGGAACTATGATCGCAGAGGTTCCCTCCAGTTATGACGGGTTTCATACTGAAAAGGGCTTTACAGCTGATAGTAAATTCTCTAAGTTTTGTCTGGATACGAAAGTTCTAAATATCACAAATTCTTATATGAATGATGAAATAAAGAAAATATTTTCGCTTTCTGATTCAAACCCTATCTTAATTTCACGTCTTAGAATTCTAAATAATATTAAGGCCTCAGTTGAGTACTCCTACCTAAATCCAAATTTGCTAAAAGATACTGATTGGGAAAATGAAATACAAGATAATATTTCTTTGTATGAATTTATAAAAAATAAATATGGATTCTCTATAGAAAGAGCAGAAGAAAAAATTCTAGCTGTTTTACCACCAAGGGAAGTGAAGGAGCTTTTAGACTTAAAACAAAATATCCCAATCTTCTTTATTAAACGGTTTGCATTTTTTTCGGGTCATTCTGAGCCTTTTGAGTATTGTCAGTATTACCTTTTATCGGAGTATTATGGGAGTATTGAATACAATGCTCAAAACAAAGCAAACAACATTAATAGTTCCTTTGATTCCAAGTTGCCTTTGTAACCATAGAACTCATAGTGTGCAGTGTTGAGCCACTAGGTACTTGCCTAGATAAAAGGTGCGAGCTTTGTGCTTGCACCTTTTTTTATGTATCTATCATAAAATAGTAAATTTTATTTGTGTCAGCGTCAAACAATGCCACGGTAAAATTGTAAGAATGTCTATTAAAAAGGTTTGAATCATCTGAAGTATCTTGCCCCTCATCATTATTAAAATCTCTAAAAAAATAATATCCATTCTTTGTTCGTGGAAAAAGAGGCTCTCCATAATCGTCGCGCACAAGACTTTCAACATAGCTTGTACCGTAATCCCTACCATACGTGGCTTTGTCTAAATTATCCGTAAAGGGTAGAGCTTTCCACTCTATGTTTTTTTCAATTTGATTGACGATAGACTCTGTAGTATTATCTAAAGAAAGTATCCAAAATGCATGTCCATCTCCGAGTATATTTAATATTCCTCCGTATTGAATATCTTCATGCTCTATATTTGCAGACAGTATATTTATACCTAAATCTTCTGAAATATAAGACAATGTTTCCTTTTCTTTTTGCATGCGTGAGTAAGTATGAACTGATATAATTGCGATAATTATCATACATACTAGTATTAGCTTTTTTGATATCTTCATGCATTGTTTATAACATAAATTTACTAATCAAACAATAGTTACCATTCCCAAAAAAAAATTGATGACTCGGGAAACGGCTTTAAAACCTTTTGTATTACAGTTTATCAAAATTCTTAGATTGTGTAACTATTCAAAAGATTGTCATGTATTTAAAGTAAAAAGCGTGCTGGAAAAAGATGGGTTTTAGAAAAGAAAAACCGTGTTTCGCAATTAAGGGTTTTGTCTTCCCTAATAAAACGTTAAATAAAGAAAGAAGAATTTTAAATTCTAAAACAACTGTTGAAATAAACATCACTTAAAAGCTATAAAAAATTACATTTGGTTACATAATTGCATGTTTATAAGACTGATATAGCAAATTAATTTCTTTCTCTTGCAATTTCCCTAAAAAATTACTATAATACTTCAAAACAGAGAGGAAAAGATGAAAGCAATTGAATTAGAAAAAGTTTATAATCCAAAAGATTTTGAAGATAGACTATATAGAGAGTGGGAAGATAAAGGCTGCTTTAAACCAGAATCTTCCGATAATGGCGATAAAAGTCAACAAACATTTACTGTTGTAATTCCACCTCCAAACGTAACGGGCGTTTTACATGCAGGGCATGCATTAAATAATACACTACAAGATATTGTGGTTCGCTACCACAGGATGAAAGGTGATAAAACACTTTGGGTACCTGGTACAGATCATGCAGGTATTGCCACCCAAAATGTTGTGGAAAGAAAACTAAAAGCCGAAGGGACAAGTCGCCGCGAACTAGGTAGAGACGAATTCTTACAACGTACATGGAAAGTGAAAGAAGAACATCACGCAATTATCACTGAACAACTTAAAAAACTCGGTGCATCTGTTGATTGGGATAGAGAACGATTTACTATGGATGAGGGTTTATCAAAAGCTGTAAGAGATGTATTCGTTACTCTATATGAACGAGGCCTTATTTATAGAGGAAAATATCTTGTAAACTGGTGTACATCTTGTGGAACTGCTCTTGCTGATGATGAAGTGGATCATACTGATAAAGATGGTTTTATGTATCATATTTATTATGAAGTAGAAGATGGCACAAAGTTAGAAGTTGCAACTACTAGACCAGAGACCCTTTTAGGTGATACTGCAGTTGCGGTTCATCCAGAAGACGATAGATACAAACACTTAATTGGAAAAAATGTAAAACTTCCTCTAACTGAAAAATTAATTCCAATTATTGCAGATACCTATGTAGAAAGAGACTTTGGTACGGGTGTCGTAAAAATTACTCCTGGGCACGATAATAATGACTGGGAAGTAGGGAAGAGACACGATTTACCAGTTATTAACATTCTGACTCCAGACGGAAAACTTAATGAAGAAGTACCCGCAAAATATCAAGGCTTAAATACAAAAGAAGCTAGAAAAGCTGTAATTGCAGACCTTACAGAACAAGGTCTTTATAAAGAAGAAAAAAAAATAAACCATTCAGTTGGACATTGTTATAGATGTGACACTGTAGTTGAACCATATTTAAGTGAGCAATGGTTTGTAAAAATGAAACCATTGGCAGAAAAAGCAGTAAAAGCTTGGAAGCAAGGAGAAATAATTTTTTATCCAAAAAAATGGGAAAATACCTATTCACACTGGATGGAAAATATTAGAGACTGGTGTATAAGTCGCCAACTATGGTGGGGGCACAGAATACCCGTTTGGTACTGTGAAACTTGTGGTGAAATGACAGTATCTAGGGATGATATAACTACTTGTCCAAAATGCGGCGCAACAGGTGATAAACTTACACAAGATAACGACGTATTAGACACATGGTTTTCAAGTTGGCTTTGGCCATTTTCAACACTCGGTTGGCCTGAAAATACTATCGACTTACAAACATTTTACCCAACAACGGCACTTATTACTGCCTACGATATTATATTCTTTTGGGTAAGCAGAATGATTATGGCAGGATTAGAGTTTACAGGGCAAGTACCGTTTAAAGATATTTATATACATGGTCTTCTTCGAGATAAAAAAGGCCGTAAAATGAGTAAATCACTTGGTAACGGTATTGATCCACTTGAAATAATTGATGAGTTTGGTGCAGACTCATTAAAGTTTTCATTAGCCTTTATGTGTGCGCAAGGACAAGACATCTTATTGGATAAAGAAACATTTAAAATGGGAAGTCGTTTTGCAAATAAAATATGGAATGCTAGCCGATACATTCTTGGAAACCTTGAAGGCAGAAATATTGTACCAATTTCTCAAGGTGATTTAACTGAACTTGATAAATGGATTTATGGTCGACTAAATAATGCCGTAGAACTTACACGAAATGCACTAGAAAATTATCGTTATAATGATGGTGCAGCTGCTGTATACGAGTTCTTTTGGAATGATTTTTGTGACTGGTATGTTGAAGGAACAAAGCTTTCATTTCGAACAGATGATGATAACGAAAAAGACAGAGCTATTTCAGTGTTATTACATGTGCTAGAAGAAAGTATGCGCCTGTTGCATCCGTATCTTTCTTTTGTAACAGAAGAGATCTATTCAAAGCTTCCTAAAAAAGAGTTAAAAACTTTTGAAGGTATGCTAATAAATGCTCCATACCCAATTGTGGAAACATGGCGAAAAGATGAAGTAATTGAAAAACGCTTTAATGTCCTACAAGATTTAATTCGACAAATTCGCTCTCTTAGAATAGAATGCGGTATTGCTCCTGATGTAAAACTCGACATTGCACTTTTAATTACTCCCTTATCACCAGCGGAAGTTTGTAATGAAAAAGTTGATTTAATTAAACTCTTAGCAGGTGTTAAACAAATTCAATTTGTTGATTCTAGTCCTGAAAAGGCAATTGGTACTGTAGGTGAGGGTTTTGAAGCATTTATTCTTATGAGTGAAAATATTGATATTAATCAATTAAAAAGTCACTTTACAAAAGAGATTGAAAAAGAGAGAGTGTTTTGTGAAAAAGTTGAAGCAAAATTAAACGGAAATTTTGCTAAAAATGCACCAGCCGATGTCGTAGAAGCAGAAAAAGAAAAACTCACTAGTGTACAAAGGCGTCTTGATAAGTTAACATCTTATATAAAAAATCTGTAACTAATTGAATAGTTAGTGGTTTATGTTTTAGGGCAAAGTTATGAGAATTAAAAAAATAGAAGAAATGAACAATCAATCAATGCTCGAACTCAAAAAAATTGGGTTAGCCCCGTATATGCAACTTGCAACTGCATTAATCGGCAAGCTGCGATTTTCTGGTGGTAATATGTTTAGGCACCAAATTGATACATTAGGTATTCTCGTAGACTATGGCTATATAGATTCTGTTTTATTAAAAGCATCATGCATTCATGATTTAGTTGAAGATATACCAAACTTTGATACTCAGCTTATTATAGATGTAGAGCCTGAAGCAAAAGAAGTGTTGGATTTAGTACTTGAAGTAAGTAAAAAAGAAGGGCAATTAAAGAGTGATTATCTTCGTGGTATTATTGAAAATGGAAGTGAAAAGGCAAAAATCTTAAAATGTGCCGATAGGATTAGTAATATGATAAGTTTAGGATTTGCTTCAAGACTTGAGTTTATTGAACGTTATTGTGATGAAACAGAGTTTTATATTTTTCCTATTGCACTTGAAGTTGATTATAATATGTATCAAGAGCTCATTTCTCTTGTTATAACTCGCCGACAATATCTTGAAGAAACCGGTTATTTTGAAAAAAAATGTAATATTGTAAATCAAGCATAAATAATTTTGTATTGTATTCAAATGCAAAGTAAAAAAAGCTTTTACATTATAAAAAATGTAAAAGCTTTTTTTGAATTATTACTATTATTTATTATAGTACTTCGTCTATATTAATAATAATGCTTGTTCCATCTTGATAAAATGCATCGATTTTGTGTTCGATACCTTTTGAGTTTAGATTGGAATCAATTTCAAGGTCTGTTAATATTTGTGCCATTGAAGAAATTAATTCACTATCTATTTTTTGTTTTTCAACGGGAATACTTGTGGTAGCACCAGTAATATAGGTTTCAAAATTTGCATTTATGAATTGAGAAACAAAGCCATGTGAGTGCTCATCTCTTTTTCCATTATTTACTCTGTACATTAAAGCTTCCAATACTTCAGAGTCTTTTACAGAGTCGATTGGTTGTGCGTCGTTAAGAATTTCAATTTTAGTTACGATATAATTTTCACTAGTATTACGGTCGATTCCAAATAGTACAACTCCTAGAATTCCTAAAACGCATATAACGCTGATTGTTGACAAAATTTTTTTCATTTCCTCTCCAAAAATAATTTAATCAATAATACTATCTATACAAAATGCCGTCATGTGCCATTTGGCACATTGCACAGTTTTTTTTTATTTTACGTTAAAAGACTTAATTCTTACTACTTTATATGTTCTATATTAATTACAGGTTTAACTGTCTTAATTTTTCAATTATTTGTAATATTTAAAAAAAATTAAAAAATGCAGTATTTTTTAATTTTAGGCTATTTTCCTCTTTACCATTTATTTTATTTTAGGTACAATATCTGTATTAATAATTATAGTAGATAAGAGGATACAAAGCCATGAAAAAAGAAAATTATTTTAACGCAATACCATGGAGAGAAGCTTTGCTACAACTTGGGCAATGTCGTTTTATGGATAGAAACGAATTTGATGACGGTTGCAAAGCCTTACAAGGTAAAAAAATTGTTATTGTTGGCTGTGGAGCGCAAGGTTTAAACCAAGGCTTGAACTTACGAGACTCAGGTTTAGATGTAAGTTATGCACTTCGAAAAGAAGCTATTACAGAAAAAAGAGCAAGCTGGAAAAATGCTTGCGAAAATGGCTTTACCGTTGGCACGTATGAAGAGCTGATTCCAAGTGCAGATGTTGTAGGTAATCTTACACCAGATAAGCAACACACTAATGTTATAGAAGGTATTATGCCGTTAATGAAAAAAGGCTCAACATTGTGGTATAGCCATGGTTTTAATATTGTAGAAGAAGGTATGAAAATACGTAGCGATATTACTGTTGTCATGATGGCACCAAAGGGCCCAGGATCAGAAGTTCGTGTTGAGTATTCAAGAGGATTTGGTATACCAACCCTAATTGCTGTTCATCCAGAAAATGATGCAGAAGGAAAAGGTTGGTCAATTGCAAAAGCTTTAGCAGTTGGTACTGGAGGGAGCAAGGCAGGTGTTCTTGAGTCTTCATTTGTTGCAGAAGTTAAATCTGATCTTATGGGTGAGCAAACTATTCTTTGTGGTATGCTTCAAACAGGATCTATTCTTTGTTTTAATAAAATGGTTGAAAAAGGACTTGAAAAAGGATATGTTTCAAAGTTTATTCAATATGGCTGGGAAACAATAACAGAGGCCCTTAAGTGGGGTGGGATAACAGGAATGATGGACCGCCTTTCAAATCCTGCTAAGCTTAAGGCATTTGAACTTTCTAAAGAACTTAAAACAATTATGGCTCCATTATACCAAAAACACCAAGATGATATTATTTCTGGTCACTTTAGTAAAACAATGATGGAAGACTGGGACGCTAATGATAAAAATCTATTAATGTGGAGAGAAGAGACTGGACAAACAGACTTTGAAAAAACTCCTGCAGGCGAAGTGGAAATAACTGAACAAGAATATTTTGATAAAGGCATTTTGATGGTTGCAATGGTAAAGGCTGGTGTAGAATTAGCATTTGAAACTATGACAGATGCTGGAATAAAAGCAGAAAGCGCCTATTATGAAAGCTTACATGAAACTCCTCTTATTGCAAATCTTATAAGCCGCAAAAAGTTATATGAAATGAACAAGGTTATTTCAGACACAGCAGAATATGGTTGTTATTTATTCGACAATGCTTGCCGTCCCCTTTTAAATGATTTTATGAAAAATGTTGATACAGATATTATTGGTAAAGGTCTTGACAGTAAAGATGCTTCTGTATCAAATGCGCAGTTAGTTGCAGTAAACGAAGAAATTAGAAATCATCCAGTAGAAATTGTTGGAAAAAAATTGCGTGGTTATATGACAGCAATGAAAGCAGTTGTTTTTAACTAATGCATAATTAACAATTATTTAATCACATGTGTTTAACCAGCACATAGGTAAGTGATTTATGTCAGCACATAGGTAAGCCAGTATATAATATAGGTAAGCCTATGTGTTTTTTTAATCCCTTTTGTTTTGATGGTTGTCGTAAGAATCCTTATAATTTAAAAAAACTATACATTGTACATTATTAATTATAAATTAGTAACTATCCCACTAGCTTTATTCACTTTTTCGTGGTATATTTAAAGCATGGATCGCCCGCAAGTATTAACAACACAAGAAGAAAAGGATACTGTATTAAACTCACTGTTAGGAACCCTTCTTTTAGAACAGGGAAAGATTTCAGACTATGATGCCCTCTATGAAAATAGAACAAATTTATTACGTGCACTGAGTAATGTTAGAGAGCCTAAAGCGCTAAATGATGATTTTATTAAAATGCAAGATTCTTTTTTATGGACACAAACAGTGGAAAAAGGGATTATAGACATTAATACTTTTGACTATACCAATAATATAGCGCTATGGCAAGGAGATATTACTACGCTTAATGTAGATGCAATTGTAAATGCATGCAATGCTAATTTATTGGGATGTTTTCAACCTTTGCATAACTGTATTGATAATGCTATTCATTCTGCTGCAGGTATTCAAGTTAGACTTGACTGTAATGAAATTATGCAAGGAAGACATGAGCCAAACGGACTTGTTAAAGTTACTTCATCATATAATCTCCCAAGTACATATATTTTTCATACTGTAGGACCAATTGTCTCATCTAAAAAACCGACTGCACAGAATATGGAAGATTTACACAGTTGTTATCTCTCTTGTTTAGATGAAGCAAAGGCGAGAAATCTTTCAGGTATTGCTTTTTGTTGCATCAGCACTGGTGTCTATGGTTATCCAAATGCCGATGCATGTGACCTTGCTGTCGATACCGTAAAACAATGGCAAAAGGACTCTAAGAGTAATCTAAAAATAATTTTTAATGTATTTTTGGATAAAGATAAGGATCTTTATGAAAAAAAGTTATCTTAGTGAAAAAGCAAAAATACTTAAAGATAAGATTAATACAGCAGATTCAATAATTATAGGAGCAGGTGCTGGTTTTTCAGCTGCAAGTGGCCATTTATATTCAGGGAAGCGATTTGAAAAAAACTTTCAGGACTTTATATCTGTGTATAAGTATAGTGATATGTATTCAGCAGCTTTTGAACCTTATAAAAGCTTAGAAGAATTTTGGGCATATTTTAGTCGACACATTATGATTAATCGCTATGATGTTGATGTTGCTAAACCGTATAAAGATGTATTGCAATTAATACAAGATAAAAACTATTTTGTATTAACAACAAATGTTGATCACTTATTTCAAAAATCAGGGTTTAATAAAGAGAGACTTTTTTATACACAAGGAGATTATGGGCTTTTTCAGTGTTCTGTGCCATGTCATCAAAAAACATATGATAACGAAGATATTGTTACTGAAATGGTAAAATGCCAAAAAAACATGAGAATTCCCTCCGAATTAATCCCGTATTGTCCTGTCTGTTCAAAGCCAATGACTACGAATCTTAGAAAAGATAATACCTTTGTAGAAGATGAAGGCTGGCACCTTGCAGCAAAGCGTTACGAATCATTTTTGAACTCGGCAAAAGATTCAAATACTCTTTTTTTAGAATTGGGTGTTGGAATGAATACTCCAGGCATAATAAAATATCCTTTTCTACAAATGAATGCACTTTGGGAAAACTCATTTTATATAAGTATAAATATGTCTAAGTCATATATTCCACAGGATTATACAAATCGCACACTTCTTATTGAGTGTGACATTGCAGATTTTATTACTGAAGTAAAAAAAATATAATACACTAAACCTCTTATTAAATAAATCTCTATATTAATTGTAATACTACTATACTCATCTGAAGTATGCAATAATAATCAAATTAAATTTCAAATTCCTCAGATATAAAGCTTGACAGATTTAAAAAGTGGTTGTAAACTTTAAGAAATATTAATACAAGTATTAAGACGTGTTATAGCTTTTGAATACATGTCTTTATTATTTCGGAGGAGAAAATGGATAAAGAACTTTTAAAAGTTGCTTATGAACGAATGTTCAAAATTCGCGAATTTGATATGAGAGTTCATGAGTACTGCAAATCAGATTCATCGCCACTAATGGGTTTAATGCATTCTCATATCGGTGAAGAAGCATACTCTGTTGCAGTTTTGTGTCAATTAGCGGATGACGACTATATGTCAACAACGTATAGAAACCATGCGCATTCAATTGGTAGAAATATTGATATGAAAAAGCTTGCAGCTGAATTATGTGGGAAGTCTACTGGTTGTTGTAAAGGAAGAGCAGGGAATATGCATGCAATAGACCAAGACTTAAACATTATTGCAGGTTTTGGAATTATAGGTGCAGGCTTACCATCTACAGTTGGGACTGCACTTGCAGCAAAGTACAAGGGAACAAAGCAAATCTCAGTTGCTTTTTTTGGAGATGGTGCTGTTCCTCAAGGAGCATTTCATGAATCAATGAATTTAGCAAAAGTCTTTTCTTTACCAGTCTTGTTCGTTAATAATAATAATCAATATGCAATGAGTACTCCTGCTAGAAATAACATTGTGGATGGACAAACTATTTCTTATGCACAAGGCTATAAAATGGAATGTGAACAATGCGACGGTATGGACTTCTTTAAAGCATTTGATGCTGCGAAACGAGGAATAGAATACACACGAAGTGGCAAAGGTCCTTATTACATCGAGTATGATTGTTTTAGATATCATGGGCAATGGGAAGGAGATGCTCAAGGTTATAAAATGGATGCTGAAGTTAAAGCATACTGGGATCGAGACCCTATTGTGTTATTTAGAGAAGGCGCAAAACAAAGAAACCTATTGAATGACGAAGAGTTGGATGAAATTGAAAGGAACGTTAAAAAAGAACTTGATGAAGCCTTTGAATTTGCAATTGCAAGTGCTTTGCCGGATATGCAAGATATGTATGCCGACATATATGCAGATAAATATTAATAAGCGGTGGTTACAATGTCTAGAAAAATAAATGTAAAAGATGCAATAAAAGAAGCTATTACTTTACGCATGAAAAATGATGATACAGTGTTTATTATGGGTGAAGATATAGCAGGCGGGGCAACAAACCCTGGCTTTGAAAATAAAACTGGATTAGGTGGTGGTTTTGGGGTTACTGCTGGATTAGTTGAAGAATTTGGAAGAAGACGAGTAATAGACACTCCTATTTCTGAAACTGCTTTTTTAGGTTCTGGAATCGGTGCTGCTTTTGCTGGTTTAAGACCAATAATCGAAATTATGTACGTTGACTTTATGGGCGTATGTTATGACCAACTTTTAAATCAAGCGTCAAAAATGTTTTATATGTATGGTGGTAAAAAGCCAATTCCAATGGTAGTACGGACAGTATGTGGAGCAGGATTTAGAGCCGGCGCTGAGCATGGACAAATGCTTTATAATATGTTTGTTTCTATTCCTGGTCTCAAAGTAGTAACACCTTCAAATGCATATGATGCAAAGGGTTTGCTAGCACAAGCTATAAAAGATAATGATCCTGTTATCTTTTTAGAACATAAAAGATTGTATATGCAAGAATGCGAAGTGCCAGAAGAAGAATATTTTATTCCATTTGGTGTTTGTGATGTAAAAAAAGAAGGAAAAGATATTACAATTATTGCTTTGCATCGTATGGTAGGGTATGCTTTAGATGCTGCAGCTGAACTTGAAAAAGAAGGCATTAGCGTTGAAGTTGTAGATCCTAGAACAATTTCACCTTTAGATCTTGAAGGTATAATGAAATCTGCAAAAAAAACAAAAAGAGTTATAGTTGCAGATGAATCATATCCACGATGTGGAATGGCTGCGGATATTGCTTCTCAATTACAAGAAAAAATGTTTGGAGAACTTGTTGCACCTATCGTAACGGTTACTCCACCTCATGCGCATATTCCATTTTGCGCACCACTTGAAGATGAATGGATTCCTCAAGCTAAAGATATTATTGAAGCCGCAAAAAAGGTTATGAAATATTAATGTGGTTACAGACCATTTGTAAAAATTGGTTGTAATATAAAAACGCACTACGGTGCAAGACTAAGGAGTATGAAATGAAAAGAGGTCTTAATTTACTTGTTTTGCTTTTAGTAGTAACTACATTCTTTGTAGGATGTGGCCAAGAAGCTAAAGTAAAAAAAATGGATGCAATTTACGACAATGTTTTTTCCCAAATGACGTGGGAAGAAATACTTGAAGAAGCAGATGGGCAAACTGTTAACTGGTATCTTTGGGGTGGTTCAACTACAATCAATGATATGATTGATAACGTGTATGCTGCTGAAGCAAAAAAATACGGTATTACACTTAATCGAGTTGGTGTAAACAATACTACCGAAGCTGTAAACACAGTTATCTCAGAAAAAGAAGCTGGAAAAGATGTTGGTGGTTCTGTTGACATGATTTGGATTAATGGTGCAAACTTTAGAACAATGGTAGAAACGGGTGTAACACTAAAGAATTGGTCAGAGCAGCTTCCAAATTCTCAATATGTAGACTGGACAGACCCAGCTATTGCATATGATATGGGATATCCTGTTAATGGGCAAGAAGCACCTTGGTCATCAGCACAGTTACAAATGGTTTATGATTCAGCACGTGTGCAAGAGTCAGATCTTCCAAGATCTTATGATGAGATTATGGCTTATGCAAAAGCAAATCCAGGAAGAGTTACATATCTTGCTCCACCTGAGTTTATGGGAACACGTTTTATTAAACAAGGAATGTATGAATTAACTGGTGGTTATGAACAATATAACAAAGATGGTATAACAAAAGCTGATTTTGAAGTTATGAGTGAACCTATGTGGCAATGGCTCGAAGAAATTAATTCATATCTATGGTCAAATGGTGAAACATATGCTAAGAGTGCCGCAAATAGTTTCGAGCTTGTAAATAACGGCGAAGTTGATTTTACATTTACAATGAACGGAACAGGAATCAGTTCAGCAATTGATCTTGGTCAATTACCAGATACAGCAAGAGTGTATTGTACAGATACTTCAATTGCTGATACTAGTTATCTAGGTATTCCATATAATGGTGCAAATAAAGCTGGTGCAATTGTTCTAGCAAATATTATTTTAGCACCAGAAATGCAAGCTGCTAAAATTGCAATTGGGCAAGGACCCGTATTAAATTTTGCAACAATCACTGCAGAGCAACAAGCTGCTTTTGATGAAGAATATGCAAAACTTCCTGAAGGCACATATGTAGATGGCGCTGAACTAGGAAGAACTAAGGCACCAGAAGTAGGATCTTATTTAAATGTCTATATTGAAGAAATTTGGGCAGAAAGAATTGGTAGCCAATAATTGTATTTTTGAATAGCAAAAAGGCAAAGTCCTTTTTGCTACTGTAGATACGCACACCAAATCAGATGCTTAGAAATCTTGTATTCTGACTTGGTGTGCTTACAGGTTTATGAATTTTTTTATGAAATTTATAAACTTGTAAGAGTTGAATATATTAAAAACTATAGCATGTGACCGTTTTATAAATAAAAATAGTTTTTAATGCAGTAAAAGTCAATAAAGCAATTGTAAATATATTGTTGTTTACTTTTACTATTGCATGGTTTAAAAAAGGGGGAAAAATGACAGAAACTACAAAAAGATGGTTAATGCTTACACCTGCGTTAGCTGTAATAGTACTGTTATTTATTGGCGGATTTGTTTTCGGATTATTACAAAGTTTTAATCTTATTTCAAATGTTGGTGAAACAGGTTTTAATCTAGATGCGTATGTGTCTATATTTACGGATGAAACTTTTTTAGCATCACTAGGTTTTACATTTTGGATTGCAATTGCATCAACAGCGTTTTCCATTGCTGTTGCAATAGCATTGTCTATGGGGATTAGAAAATACTTTCCAGCAAAAAAGGCAACAATGTTTGCCTATCAATTTCCACTACCAATACCATATATTGTTAATGGGATTATGATATTATTTTTGTTTTCTCAAAGCGGATTGCTTGCACGCTTTTTAGCATTATTAAATATAATAGAAACACCTGCAGATTTTCCACTGATAATATATTCTAAAAATGGTATTGGAATAATTATTGCATTTATGTGGAAATTTATTCCATTTATAGGTGTTTCAGTAGTAGGAATATTACAATCATCTGGAACGGCATATGAAGATGCTGCAATTAGTTTAGGGGCAAATGCCTGGCAAAGATTTTTTTATGTTCTGCTTCCTGTAATCATGCCTGCTGTTACAACATCAGCAATATTAGTATTTGCGTATGCTTTTTCATCATATGAAATCCCATTTTTGTTGGGAGCAGTTTTTCCAAAAACACTTTCTATTGTAGCCTATGAACGGTTTATGAATACGGACCTAACATTTAGGCCTCAAGCTATGGCGATGAGTACAATAATAACTGTTATTGTTTTAATTATTGTTCTTCTCTATAAAAAGCTAGCCGAAAAAACAAGGTATTAGAGGAGGGTTATAGCATATGTTAAAAGAAAAAAAAGCATATAGAAACTTTACTGCGACGGTAATTTTTATCATGGTATTTGTTCCATTTATACCTTTGGTAATTTGGTCAGTATCACAACGATGGGCGTTTCCAAGCTTGCTTCCAGAATTTGGATCAAGGGCATGGAAATATGTATTTACTCAGAGAAGTATCATACAGGGGTTATTTAATAGTATTTGGTTATCCTGTTTAGTAACTTTTATTTCGCTAATTATTGCAATGCCAGCGGCAAAAGTATTGGGTATGCAAAATTTTAAGGGGAAAAGAATAATTGAAATGATTATTACTCTCCCTGCAATTGTTCCAATTCTTGCAGTCATAATGGGTATCCAATTTATATTCATAAAAGCAGGACTTATAAATACCTATCTTGGTGTAATAATAGTTCAATTAATTCCTACTATGCCATATATGGTCATGTATTTGCAAAGTACATTCCAAGATTATTCAATTGACTTTGAATCACAAGCTCGTGTATTAGGAGCAACTCCTTTTAAAGTCTTCTATTTGATAACTATTCCAATCATTTGGCCAGGAATTGTAGTTGCTGGATTATATACGTTCTTAGTATCATGGTCTCAATATCTATTAACTGTTATGATTGGTGGTCCAGTTGTTAGAACATTACCAACTATTCTATTCTCTCTTATGGGAAGTGGAGACAATGCCGTTTCGGCATCAGTATCAATTATATTTATTTTGCCTGCAATACTTTTATTATTGCTAACATCAAAATATTTAGCTAGTGATAAATTAATGTAATAAATAATAAAGAGGAATAAAATGACAAAACTAGAAATAAAAAACTTAGTAAAACAATATCCAAATGCCCCAAAACCGAGTGTTGAAAACTTTGACTTAACAATTAATGAAGGTGAAATGGTAGCATTTTTAGGTCCATCAGGTTGTGGAAAAACTACAACATTAAAAATGATAGCTGGTTTATTAAATCCAACTTCAGGCGATATACTTTTTAATGGTGACTCAATTCTTTCAATACCACCTGAAAAAAGAGAAGTTGGAATGGTGTTTCAAAAGTCACTATTGTTTCCACATATGTCCATATTCGACAATGTTGCGTTTGGTCTTAAAATGCGAAAAATGGATAAGGACGTTATAAAAGAAAAAGTAGAAAAGATGTTAGATCTTGTTAAACTAAATGGGTATGGTGCAAGAAAACCAACTCAGCTTTCTGGGGGGCAAGAACAGCGTGTATCTCTTGCTCGTGGTTTAGTAATTGAACCAAAACTCTTTTTACTTGATGAACCACTTTCAGCACTAGATGCTGCATTACGTATTGAAATGCGCGATATGATTTTATCTATACAACGAAAACTTAATGTAACTTCCATTTTTGTAACACACGATCAAGAAGAAGCCGTTATGCTAGCAGATAAAATTGCACTAATGTTTGATGGAAAACTTCAACAATATGATGTGCCAGAAAAGTTTTATGAAGAGCCAAGAACATACAGAGTTGCAGAATTTTTTGGCTGTGCAAACTTTATTGACGGCGAGCAAAAGGGCAATAAGATAACTACAGAATTTGGTACGGTTGAATTGCCAAAGTTACCAAGTGATAATCGAAAAGTATATCTTGTTGTAAGAAATGAATCATTTATTGAATCTAAAGGAGAAGGAAGTTTTAAGACAGTTGTAACAAATAGAATATTTATGGGAACAAGTGTTAGATATTTTGTAAAAGCTGGAAGCAACCTAGAGTTACAAGTAACGTTAGAAGCATCTTCTGTATACAAAGAAGGTGATGAGATTAATTTGAAGTTTGTGCCTGAAAAACTATGGGCTGTACCATTTGATAAGAGTTTATAATATGAAGAAAATTATTGATACAAAAGAAAAAGTTATTTCGGATATGCTTATTGGATATGAAAAAGCATATTCAAATAGGGTGTACCTAAAAGGTAATGTTTTAGTACGCAAAGACAAAAAAGAAAAAGGCAAGGTTGCTGTAGTAATCGGAAATGGAAGTGGACATGAGCCAGGAATGATAGATCTTGTTGGAAAAGGGCTTTTTGACGCGAATATTTGCGGAGATGTTTTTACAGCACCAACTCCTATTCAAATGATAGAAGGGATAAAAGAAGTAGACAATGGATCTGGCGTTTTAATTCTTGTTTCTTCGCATCAAGGTGATATCTTAAATGCTAAAATGGCTGTAATGCTTGCAAAAGCTGAAGGCATTGATGCTCGAATGGTTGTGCTATGGGATGATATTTCAAGTGCCCCAAAAGATAAGTTTGAAGAACGACGTGGAGCAATAGGATTATTTTTTCCTTTTAAAATGATATGTTCAGCTGCTGAAATGGGTCTTCCGATGGAGGACTTAATTGTGCTTTCTGAAAAAATAAGAACTGATATTCGTTCTCTTTCAGTAGCAGTTTCTGGAGGAACACACCCACAAACTGGTCTTAAAACATTTGAATTACCAGAAGATGAAATCGAAGTAGGGATGGGAGTTCATGGAGAAGCCGGCAGTGGGCGAATGAAAATGTGTACTGCAAACGAACTTGTAAAATGTATGATGGAACAACTTATTGATGATGGTGAATATGTTTCTGGTGATGAAGTTATGGTACTTGTAAATAATGCTGGTGCAACAACAAGAATGGAGCTATTAATCGTATATAAAAATATTTGTGAGTTCCTTGAATCTAAGGGTATTAAAATTTCACGAAATTGGGTAGGAACGTATGTAACTTCACAAGAAGCACAAGGTTTTTCAATTGGTTTATGTCGTTCTCGTGAAGAGTATTTACCATATTATGATTTTAGTGTGGATAGCCCCATATTTTAATGATATAAAAAAAAGGAAGAGAAAATCTTATGTTAAAAATTGCTTTGTTTGGGATAAATAATCCAACATATTATGCCTCAGAATATGATGTATTAAATGTAAATTTAAGCGAGTTAAAAAAATTAGAGGATGAACTTAGTTTTAAAATAGTACATACAAAGTTATTAGGTTCAGCAGAAGAAGCTGCTAAAGAAGTTTTGTGGTGTAATTCAAATGAAGTGGATATGGTATTGCTTCAAAATAGCGGATTTTCGTCTGGGGATTTTGCAATGGAATTTGAAGCTATAAGGGTTCCTTTAATTTTTTGGGGAGTAGAGGAACCAACAGAGAGCGGAGATATAAAGCTGCATAGTATGGTTTCACTCAACTTATATGCAAGTATTGCAAAAAGAAAGTATACTCGAAAGTCATATACAAATTGGGTGTATGGAAATGCCGATACGAGTGTTTTTAAAAACAAGTTTTCAAAAATTCTTAAACGGCAAGCTAATATTGCACTTTTAAATGATACCAAGTTAGCAGTAATCGGTGATGTAGCACCTACATTTTTTAACCTAGAAGTTAGCGCTGAAACCATAACTAATAACATTGGCTGCAACGTTATGTATTTTGAAGAAAAACATCTTACTGATGAAATAAACAAAGTAAGTGATAATCAAATTGAAGAAGGTTTTAGCATCCTTAGTACCATAGTAGATACCTTTTCAAAAGATGATGATGCTTTAATAAAAAGTGTTAGAGCTGCTTGTGCGTTAAATAACCTTGTGAATAGAGAAAATATTTCATCGCTTGCTGTAAGTTGTTGGCCATATTTTCAGGATGTCTATGGGATTGTCCCATGTGTGGCATTTACCTTATTGACAAAAATGGCGCAAGTTCCTATCACCTGCGAGGGAGATTTAGGAGCTGGAGCATCGATGCTAGTTGCAAAGTATTTATCTGGAAATATAGCAACTGTTATGGATTTAACACAATTATCAAAAGATTCAAAGGGTCTTTTGTTATGGCATTGTGGTATTAGTTGCTCATCAATTATGCCTACAAAAGAGGAAGCTAAAATAATAAAGCATCCAATGATGAACCGTAAGTTAGGTGAAGATGCAAAAATTGGTTGTAGCTTTGATGCTGTTTTACCTAAGGGCGAATATACTCTTTTTAGGTTTACAGGAGATATGCGAAAGCTCTTTTGCGTAACATGTACTGCTACAAATAGACTAGAAGGTTTTGATGGAACAAGATTTTTTGTAGAGGATTTTATGCAAAATGGAAAGAGATTTTCTGGTATGGATATAATTAATACAATATTAAATGAAGGAATTGAGCATCATATTTTAATAAGTAATGGTAATATCGAAAAAAAATTAAAACAATTTTGCAAGGAAAGAGAAATAGAAATATTAAATATTATGGAGTATAACGATTAACATGGAAAAAGGTATAAAAAACGATCATCTTAAAAAGATGACTGATAAAAATGGAAAGTATAAAATTGTTGCAATTGATCATAGAGCAGTGTATATTTCACAGCTAGAAAAAATGGGAGTAAAAGATGTAGATGCGTCTTTTATGGCTATGTCAAAAAACAAAATAATTGGCCAGTTTAAGGGTATGGCAAGCGCCTATTTGCTCGATCCAGCACATGTGTTAAATGGACAATGTGATGCTGACTTATTAAAGAATCATGGATTATTAATTGGGATTGAAGGGAATGATTATGCATCAACAGAGTTTGATGATAATTATCTTACAGACCTAATTGATGTAGAAGGCATATGTAAAAATGGTGGTGATTGTGTAAAGCTTTTTATCTACTATTATGATGATGAGCAAACAAAACAAAAGCTTATACATCTTGTAAAAAAATTAGCAGAGGAATGTGAAAAGAATAATGTACCATTTTTACTTGAGCCAATTTTAGCTCCACAATACAATGACTTACCAACACTAGAACAGGTAGCATTAAACAAAAAAATGGTAGAAACCTTTAATAATATGGGCGTAGATATATTTAAAATATTGTTTCCTTCAAAGCTTGATGAGTTTACCGATGAAGAACTTGAAATGCAAGTGAAATCTGTTACAGAAGAATTAACCGTTCCATTTATTCTCTTATCTTCAGGAGTAAGTGTTGACCAGTTTAAGAGACAACTTGAAATATTTACAAAGGCTGGTGGTTCAGGATTTGCAGTAGGAAGAACATTGTGGGAAATGTGTGTTAATCCAAATCATCAGAATTGTGATGAATATAATAAGGATATGATTGAAAAATTTCAAGCATTTGATACTATTGTTTCGAGGGGAATTGGTTAACACGAGGAGCTAAATGAAAACAAAAGAACAACCTATTTATAAGCAGCTGGCAGATCAACTACAAAAAAAAGTTGATGCAGGTATGTATAAAAGTGGTGAAATGATTGAAAGTGAATCTGAGTTTCAAAAACTACATAATGTCAGTAGAGTAACGGTAAGAAAAACATTTAAGTTGCTTGCAGACAAGGGTGTGTTAAAAATCATCCCAGGAAAAGGTACATTTGTAAATGATGTAACTTCGCAAGACTGGACTTGGATGAAAAGTTTTACAAATGAAGTTATAGCAACAGGAAGAGTCCCAACAACAAAAGTTTTGAGTTTTCAAATAGTATTTGCTAACGAAGATTTAGCAGAAAAATTGCATATAACGACGGGCGAAAGGTGTTTTTATTTTAGAAGGGTTCGATTTATAGATAATAAACCTGTTTGGTTAACTAAAACCTATATACCTATAACAGTGTGTCCTGCATTGACACAAGAATATTTGTCTATTGCAGGTGTAACACAGTCAATTTTTAAAGTGCTTGAATTAAATTTTAATATACGCTTTGCATATAATGAAGAAATATCAGAAGCTGTAAATATTTCTGAAGAGGATGCAAACGTATTACAAATAAGTGCTTATAAACCTGTTATTTCTACAGCAATGCGTTCTTTTAATGACAAAAAAAAGCCAGTGCTTTATGAAAATACTATTTTCGAGCAGAGTATTTCAAAAGGAAATAACATACGTGTAGAAGTAGAGAGTTATGCATAAATAAAGGAAGTAAGAAGTACGTTTATGTATCAGTACAATTATACATTGAAGTGCTTTGAGTAAGAAATTATTGGAGGAATTATGAAAGTAGGAGTACATCTTTCTATGTTGTGTAAAACATGGCAAGATGATGTAAGCGGTCACTTAGAAAAATTAAAAGAAGGTGGCTTTGATAGTGTTGAAATCTCAATGTTCGGAGTTGAAAGATCTCATCTTGGTAATGTAGCAAAAAAAGCTCAGTCTCTTGGACTAGATATTTCTTTTGGAACAGGGATTACAAGTGAAACTGATATCTCATCAAGTGATCCAAGTGTTCGAAAGGCAGGAGTAAGTTATTTAAAAGAATGCTGTAATTTTGCAAATGACATTGGTGCTAAATTTATTAACGGTGTAATATATGCTCCTTGGCAAGGATTTTCAAAAGAGCCTCGTACTGAAAGATATAAAAGATCTTCATCTTGTTTACAAGAAGTGTCAGACAGTATAACAGGTGATTTTCGTTTGCATTGTGAAGTGATAAACCGTTTTGAAACTGACTTTATAAATACACTTGATGAAGGTGTCGATTTCTTAAAGCTCGTTGATCGAAAAAATGTAAAGTTATTAGTAGATACATTTCATATGAATATTGAAGAAGATAGTATAGTTGGTGCTATGGATAAACATTATAATGACATTGGCTGTGTGCATATTTGTGAAAATCATCGTGGTGTACCAGGTACCGGACATATTCCTTTTGCCGATATTATTTCATTTTTAAAAGAAAAAGAATATAAAGGATATTTGATAATGGAAAGCTTTGTTGAAAGCGGAACCGAAGTAGGGGACGGACTTTTTATCTGGAGAAAGTCTAAACCACCACTTGAGGAAGCATTACGAGGCTGTTCGTATATAAAAAAAATAATTGAAGGATAAAGAAATGAATAAATATAAACAGTTTGCACAAACCTTAGATGAAGTATTTAAAGAGCAGTCACTATATTTATGTGATTTAGATGCTAAGGCAGGAGATGGAGATCACGGTATCACAATTTCTCGTGGATTTCAAAATGCAAATGAAAAAATGAAGTTGCAAGATGATAGCATTAGTCCTTCCGATTCGTTTAAAACAATAGGCTATGCAATGCTCGAAAGTATGGGTGGTGCTTCTGGTCCTATTTTTAGCACATTTTTTATTTGCATGGCAACGAGACTCCGAGATGAAAAAGAGTTAACTGGAACGGTACTTAAAGATGGTATAAGAGAAACAGTAACAGCAGTTTCAGATCTGGCAGGAACCGTTGCTGGTGAAAAAACAATGGTAGATTCTTTATGCTATGCTTTAGAATATGCAAATAAAGCAGGAGACAGTATAAACGAAGTTCTAAAAAGTTTAGAAGATGGGGCAAAAGCGGGGAGTGAAGCCACAATTGATATGGTAGCTACAAAAGGTAGAGCTAAGTTTATGGGTGAGCGAAGTAAGGGTTTTATGGATGCAGGAAGTAAATCAGTTCATTTTATAATGAAGATATTACATGATACATTTAAAGTTTAAAAGGAGATTAGTATGAAAGAAAAGGTAATTTTGGATTGCGACAATACAATGGGGGTAAAGCGAAGTGATATTGATGATGGGTTAACATTTGCATATCTATACACACATGATAATATTGATCTATTAGGAATAACATTAACATTTGCTAATAATCATGAGCACGTATGTTATTACAACACAAAAGTGATGTTAGAAGATATGAATATCACTGATGTTCCTTTTTATGCAGGAGGAAGATCTGCTGGAGCGTATGATAGTGAAGCTGTAGATTTTCTGGTAGAACAAGTTAACAAGTATCCAAATGAAGTTACTGTTATAGCAATCGGATCACAAACCAATATTGCAGGTGCTCAAGCAAAGGATAAAGATTTTTATAGTAAAGTAAAACACTTAATTTTAATGGGTGGTATGTTAGAACCTTTATATCTTAATAATAGCTTATGTAAGGAGTTAAATTTTACAGTAGATAGTAAGGCAGCTGCAGATGTAATTTTTAATGCACCAAAATTAACACTTATGAGTTCACAGTGTACAAGGGACGCTGAATATCCTCAAAGTGAGATTGACAAAGTAAGAGCTATTGACAGTCCATATACTCGCTACATAATGCCGATTATTGATGAATGGGTTGCACACATTGGACCATATTATGGAGATAATAATTCATTTATAAACTGGGATTTATGTTGTGCTATTTATCTTACAAACCCAGAACTTTTTGAAGATGACATGTGTAGAGTCATAAAAGACTACGATGCAATGAAAACAGGCTTTATTGTGGTAGATAAAGAAAACAAAGCATCTGATTCAGAAACTAATATGGTTAATATTCCCTCAAAAATCTTAAATCTTGAAAAGTTTAATGAATTATTCTATACAGAATTAAAAAAAATGAAAATTTAGTTTTTAAGAGTACATAAGAGGCTGTCCAAAAGAATGCTGGACAGCCTTTTTTTATAAGCAAAAAAAATCAATAAAAAAAGTTCTAATAAACGTTTTACGAGAATATAGATATTGAATAAGTTTGTAATATTTAGTAAAATGAATCACTGGAAATAACCTTATTTGGAGGGTAATATATGACAATTACAGAAATGCTTAGTCAGAGTGGTGTTCTAACTCTGCTTGGTATGGGTGTTGTTTTTGGATTCCTCGTCATTTTAATTATCTGTATTTCACTTTCGTCAAAAGTAATACGGGCATTAAAGTTAGATAAAGACGAAGAACAAAGTACTGTAGGGACTCAGTCAGCTAGTGGTACTCAAAACAATGCAGTAATAGCAGCCATAGCCGCAGCTGTTCGACAAAAGCAAGGTTGAATTAGGAGGAATGATAGAAAACGTAATTGTTTTTTTATCAATTGTAAAACGTTCGCGTTGCGTGCATTTTTACAAGTATTCAACTTTCATCACACAGCCCCTAGAGGGGGAGTTTAATTAGGAGATTATAATGGCTAAAGTACACTTAACCGATTTGGTGCTTCGAGATGCGCACCAATCACTACATGCAACTCGTATGACAACGGCAGATATGTTGCCAATTTGTGAAAAACTCGACAATATTGGATACTGGGCTCTTGAAGCTTGGGGTGGAGCAACATTCGATTCTTGTATTCGATTCTTAAATGAAGATCCTTGGCAAAGACTACGTGATTTAAAAAAGGCTCTTCCTAAAACAAAAATTATGATGCTTTTGCGTGGACAAAACCTTTTGGGTTATCGCCACTATGCTGATGACGTCGTAGATAAGTTTGTTGAAGCGGC
The DNA here is from genome assembly GCA_964370315.1 of uncultured Treponemataceae bacterium. Classification (GTDB taxonomy): domain Bacteria; phylum Spirochaetota; class Spirochaetia; order Treponematales; family Treponemataceae; genus CAYJFX01. The sequence continues at coordinate 23,170 of CAYJIS010000025.1, forward strand.
AGCTAAGAATGGTGTTGATGTATTCCGTATTTTTGATGCATGTAATGATCCTCGTAATCTTGACAGAGCAGCTAAAGCTGCAAAGAAAACAGGTAAACATGTTCAAATGACTATATCCTATGCAACAACTCCTTTTCATACTAAAGAAGTGTATGCAGACTTAGCAAAACAATATGCAGACTTTGGTGCAGATTCAATTTGTATTAAAGATATGTCAGGTCTTCTAAAACCTTATGAGGCTTATGACTTAGTAAAAGCAATTAAAAAAGTTGTTAGTATACCAATCGAAATTCACTCACATGCTACAACTGGTCTTTCAGTTGCTACATTGACTAAAGCTGCAGAAGCTGGTGCAGAAATTCTTGATACTACAATTTCATCAATGGCTATGGGTACATCGCACAGTCCTACAGAAACAATTGTAGAAATCTTAAAAGATTCAGATATGGATACAGGTTTAGAAATTGATCCACTATTAGAAATCGCTGCATATTTCCGTGATGTACGTAAAAAATATGCTAAATTTGAATCAAGCTTTTTAGGTGCAGATACTCGTATTTTAGCTTCTCAAGTTCCTGGTGGTATGCTATCAAACCTTGAAAATCAGCTTAAAGAACAAGGTGCATCAGATAAGATTGATGAAGTACTAAAAGAAATCCAAACTGTACAAAAAGACTGTGGTTATATTCCACTTGTTACACCTACAAGTCAAATTGTAGGAACCCAAGCAGTATTTAATGTGCTCTTTGGAAGATATACAAAACTTACTGGAGAAACATGTGACTTGGTAACAGGTCGATATGGTGCAACTCCAGGTGAAATTAATAAAGAACTCCAAGAAAAAGCGCTAAAACAAATGGGGTATGATGAAGTAATTACTTGTCGCCCTGCTGACTTAATTGCAAACGAATGGGATAAAATGGTTGTAGAAGCTAAAGAAAATGGTGCAGACGGAAGCGTAGAAGACATACTTACTTATGCAATGTTTCCAAAAGTTGCTCCAAAATTCTTTGCAGAGCGTGCAAATGGTCCAGTTAAATCAGAAAGCTTTGCTGTTCCAGCTTCAAAATCCTCTGCTCCAAGTGCAGGCGGTTCATGTGTAGTAACAGTTAATGGAACTAATTACAATGTAACAACTGGTCCTTCAGGTGATACTATGGATGTAAATGTAAATGGTACATCTTACAATGTATCATTTGGTGGTTCAGCAGCTCCTGCAGCTACAACTACTGTTTCAACTGGTGCAGCAATTAATTCACCTGTAGCTGGTACTTTGGTTAAACATATTGCTCCTTCAGGTTCAAATGTAAAATCTGGAGATACTGTTATTATTGTTGAATCAATGAAAATGGAACTTGAAGTTAAAGCACCTTGTGACGGACCTATTACGTACGTTGTACAACCAGGAACAGCTGTTACAGCTGGTATGCTTTTAGCAAATATTGGTGGTGGTGCTCCAGTTTCTGCCCCAGCCCCACAAGCTGCTCCAGCTGCTGCTCCTGTAAGTGCAGGAGGTAGCGCAGTACAAGCGCCTGTTGCTGGAACCTTCTTAAAGGGAGTTGTTGCAGAAGGTGCATCAGTACAATCAGGAGAAACAATTATTCTTGTTGAATCAATGAAAATGGAACTCGAAGTTAAAGCAGCTTCTGCTGGTACTGTTCATTTCTTGGTACAACCAGGATCTGCAATTACTGCAGGTCAAAATTTAGCTGAAATTCGCTAGAGATATTGTAAAAAGGAGGGCTGTAAAGCCTTCCTTATACCTGTAGTCCTTGGGACTACAATTTGGAGTTATACATGCTTGGTCAAAATGATTATAAAAAGAAAGTGTTAAACATAACGCTTGTACTTTTAGCAGTAGCAATGGTTTTTGCAATTACAACAACTGTTTTTGCAGCTGAGACGGACGATGAAGTCGCTTCCTTCCGCACCATGAGTACTGCAATTATAAAAGGTTCAGAAGATGTGCCTGATATTTCAGTTCAGCAGTTTTTGAGAAACACGGTTCAAAATACTGGTATTAATGCCATTGTAGCGGGAGAAGAAAAAGTTGAGTCTCTTAATTCTGGTGAAGAAGCTGTAACAGTAGAAGGTTGGAAAAGACTCATAATGATGATCCTTGGATTTGTTATTATATATTTGGGAGCTGCAAAAGGCTTTGAGCCACTATTGCTTATCCCTATTGGGTTTGGTACCGTTTTTGTAAATATCCCAGGTGGTGGGATGTACAACG
>CAYJIS010000026.1:0-25194 GCA_964370315.1 uncultured Treponemataceae bacterium
AGATTAGGGATAAGATCAAGTCTGCGTTGGTACTGGTTTTCAACTTGTGCCCAAGCACCATTTACACCTTCCTCCATTGTAACGAGCGAGTTGTATGTGCCTGTGAAAAAACTGCACGCACTCATACCAAGTAAAAGAATAGCTCCTACTACCACTAAAATAATAATTGTACTTTTCTTCATAATATCTCCAATATAATTTTATTATACCATAAAGATACTAAAGTTTTTAGAAATTTGCAATTAAAAAACTATAAACTTTTGATTAATATTTCGAACAGAAAGATAGAGTTTTCTTTGAAATTAAACTAATTTCTTTAACAAAGTATATTGACAGTCATAATAGTATGTGATAGCATGTAGATATATCAAGTATAGGAGGTCGGTTATGAAACGACTATTAGTATTATCAATTATTTTGGTGCTTTGCGGAAGTCTTGTTTTTTCACAAGAAAACTTTGATTATGCATGGTTTACAGGTATTTCTATTGGAGGAGGTGGGCTCGTTACCCCCGATGTAAGCGGTGGATTTTTAGATTTTGGGTTTAATCTTTATTCAAAAATGAATGATGATGGGCAGTTTTCTATTCGTAATTACATAGAACTAAATGCAGGTGGTTTTAAGGATCATGGTATTTATGGAGTGAGAGAACGACTGGTTTTTGGAGGAACTACTGCTATTTCTGATAATTTTGCTATTAAAGGTTATGGTGGGGTAGACTTTGGAGCTTTTGCTTTTCAAGGGGTAAGTAAAGCAAACCCTTTTGAAGGGGCGTTTTTGATTGATACAAGAGGCTTTGGTGGGGTTGAACTTTTATTTTTAAGTGATGACAGTACAAACGGATCTTTCTTTATTGAATCTGGAGGAGGGCCACGATTTACAACTGACGGAAGCGATCTTCCTTCAAGCATTGCAACAGGGTTTGGTTTTGTAAGCGCCGGTGGGCGAATTTATTTTTAGTGAGTAAACGCTTATTGTAATTGAAAAAATTACAATAAGCAGGTATACTTACAAAAGACATGGAAATTGCAAGCGATATTTTGCGTGGACACTTGGAGCCAATTATCTTAAAGATTGTCAGTGGCTCTGACAGGTACGCATACGAGTTACAAAAAATTATCTCAGATAAAATAAACTACGAGTTTAATGCCCAATCCTTGTACTCTGCAATTAGAAGGCTTGAAACGCAAAAACTTCTTAAAGCCTATTGGGGAGACGAAGCCTCGGGTGGTGGGAGGCGAAAGTATTACTCCATAACCGATGAGGGAAGAGAAGCCCTCTTGCAACATGTTGAAAACTGGAAGTTTGCTCGTTCGGTAATAAACAGCTTGCTGGACGTTGAATAGGAGGTTGTTAGTGGACAGAATTGATTCATATTGTGAAAGTTTAAAAAAATCATATAAAAACAGCGATGCCGTCTTAGAACAAATAGAAGAGATTCGAGACATTCTAACCCTCAAAACAGAAGAGCATATTGAAAAAGGCGTTGACTTTGAAAAAAGCGTAGAGCTTGCTATTGAATCTTTAGGCGATGTAGACGTGCTTTTTACAGAGCTAACAGTGACAAAAAAACTTGTCTACTGGAACCGTCTTACCCTTATTGCAACAGTAATAACTACAGCCATTGTTGCATTGGTGTTATTTTTGGTGGGAGTTTTCTTACCACTCGAAAAAACTTTTATATGGGGAATCTTTGGCAATCTTTGTGCGCTAATTAGTATTTTTGTAGCACAGCTTGGAAACTTTATTCACCCCAATAAAAAGAAACTAATAAAGCTCGATTATAAAGAAGTAAAGCACGACATAAAGCACAGTTTTATTGGCTACGCCATTCTTTCTGTTACTATGGTAGTACTCAACGCATTTTTCCCATCATACGAATACATTTGGTTTGTATACCCAATGGTAGGCGTTCTTTTTTGGCCAATAGTAGTACTAATTGAGTATGGTTTTTTAAAGGGAAGCAAGTTTGATGCAAAAGAGATTGAGTCCTAAAAAAAGAGTTGGAAATTTTCCAACTCTTTTTTATTTGCAAAGCTACCTTTCTCTGCCCAAAAAATTAAACATTGTACATTATAAATTATACATTAACTCACACGCAAGTTCCAAAACAATATCAGCTTTTTCAGTAATGAGCTTTTCGGTGTTTCCGAGTCCTCCGGTAATAGCGCACGTTTTTGCACCCAAAGCTCTTCCTGCTTGAATATCCGAAGCAGAATCCCCAACCATTAACACATTCGCCTTATCAATCGTAATTGAGCGTTTATCTTCTATAATTTTTACGGCGAGTTCTAAGCTTTCAGGGTGGGGCTTGAGCTTAGAAACCATTTCAGGACAAATAACAGCGTCAAAAAAAACATCTAAGTCATAGTGTTGTAAAACTACCTTTGTTACAGCAAGTGGTTTACTTGTTACAAGCCCCAGAGGAATATTTTTTTCTTTGAGACGCGTAAACAGAGGTTGTATGTCTTTGTAAAGCGGCGTTTGATCAACTGCATTTTTTTCGTAATGGGCAAGGTACCAAGAAAAAAATTCGTCAAACGATGGACTTGCCATAGTGTTATAATCAACGCCGGCTGCAGTTAATGTGTCTTGAATTAAGCGCTTTGCCCCGTTTCCAATAAAGCTTACAATGAGCGATGGTTCAAGATTTTTGAATCCAAAGTGTGAAAGTGCTGTGTTTGCGCAACTTGAAATACCGAGTCCGGAATCTACTATAACCCCATCTAAATCAAATAGTATTGCATCGTATTTCATAAAAACCCCTTGGTACTGTTTATATTGTAAGTGTAATGCAAGAAAAAAAACCTGTCAACATTGTTACTAAATTATGTAACTTTTTTTATGATTGATTGTTTCTATAGCATGTCGTAAGACATCAAACCATCATTCCTCTGTAGGACATATTTGCAGATTAAGAGTCCGCCGCTGTCTTGCAGAGTTTTTTTAAATAACACGAAAGGCGAGTTTTGTGCGTGCATTATATTATTTTTTAATAAAGAGATAAATTACGACGGTAAAGAAACCAAAAGATAAAAAAGGGATGAACGGTAAAGTCTTTTTAGAAATATGATTTGTTTTATTAATTAAAGAGGCCCCAATAAACCATATGATTCCCAACACACTTGCAACTAATGATGCAATAATAAAAGCTTGAATCCCTACTGCAATGCCAATTGCTATTGCAAACCAGACATCTGCTAATCCCATTTTTCCTCTAGAAAGCAAAAAAACAAGAGAAAAAGTAAAGAAAGCAAAAACGCCTCCCGAAATAGTTGTCATAAAAGTTATAAAAACTGATTGCACTGTGTATTCAGTTGTAAAAATAGGTGCAACTTTTGCAATAAATACACATGAGATCATTGCTATACTAAATTCTCTTGGTATTTCACGATTTTTTACATCGAGTATGGAAAACAAAATAGCACATGCACTGAGTACTGCGAGTGCAGGAAGGTCAAGGTTCGTTAAGCTAATTGGTTTTAACAGAGAAGAAAGTGTAATCATAATATCATTATACCACATTAATTTATAAAAATATACTAATGTAACAAAATCACTTTTTTATTGAATGAAAATACGTATACTTATAATAACTTAAAAATATCAATTCGGAGGACAATAATGTCATTAATTGGAAAAGAAATAAGCGATTTCACAGTTCAAGCTTATGTTAACGATGGATTTAAAACTGTTTCTAAAAAAGATACACTTGGAAAATGGGCCCTTTACTTTTTTTACCCTGCTGATTTTACTTTTGTATGCCCAACCGAACTTCAAGATCTAGCAGATAAATATGAAGAATTCAAAGCTGCAAACTGTGAAGTGTATTCAGTGTCTTGTGATACACACTTTGTTCATAAAGCCTGGCATGATGCATCAGATACTATTAAAGGTATTAATTACATAATGCTTGCAGATCCTACAGGCGCTTTGGCTCGAGATTTTGAAGTAATGATTGAAGCTGATGGTATGGCTGAAAGAGGAGCATTTATTGTAAATCCAGAAGGAAAAATTACTGCTGTAGAAATTACAGCTGGTGGTGTAGGGCGAAATGCTGATGAGCTTTTAAGAAAAGTTCAAGCTTGCCAATTTGTTGCACAACATGGTGATGAAGTGTGTCCAGCTCGTTGGAAGCCAGGTGCAAAAACTTTAAAGCCAGGAATGGATTTAGTAGGAAAAATCTAATAAATTTAGCAATTACGGTAAAATAATAAACCTATAGCAAAATTTAAACCTTGCAAATAATACATTTGCAAGGTTTTTTTTGAGCTTGAGTAAATAGGTGGAATATTATATAGTAACGAATGACAAAAATATACGATGAAGAACAACTGAGAAAGCATAGATTAAGACTTTTTTTTATGTTAGTTGCATTGGTAGCCCTTGGAAATGGATTTAGCGATGCAATATACGGAAATTTTTTCAAAGATGCATATAATGTAACAGCCCAACAGAGAGCGTTTATAGAGTTTCCACGAGAATTACCTGGGATACTTTGCGTGATCATAGTATCGTTATTATCATTTTGGGGTGATGTGCGAATTGCAGTATTAGCACAAGTATTAGCCTTTACGGGATTAACAATATTAGGAGTTACTAGCCCCTCGTTTGCAGCTATGTGTTTTTTTCTTTTTATAAATTCATTGGGAATGCATATTTTTATGCCTTTACAAGATTCAATTGGTATGTCATTGGCTAAAGAGGGGCAAGTAGGAAGAAGAGTGGGGCAATATAAGAGTTTACAAGTTTTTTGTTCGATGATAGCCGCTATTTTTGTTTTTATTGGTTTTAGAACTGATGTTTTTACTTTTAAAACAACAATAAAGCCTGTGTTTTTAATTGGTTCTTTTTTCTTTATATTTGCAATTATTGTTTCAAGTATGTTGGCCTTTTCAATTTCAAAAACACAACAAAAAACTGATAAACAAAAATTTCGTATCTTGTTTCGCAAAGAATACACATTGTATTATGTGCTTACAACGCTTCATGGGGTGCAAAAACAAATAGCTTTTGTTTTTGGAGCATGGGTTATTATCGATTTATTACGTAAGGGTGCGGACAGTATGTCTTTGTTGTTAATTGCAGCAAGTTTTGTTGGAATTTTCTTTATGCAAAAACTTGGGTCTTGGATTGATAAGCTAGGAATTAAGAAAATGATGTACCTTGATGCTCTTTCTTTTATTTTCATATATTTATTGTATGGTTTTGTGGTATGGGGAATTACTGACAAGTTTTTTCCTGAGACTGGTTGGACCGTATTAGTTGTTTATGCACTTTTTATACTTGATAGGTTATCAATGAATATCGGAGTTGTAAAGTCAGTATATATAAAACATATTGCATTAAAGCCATCGGATGTTGGACCAACACTTTCAACGGGAATTAGTCTTGACCATATAGTTTCAATTATTGCAGCTCAAATAAGTGGTTTTATTTGGATGACATTTGGTCCGCAGTGGGTATTCTTTATTGCAGCTTTTTTATCGCTTGGAAATCTTATAGTTGCCTACAAGGTTAAGGACACTTCTCATTAAGTGTGATGGTTGTAGATAGTAATAGTTATACAAAAGGTTGCCATGCGGCAACCTTTTGTATTATTTAGAAATGAGTTTTGCTAAATTTTCAGCTGTGAAACCGAGCATTTTTGCTACTTCTCCACCTGGGGCAGATTCCCCGAAACGGTCTAAGCAGAATAAATCATCTTTTGATGAAACAAATCCTTCCCATCCCATTCTAGATCCAGCTTCTGCAACAATTACGCGGCCTTCACCGATGAGTGTTTTTCTAAGTTGTTCATCTTGACGCAAGAACAATTCTCTATCTAATATAGAGACAACTCTTACTGTCTTTCCGCTAACTAGTTTTGATGCTTCAAGTGCCAAAGATACTTCTGATCCCGTTGCTAAAATAGTAATATCAGCTTTTTCTGCACCCTTTTGTACGATATAGGCACCGCATTTAGCAGTATTTTTCCAGTCTGGATCATCTTTTTTATATACAGTAAGATTTTGTCTACTAAAACCTAAACACACTGGAGTTTCTGTGCTTTCCATTGCCATTTGCCATGCAAGGTTAGCTTCTTCTGCATCACCTGGACGGATTACAAGAACATTTGGGATACATCGTAAGCTTGCCAATGTTTCGATTGGTTGGTGTGTTGGTCCATCTTCGCCTACAAAAATTGAATCGTGCGTAAGAACATAAATTACAGGTTGCTTCATAAGAGCTGATAAACGAAGTGCTGGTCTCATGTAGTCTACAAATACCATAAAAGTTGCACAGAATGCCCGTAAGCCACCATGAAGTTGTAGACCATTACACATTGCAGCCATTGCAAATTCTCTAATACCCCAACGGACATAACGACCTTCAGGAGTTGCTGCACTGTAATCGGTTGTATCTGCTAATTTCGTAACATTTGGACCTTGCAAGTCTGCAGCTCCACCAGCGATATTTTTATAAACTTTACTAAATTCTAAAAGGGCTGCTCCTGATGCATTTCGTGTTGCAAGTGAATCGCCTTCTTTGTATTCAGGTAAAGATATATCGCCGAATCCTTTTCCACTGTGGAAGGCTTCCCATTCTTTTGCAAGTTCGCTGTTTTCATTTTTCCATGCATTGAATGTTGTATTCCAGTTTTCTTGTGATTGTGCAAAAGTAGTTGCTTTTTCTTCGAAATAAGCATATGCTTCGGGAGCAACATAGAAATCTTTGTCTGCAGGAAGTCCGAGTTCTTTTTTTGCAGCTTCAATGCCTTCTTTTCCTAGTGGAGCACCATGTGCAGCTGCTTTTCCTGCAACCGTTGGAGCACCTTTTCCAATTACAGAATCGAGCATGATTAAGCTTGGTCGATCATCTGCTTTTGCTTTTGCAACAAGAGATGAAATTTCTTCCATATTATACATTGAGCCTTTTAGTACTTGCCACCCATAAGATTCATATCTTTTCGCTACATCTTCTGAGAATGTAATATCAGTAGAGCCGTCAATAGAAATATGGTTTTTATCATAGAATGCTATAAGTTTTCCGAGTTTCATTGTTCCTGCAAAGCTACTTGCTTCTGAAGAAACGCCTTCCATTAAACATCCTTCTCCTAAAAGAGTATATGTATAGTGGTCAACTACTTTATGATTGTTTGTATTAAACTTAGCAGCAAGCATGCTTTCTGCCAGTGCAAACCCAACAGCCATAGCTATTCCTTGTCCAAGAGGGCCTCCAGTTGCCTCTACACCATCTGTAATTCCGTATTCAGGATGGCCTGCACATACAGAGTGAGCTTGGCGAAAAGCTTTAATATCATCGAGACTTACCTTGTACCCGCTTAAGTGTAGGATAGAGTAGTCGAACATTGACCCATGTCCTGCTGAGAGGATAAAGCGGTCTCTGTCAATCCATTTTGAGTCTTTTGGGTTGTGTTTCATAATTTCACCGTAAAGAACAGCTGCAAGTTCTGCACATCCGAGAGGAAGTCCTGGGTGACCCGAGTTTGCCTTTTGAATTGCATCCATAGATAAGCTTCTTACTGATAAGGCTACAGCTTCAAGTGCTTTTGTATTCATTGTTATTCTCCTATTGATTTTCCATGCATGGCATGGATTAATTTTTATTTTTTTTATGTATATAAAGTATACTATAGTGACTATTTAATCAACTATTGTAAAACCATGTTTGCTTTTATTTCCCATTGCAATAGTTAATTCAGCTGCAACTTCTTCAAAACTTTCTGTCATTCCATCAAGTGATGTATCAATCATTACTAAGTCGTCTTTTGATAAGTTAGTTTCAGACATAAAAGCTTCTAAAAATTTTGTTGTATGTGAAAAAAGTTGAGATACTATAACCAATTGTTGTTGTGGTAATGATGCTACGGGCACAGAACAAGAATCTAGCTCGCAAATTAATTTTATCAAAGCTGAATACAACTCAAGTGATCGTGAGCGGACTTTTCCTTTTTCAAAATCTAAAAATCTATTATACTTTTTATTCATTTTATCATAACGATTTTCAATATGCAACTTAAAAGATTTGGCGGCATCAGAATTTAAAGTACTAGTATCTGGTATCATTCTAGTAAAAACTTCTTTACAGTTTATTTCTTTGCGGTATAATGAATCAAAAATATATGCATCTAACATGTAAAAAGGAATTGGGATGCCAATTTCATCATATAATGTATTAACTAAGTTGTCGATATTTTTTACTTGTTCATTCCAGGAACCGACAGCAGGGATTTCTTCTCCTTTTACCCAAAGGCGGCTTTCTACACCATAATACTCAATACCGACTGGCCCTTCGTGTTCCATATACTCTTCAACTGAGCAGCAATAATCTGTGCATAATATTTCTGTGTTTGAAAAAAAGGCATAGGCAAGCTGCTCTTCAATTGATCCAAGAGGACCGTATTTCATTATTGCATCTAAAAGTGTTTCATTTAAGCTAGTAAACCATTTTTCTCTAGATGTATCCGCTTCCGTTATTTCGAATGGGGTAGAACGAGTGTTTTTTTGTACTTGTAATTCAACTTCTGATGATTTCCATTCTACCGTTTTTGCAAGTAATCTATCTCCATAGCTAAAGTTTGTTTGTGTGTATAATTCTTGCATATCCCATACGGTTATGCTAACTATGTTTGGGAGAGCATAATCAGTTGCTGTAAAATCACAATCTTTATTTGCTGGATCTACTGAGAGTAATTGGGGTAAGTATTCTTCTCCATAAAGGAAGCATGTTTCGATCATTGTACTTAATGGGATTTGTATTGTTTTCTTTTTTAAATTAAAAGTATTATTAAAAAAAATTATCTCATGCGGATAAATGTCTGGGTCTAAAAAAGGAAAACATCTATGACCTGGAATTAAAATTCCCATTGAGATTTCTGTTTTTGTGGGTTTTATACTAAACTGTTTATCAGTGAATACTGAAGCTCTAGAAATAAATGTTTTAGAGTTTACTTGAAAAATAAGAGGATGGGTTTTTAGGTATAATTCTAAATCTATGACGCTATGTTCTAGGGTTCTTGTAAAAAGATGGCGTTTTAGGGTTTGAACCGTGATTTCCCCAGTATTCTCACGGAGAAATGAATCTAAGGTGTTGATAATAATTCCGTCTACCATATTTTTACCGTCATGCGTTTGTTTGAACTAACGAATATCCTCAACAGTTGCACCCATTTCATCCATAATGATCTGCAATTCTTCAATACTTGTTCCAACAATTTTACAAGTGCATCGTTTATGTTTTACATCGATTCCTTCACTTGTAATGAGAGATATTATGTTTCCGTTGTGTTCTGCAATAGCATGGGCAAGTTTTGCTATTTGGCCAGGTTTTTCATCTAATTCAAATGTAATTCTAACGCCATTGTTTCGGGCCCCAAACATATTGATCATCGCATGAAAAAGATCTCTTTCTGTAACAAGCCCTACTAAGGTTTTGTCACGCATCACAGGAAGGCAACCAATGTTTTTATCTGCCATAATTCTTGCAGCTTCTTCAATTACTTCTGTTTCCTGAACACTCAACACATCTTTAACCATTATTTTTTTTACTTTTATTTTTGAAAGTAAATAACTTAATTCATACATATCTAAGGTTGTTGCTGCTGAAGGGTCTGCTTTTAAGAGGTCTTTTTTTGTAACTACTCCAACAAGATTTGAGTCTTCGTCTAACACAGGAATTTTTTCAATACCTTCTTTTGACATAAGTGCTCTTACATCTGTTAATGACATGTCGCCATCAATGCAAAGTGGGTTTCGTTTCATAATATTGGCTATTATCATAGTATCCTCCAAGTAACAGATAAAAAAGGGAATGTAACGTTTAATTAATTGTACACCCTCAATTAGTAATTGTCAATCAATTAATTATTAGCCGCCTAAGTAAGCCGCTTTTACTGTGTTATCATGTAATAAAACAGAAGCACTATCAGTTTTTATTATTGCACCTGTTTCAAGTATGTATGCTCTTTGTGCAATAGATAGTGCTTTAAAAGCATTTTGTTCTACAAGTAATATAGTTGTTCCTTCTTTGTTAATTTCTTTTATAATAGAAAAAATTTCATCAACAAGGATGGGTGCGAGTCCCATTGAAGGCTCATCTAAAAGTAATAGCTTAGGTTTTGACATAAGAGCTCTACCCATAGCTAGCATTTGTTGCTCGCCTCCAGAAAGAGTGCCGCTTAATTGCTTGATTCTTTCTTTTAGTCTTGGAAAAAGTGAAAAAACATGTTCTAAATCTTGTTTTATCCCTATTTTATCTTTTCTTGTAAAAGCACCCATCTCTAGGTTTTCCTTAACACTCATGTTAGCAAAAACTCTTCTTCCTTCGGGGACTTGAATTAATCCTGTCCGTACTATTTCATCTGGAAGCATAGAACTAATATCATTTCCTTCAAACATAATTGTTCCACTTGTTTTTTTTGTAATATTAGAAATTGCGTGTAAGGTTGTTGTTTTCCCAGCTCCATTTGAGCCAATGAGGGTAATTATTTCACCTTCTTGTACTTCAAAAGAAATATCTCGTAGTGCTTGTATAGCGCCATAGTGAACAGAAAGATTTTTTACATTAAGCATCGATTAGTGCCTCCTCTCCCAAGTATGCCTTTATTACTTCTGGATTTTTTTGAATTTCCTGAGGGAGCCCCTCTGCAATAACCCTGCCGTAATCTAAAACTATGAGTCTTTCGCAAATACCCATTACCAGGTGCATGTCGTGCTCAATTAGTAATATTGTAACGTTAAATTCTTTTCGAACAAATGAAATTAGTTCCATTAGTTCACGAGTTTCTTGCGGGTTCATTCCTGCAGCTGGTTCATCCAAGAGAAGCAGGGTTGGTTTACCAGCAAGAGCTCTACAAATTTCTAATTTTCTTTGTTCGCCGTACGGGAGATTTTTTGCCAATTCGTTTGCTTTTTCCGGCATATTAAAAAGAGTTAAAAGTTGATTAACTCTTTCAGTCATTCGTTTTTCGTCTTTTCGAAAACGGGATGTTCTAAACAAAACATCAAGGGGGTTTACTTTTTTATTTTTGTGCAGTGCAATTCTGATATTGTCTGCAACAGTGAGGTTGTTAAAAAGGCGAATGTTTTGAAACGTTCGGGCAATGCCTATTTCGTTTAAAGCGTTTGAAGACATTTTACCTGCTCTGTAAACCCTATTGTTTTTACCCCAAAAAGATATTTCCCCTTCAGTTGGCTTGTATATTCCAGACAGCATATTAAAAACAGTTGTTTTCCCTGCGCCATTTGGTCCAATAAGACCAACGAGTTCTCCTTCGTGTATTTCACATGAAAACTTATCTACTGCACGAAGGCCTCCAAAAACGATAGATATATTTGCTTGTAAAAGTAAGTTTCTATTTCCCATTGTTGCCGCCTTCTTTTTTATCCTTTGGAGAAGTCTTATTTTTGTGTAATTTTGTAGTTATAAAATTACATAAGGAGTCCCATGTGGATACAAAGGATAATTCTTTTGTCCCTAGTAAACCTTGGGGTCTAAAAAGCATTACCAAAATAAGTATTACTGGATAAATAACAAGCCTGAAGTCTTGTAAAAAACGTAAAAATTCTTGCAAGAAGGTAAGAACAAAGGCTGATATAACCGACCCTGTGATTGAACCCATACCACCCAAAACAACGAATATCAAATAATCAATACTTCTGTTAAATGACGCAAGGTCAGGTTTTATAAAGCTTAAAAAAGGAGCGTATAGGGCACCTGCGATTCCCGCAACAAAAGATGCAACAACAAAACCTGTCATTTTATAGCGAAAAACACCAATACCAGAAGATGCAGCCGCAGTTTCGTCTTCTCTTACTGCTAAAATAGCTCTTCCGTAAGTGGATCGCAAAAAGTTTTGAAGTAGGACAATAATGAGCACAAGGGTAATAATAATTATATACCATGAGAGATCTGCATAAAGAGTCATGTTAACTGCAGCAGGATCAACAAAACGGATTCCATTAGGACCACCAGTGATGTCCTTGAAATTAACTAATAATACGCGAATTATTTCTCCAAATCCAAGTGTAACAATTGCAAGGTAATCACCTTTTAGCTTTAATGTTGGAAAGCCAATTAGAATGCTTGTCAAGGCTGTGAAAAGACCTGCAAGAATAATACTTGCATACATTGGAATGCCTAGGTTTTGGGTGAAAATAATGCAACTATATGCACCAATTGCCATGAATCCTGCTTGACCAAGTGATAATTGCCCTGTTATACCGCAGATTATATTTACGCTTATTGCCATCATGGTATTTAAAGCTGCAAGTGTAAGGATTTGTGCTGTATAAGCATCAATTACAAATGTTTGAATAAGTATCCCCGGAATAAAAATTACAAGTAATGAGAAGATGCTTGGAATGAGTATGTTTTTAAAATTTTTGTTCATAATATTAAACCTTTTCCCTTGTTTTTGTGCCCATTATTCCAGTAGGCTTTACTAATAAAATAATAATGAGTAGAGAAAATGAAATTGCATCTGCATACTGTGATGAAATAAAGCCTTTTGTAAGGGTTTCTCCTATTCCAAGTATATAGCCTCCGAGCATTGCTCCTGGAACCGAACCGATGCCTCCGAGAACTGCCGCTACGAAGGCTTTAAGACCAGGCATAGTTCCCATTACAGGGTCTATTTGTGGATATGCGCTTGCATATAAAATTCCGCCTGCTGCAGCAAGTACCGCACCAAGGGCAAATGTAAAAACTATTGTTTTGTTAACAGAGATACCCATCAAACTTGCTGCGCTCATATCAAATGATACAGCTCTCATAGCTTTTCCTGTTTTTGTTTGATTAATTATATAATTCAAAACAAGCATAAGTACCGCTGATAGAACTATAACGATAAGCTGTATGTTTGAAACGGTAATAGGCCCTAGTTGTATATTGATAATTTCTATAGCAGGATATTGTCGTGGGTTTGGACCCATAAATGGAAGTATCCGAGCACCATTCTGTAAAATTAAGGAAACTGCAATTGCAGTAATAAGTGAGTTTAACCTAGGAGCAGATCGAAGTGGACGATACGCAAACCTTTCTATTACGCTTGCTAAAAGTGCGCACACGACCATAGAAAATAAAAATGCTACTATCATAGTTACTGGATTTGCGCCAAAAGTTCTCATAACAAAATAGCCAGAATATGCGCCGACCATTAATATATCACCGTGTGCAAAATTTATTAGTTTTACTATGCCATACACCATTGTATACCCCAAAGCAATAAGCGCATAAATGCTGCCAAGAGAAATACCATTTACTAATTGTTGAAGAACAACACTTCCTGTTTCCACAAATACTCCTTTTTAACTATTCTATTATACACAAAAACAATTTTGTAGTAAATAACCTTGCCATTAAATGTATTTTGGGTTATAAATTTGCTTGACAACATCAATAAGCGGCTTTACAATTAATTATACTAAATAAAGGGTTTATTTTGCGTAGAACAAAGAAAGTATATATAGTTTTGTTAATGCTCAGTTTATTGCTTGCGGTTTTAATTTCGAGATCAGGCGCGCTTGCAAATTATGAGAGATTGTATGATGTAACCTTGTTACACGGAGAGAGAATAAGCAATGAAATTCAAAGGGCTGTCTATGCTACAGAAATTCTCAAAGAAGTTACACGGTCGGAAGGCGGTAACATTACTCAAGAACGATTTAACTCTCTTGCACATGCTGTGGGTGACGGTTTGGACTACATTGTTATTCAGACTATGCCAATGGGAATAGTAGAGTATGCCTATCCTTTAGCAGGCAATGAAGAAACAATTGGGCATAATGTTATTGTTTCAGACACGACAGCCGTAGAATCACAAATGGCAATTAATGAACAAAGGTTTATTCTGTCAGGACCGTTTGATTTACTACAGGGAGTGAAGGGGATAGCGATTAGAAATCCCTTGTTTATAGAAGAAGATTTTTGGGGTTTTCTTACAATTGTACTTCCTGTTCCTGCTAGCATCGAAAAAACTGGAATATTAGAGCTTGAAAAAATTGGCTATCAATACAAACTGGTTGCGCAATATAAAAATGAAAACATACTATTTACAGAATCCTCTGACTTTAATGAAAAGCATGCACTTACTTTGCCTATTACAATAGGTGGAAATATGTGGTCCTTATCAATGTATCGAGAAGATGACGTAGGATATTTGTTAAAAAACTCTCTTTTATTAGGAGCCTTGTTTATTTTAATTTCTACAGGAATTTATTTTGGCTTGAAAAAAATAGAACATACATTGGAAAACGACCCTCTCACTGGCGCTTATAATAGAAGGTTTTTAGATACCTATATGAAAGGGAATCCAATGGCAGTGAAAGGTGGTTTCGCGTTATTCTATATAGATCTTAATGAATTTAAGCCTGTAAATGATATTTATGGGCATGAAATGGGAGATCGCCTGCTTATTGCTTTTGTTAAGCGATTGCAATCCAACATAAAAAGTGATGGGCTATTATTTCGGATAGGTGGAGATGAATTTATTCTTCTTGTTCCATCATTGATAGTTGAAAAAAATGTTAAAGAAATGATACAGCGAATATCAAATTTAGCACAAAAAAACTTCACTATAAAAGGGCAAACTATTAAAATTTCTGCGGGGATTGGGTATGCCTGTTATCCAGCAGAAGGGGATGATATTAAAAGTCTAATGGAACTTGCAGATAGTAGGATGTACTCTGATAAAGAGGCGTATAAAAAAGCCCATAATATAACTCGTTAGAGATTTTAACCTTTTCTAGAATTTGCATAACTATTGACATCTTTTTATAATAAAGGTATCTTAAAAGCAGAAGAAGTGTGATTATGTTTGGAGGCGCGCAAATGAAACAAAATGCTCTTGGGGTAAAATATGCTCACATGTTTGAGGACTTAACAAAACATGGAAAAGCAGCAGATAAGATAGATGATACAAATGTGTATCAAGAAGCAAATCGAGAAACCCGAAAGCTTATAGACATTATGCTTAAAGATGGTCTGATCGAAGGGTCTCATCTTGAAGGTTTAGAGCATTTTGAAGCTTTTTATAATGCCTTGCTTAATGGAAAACGAGGCTTATTGCTTGTTGAGCACTTTAGTAACATGGATTTGCCTGCTTTATGTTATTTATTAGAAAAATGTGAAAAACCATTTGGCAAAGATTTATCTGAGCGAATTGTTGCCATAGCCGGAATGAAGTTAAATGAAGCAAACCCTTTTGTTAGAGCATGGGCCGAAGCCTTTACACGAATAGTTATTTATCCGAGCAGAAGTCTCTCTTCAATCGAAGATCCTGAAGAAAGAAATCAAGAAGAAGCTAAAAGCAGAAGGATAAATACTGCTTCAATGCATGCTTTAACAGAGTGTCGTCGTAACGGAAAGCCTGTATTGGTGTTTCCTAGTGGGACTCGTTATCGCCCTTCTAATCCAGAAACACGAAAAGGATTACGAGAAATAGATTCCTATTTAAGGATGTTTGATGTAATGCTTTTGGTTACCATAAATGGTAATTGTTTGCGAATGGACCCTGATAATCCAGAAAATATGTTAGCAGACTTACTCGTTGAAGACCTTGTTATAATGACTGCAAGCCCAATGATAGATTGTAAAGATTTTAGACATAAAGCTCTTGAAGAGATTGGTGATTCTGTTGAAGACAAGAAAGTTGCTGTTGTAGAAAAAATTATGGATAAACTAAAAGATCAGCATGATAAACAACAGCCAGTATACTTAAAAATGTTTAAAGAGCTAACAGGCAAAGATTCAGATTATACTCTCTAGTGCGATTTGACAGGAAGTGTGGTTTATGAAGATTATTATTTCTCCTGCAAAGAAAATTAAAAAAGAGGCAGAGCTTTTTTTTGAGCCAAGAAAACCTGTTTTTCTTGATAAAGCGAAAGAGTTATCGTCTTACATAAAAACCTTATCGTATGAAGAGCTTAAGAAGCTTCTTGTTTGCAATGATGATATCGCTCGTCTTAATTATGACAGATATCAAAACATGGACTTTAAAAATAATTTGCACCATGCACTTCTTGCGTATGACGGAATACAATATCAATACATGGCCCCTCTTGTTTTTGATAATGATTGCTTTGAGTATCTTTCAGAGCACTTGAGGATTCTTTCTGGGCTGTATGGCATTTTGCATCCTCTAGATGGAATTCAACCTTATCGTTTAGAGATGCAGGCAAAACTTGTGAGTCCCTTTTGTAATAACATATATGATTTTTGGAAAAAATCGATATATGACGAACTTGTAAGTGATGAAAAAATCATTGTAAATTTAGCTTCCAAAGAATATAGTAAAACAATTGAAAAGTATCTTAGCGATGATGTACGCTTTGTTTCATGTATATTTGGAGATGTACAAAAAGATACTGGAAAAGTAGTTGAGAAAGGTGTGTATGTAAAAATGGCCCGTGGGGAAATGGTTCGTTTTATGGCAGAGAACAAAATTAGTGATTTAAATGGACTTACCTCTTTTACGGCTTTTGATTTTTGTTACAATAAAGAACTTTCCAATAAAAACACGTTTGTTTTTTCTCGTTAAAATATTTTTTCTGTTTAAATAAAAGACTTTCAAAAATCTCGGTTATCATGTATAATAGTATTATGCAAGAAGCCATTCCGTTAAATACTGAATCGTCTCCAGAGGCGGTCATTGAACTATTATTTAAACTCAAAATGAAGGATGTAATGACGACAGATGTTGTAACCGTTCCTCCTTCAATGTCTATGAGAGAAGTTCAACTTCTTATGAAGGAAAAGCGTGTTACAGGGGTTCCTGTTATGCTTAGTAAAAAACTTGCCGGAATTATTTCGATGGATGATATTGTAAATGCCTTTGATAAGGGCACAATTGATGATGCTTGTGAGCATCATATGACACGAAATACAATTGTTTTACAAGAGAATATGCCAATTTCTTTTGCGGTTACCTATTTTAATAAATACAAATTTGGGCGATTTCCAGTTTTAAACAATAAGAACAAGCTCGTTGGTATAGTTACAACCTCAGACGTAATTGCAGCGCTTTTAGTTGCCATGAACTCAGAAGTTGCGCGATTGGAAAAAGAAACACAAGAAGCTTTAAAGCAAGAGCCGCATCGGGTTATGGAGTTTAATACAGAACCTTTTAACTTTGAAACTGCAGGGCTTGCATCAACAGAAATAAAGAAGAAACTACGCTCGATGAATGTGGATCCTGCAATTGCAAGGCGAGCAGGGATTGCGAGTTATGAGCTTGAAATTAATCAGGTTGTGCACTCTCAAGGTGGTATTATGCGCTACTATATTACAGGTGATAAGCTTGTTATAGAGGCAATGGATACAGGTCCTGGTATTCCTGATATTGAAAAAGCACTGACAGAAGGGTTTTCGACTGCAACAGAGAGAGTTCGATCTCTTGGGTTTGGTGCAGGAATGGGAATACCGAATACAAAGCGCGTTTCTGATGAATTCTCAATTGAATCTGAAATGGGAAAAGGAACTACGGTTCATGCTACTTTTTATTTAACGCAAAGTAAGTCTGAATAAAAAAAGCAAATACGTTATTAATTAATCATTAATATAATCATAATAAGAATTATAGGTGTTTATAGGAGAAAAATATGAAGCTTTCTGAAATTGCAACTAGGTTAAACCTTCGAGCAGTGTTTGATACCTACAATGATGTAGAAATTAGCACTGCATATACAGGCGATTTATTAAGTGATGTAATGGGGCATGGCGATGATGAATGTGTAATTATTACCATTCAAGCCCATAAAAACACGCTTGCCGTTGCAACATTAAAGGATTCTCCAGCTATTATTTTATGTAATAATCGCCCCGTTCCAGATGACATGATTGAATCTGCCAAGGATGAGGGAGTGGCACTTTTTGTAACAAATGACAATCAGTTTACTGTGTCTGGAAAGCTCTATGGCTTGTTGGAAAGCTGACTTTCATATACACTCCTGTCTTTCGCCTTGTGGAGATCTTTTGATGTCTCCTTCGACAATAGTAAAAGGTTTAAAAGAAAAGGGAGTTCAAATTGCAGCTCTCACAGATCACAATACATCGTTGAATTGTCCTTCATTTGAGTACCATTGTAAAAAGGCAGGTATTGCTTCTCTTTTTGGGATGGAGGCACAAACACAAGAAGAGGTTCATGCACTTTGTTTGTTTTCATCTCTAGAAGTTGCACTTGCCTTTAGCAATGAAATATATGAGCTTTTGCCACCTATTTTGAACGACCCAGAAAAAATGGGCGATCAAGTGTATGTTGATGAGGAAGACGATATTATAGGTGAGGTTGAAAAATATCTAGTAACTTCTATAGATTTAGGGATAGATGAGCTAGCAAAAAAGGTTCATTCTCTTGGAGGCCTTTTTATTCCTGCTCATATTGATAGGGCTGCATTTTCTTTGACGAGCCAATTGGGCTTTGTGCCAGATGGAGACTGGGATGCACTTGAGACCGTAACGTTTCCCCCAGCTAGAGTTGATTATATAGAGGGGAAACCGCAGCGAACTCCTATTGATACACTGGGGTACCCATTAACAATGTCTTCGGATGCTCATTTTGTTGAACATATTGCAAGAAGAACTTTTGATTTGGATTTTGGACAAAGTCCGTTGCATGGTGAAATGGGGATATTAAATCTAGATGGAAGTGTAAACATAAAAACTCTTAAAGAAGCATTAAAACGAAGGCCCAAAGGGTAATGTGTTAAAAAAGATACAGCGCATGTTTACGTAAAAAATGAGGATTTAGGCCATAGAATTAAAAGGAATTTTAATTTTGTAACAAAATCACTCATCTTGTTGAAAGAATTTTGCAATAATGGTATATTATAATGGACTGAAAAGATAACAAAACTATATAAGGAAAATATATGAGCAAAGAATTACTAACTGTAAAAGATTTAAATGTACAGATAGCAGGTAAAGAAATATTACGAAACCTAAATCTAAGTATAGGTAAGGGTGAGGTACACGTTGTTATGGGGCGAAACGGTAAAGGAAAATCAACATTGTTTTCTGCTATTGTTGGACATCCATTATATGAAATTACTGGTGGAAGCATTGCCTTCGAAGGCGAAGATATTACAGATATGAGTCCCGATGAAAGGGCTCGTAAGGGTATCTTTTTATCATTTCAAGCACCAGTTGAAATACCCGGTATAACGCTAGGCGATTTTATTCGTTCTGGGCAAGGAGCAGTTCTTGGAGAAATGAAAAACGTTTTCTCTTTTAGGAAAGAGCTTTTGCAAAAAATGGCAGTACTTAAAATGGATGAAGCATATGCTGACCGTGATTTAAATGTCGGGTTTTCAGGTGGAGAAAAGAAAAAAGCGGAAATTTTGCAAATGCTTATGATGAACCCAAAACTTGCATTATTAGATGAAACAGACTCTGGTTTAGATGTTGATGCGATTCAAAATGTTGCTCAAGGAATAGCTGAGTATAAAAATGAAGAAAACAGTATTGTAATTATTACACATAACGCAAAGCTTCTTGAAAAAATTGATGTGGACTTTGTACATATTCTTGATGATGGCAAAATTATTCAAACAGGAAGCAGAGATTTGGCTATGGAAATTGTTTCTCGTGGATATTCTGCTACAGAAGTGAAATGAGGCGTACATGAGTGATAATACAGAAAAAACATACATAGATGATATAGATAGAAGTGTTTACGATGTAATTGATTATGCTAAGCCATCCCTTGCGGTTGATTCAGGATTAACAGAAGATGTTGTAAAAACCATTTCAAAAGAAAAAAATGACCCAGAATGGATGACCGAGTTTAGGCTAAAAGCATTAAAAAAATACTTGGAAACACCTCTTCCAAATTGGGGTGCCCCACTAGATGGTCTTAATATAGATAATATTGTAACCTATGTTAGACCTGATACAAATATGAAAGAATCATGGGATGATGTGCCAGATGAAATAAAAAACACATTTGAAAGACTAGGTATTCCTGAAGCAGAAAGAACAAGTCTTGCAGGTGTTGGTGCCCAATATGACTCAGAGGTTGTGTATCACAATGTGCAAAAAGAAGTTGAAGAGCAAGGTGTTGTGTACACAGATATGGAGAGTGCTCTAAATGGACCATATGCTGATATGGTAAAAGAAAACTTCATGAAAGTTGTTCCTATAAGTGATCACAAGTTTGCTGCATTGCATGGAGCCGTGTGGTCAGGTGGTTCTTTTGTATATGTTCCACCAGGGGTGCATGTAGAAGTTCCGCTACAATCCTATTTTAGACTTAACGCAGCAGGAGCTGGACAATTTGAGCATACGTTAATTATAGTAGACAAAGGAGCTTCGCTTCACTTTATAGAAGGTTGTTCTGCACCGCGGCATAATGTAGCTAATTTGCATGCCGGATGTGTTGAACTTGTTGTTGAAGAAGGAGCTCGTCTTCGTTATTCAACAATAGAAAACTGGTCAAAAAACATGTATAACTTAAATACAAAACGCGCGTTAATAAAAAAAGATGGCGTAATGGAATGGGTCAGTGGTTCTTTTGGATCACATACTTCGTATCTTTACCCAATGACTGTTTTGCAAGGTGAAAACTCAAGAATGGAATATACAGGTATTACCTTTGCCAGTAATGGACAAAATCTTGATACCGGTGTTAAGGTTGTGCATAATGCAGAAAATACGTCATCACATCTTTTTGCTAAGTCAATTTCACGCGATGGCGGTATTTCAACCTTTAGAAGTGAAGTAAGCGTAAGTGCAAAAGCAAAAAAAAGTAAATCTTCTACTTCATGTGAGTCTTTGATGCTTGATAGTGACTCAAGAAGCGATACCATTCCAGTTTTAAATATTAACTGTGATGATGTGAGTATCGGACATGAGGCAAAAATTGGGCAAATAAGCGATGATGTTATATTTTATTTGATGAGTCGCGGTATTAAAGAAGAAGATGCCAAGGCTATGATTGTTGGTGGTTTTGCAGAACCAATTGCTAAGCAATTGCCACTTGAATATGCAGTAGAAATGAATAATTTAATTCATCTTGAAATGCAAGGTACTATAGGGTAAGGGGGTAAAAGATGAATGCAATAAAAACTGTAAACACACTTCCTGTGCCAACATGGAATCACCTAGGAGTAAATGGAGCCGCAGTACCGGATTTTCCAAAAGGCCAAAGTTCTAATGCAATTGAGTTTCATGGTGATTATACTTCAAGTGTTATAAAGAATGTAGAAATTGCAGCAGTAGGGGATGATGCCCTTGAGCAATATATTACTGAAAACAAGAATGCTCAACTTTCACTGAGTATTTCAAAGGATGTAAAAACCGATTTGCATATTGGAGCTACTATTACAGCTGAAAAGCCCTTGTTATGTGAGAGTCTTTCTGTTGTTGTTGAAAGCGATGTAGCGGCAAAGATGTTTCATGTTATTACATCTGATAAAAAAACAAATGGTCATTACGCATCGTTGATAAAAATTCGTGCAGAAAAGAATGCACGGCTTCATCTTACTTTAGTACAACTTTTTGATGAAACAGTGCAAGATTGGTCTCAACTTGTTATAGAAGCAGAAGAAGGTGCGGTTGTAGATGTCGTAAGAGTGCTATTGGGCTCTTGTCGCTCAGTACAAGGAGTAAAAACTCTTTTGCTTGGAGATGATTCAAGTTATACACTGAATACTTATTATCATGCAAAAGATGATGAGGTTATTGATATAAATGATATTTCGATACATATTGGTAAAAATACCGTTAGTGATATGTATTTAGGTGGGATACTAGATGATAATAGTTCAAAAATTTATAGAGGAACTATTGATTTTAGAAAAGGTGCCCAAAAAGCAGATGGAAAAGAAATAGATGACGTTCTTTTGATGAGTCCAACGGTTCATAATAAAACATGTCCGCTTATATTATGTGGAGAAGAAAGTGTTGCAGGAGAGCATGCTGCCACTATAGGTCGCTTTAATGATGAACAATTATTTTATCTTTGTTCTCGAGGTTTAACTGTATCGCAGGCAAAGCGTCTTTTAATTGATGCAAAATTGCATAATGTTGTAAGTAAAATTCAAGACGAAGAATTGCAAATAAAAGTTCTAGAATTTGCGCGTTAAGAGGATACATATAATATGAATGATGTAATTAACGACTTTCCAACATTGCAACAAAAAGAAAATGGAAAAAGACTTGTTTATCTTGATAGTGCAGCAACATCTCATAAGCCAATTTCGGTAATAGAAGCCGTAAAAAAATATTATGAAACATCTAATGCAAATCCACATAGGGGTGTATATGAGCTTGCAGCCCGTGCAACAGTAATTCACGAGTCTGCCCGTTCAAGAGTGCAAAATTTTATTAATGCCCCCAAAGAACATGAAATTATTTTTACTAAAGGTGCTACTGAAGCCTTAAATATAATTGCATATAGTTATGGAATGGCGTTTTTAAAGCCAGGTGATGAAATTATTGTGTATGCAGCTGAGCATCACGCAAATTTTGTAACATGGCAGCGTGTAGCTCAAGTAACCGGTGCTACAGTTATATATGTGCATCCAAGTGTAAATGGCCATTTTGATATGGAAGAGTTTGAAAAAAAACTTTCTGTTAACACAAAGGTAGTCGCAGTCGCTGAAATATCGAATGTTCTTGGAGTGAGAGTTCCAGTTGAAAAAATTACCGAAATGGCACATTCTGTTGGGGCAATAGTAGTTTTAGATTGTGCCCAAAGTATTCCACACAAAAAAATTGATGTAAAAGTGATGGGTGTAGATTTTATAGTATTTTCTGCCCATAAAATGTATGGACCGATGGGGATTGGAGCTCTTTACGGAAAAGAATCAATTCTTGAACAAATGCCTCCTTTTTTATATGGTGGTGATATGATTGCAGGAGTGCATGAGTCTGGAAGTGAATATGCAGGTCTTCCAGAAAAATTTGAAGGCGGTACACAAAATATAGCAGGTGAGGCAGGTCTGATTGCCGCTATTGACTATATAGAAAGCATTGGATGGGATAAGATAATTGAACATGAAAAAAAATTGATGAAACATCTATTATCTGGAATGAAAAGTTTGGATTTTGTTGAAATTTATGGAGAGACAGATCCTAGTCTTAAAGCCGGTGTTGTTGCTTTTAATGTGAAGGATGTTCATCCTCATGATGCATCAAGTATTTTAGATATGGATGGGATTGCCATTCGGGCTGGGCATCACTGTGCTCAACCATTGATGGATCATCTCAAAATAAATTCTTGTTGTCGCGCCAGCTTGGGAATATATAACACAGTGCAAGATATAGATCAGTTTTTAGAAAGTTTACCAAGAGTACGAGGGGTAATGGGACTATGAATTTAGATGCAATATACACACAGTTAATAACAGAGAATTCTCGATCTCCAAGGCATAGAAAGAGTATCGAAAATGTTACATTTACAAAAAGAGGTAGCAATCCTAGTTGTGGGGATGATATTACATTAAGTGCTCGCATAGAAAATGGCATTATTGAAGATATGGGATTTGAGGGTGTAGGATGTGCTATTTCTCAGGCATCAGTAACTATGATGATTGACCTTGTTAAAGGGAAAAAAATACAAGATGCTAAAGACTTAGTGCAAAGTTTTTTAAATATGATTACTGGTAAAGAGCTTTCAGAGAGTGATCTTGAAAAGCTAGAAGAGGCACAAGCTTTGCAAGGGGTATCTCATATGCCAGCTAGGGTAAAGTGTGCTGTCTTAGCATGGAGAACTCTAGAAAACGAATTAGAAAAAATAGAGGAATAGATGACTATAATAGAAGGAATCGTTTTAGGGTTACTGCAAGGGTTAACAGAATTTTTGCCAGTATCAAGTTCGGGACATTTGGTTTTTGCTCAAAAATTATTTGGTTTACAGAATGTACCACTTCTTTTTTCAGTTTTTTTACACTTAGCAACACTTTTGGCTGTTTTAATATTTTTTAGAAAACAAATAATAGAACTAATAATTGTACTATATAGATGGGTTTTTAACAAACAACTTCCAGGTATAGACACACAAATGGGTTTGTATGAACATGCAAACAAAATGCTTGAAGAAAAAGCAAAAAGACAAATGATAATTTCATTAATTGTTGCAACTATAGTAACTGGGGTTATGGGATTAGGGATAAGCACTGTTCTTCCTGATTTGCCAATTACGTTTGTTTATGCTGGGTTTATTGTTACAGGTATTATATTGATTTTATCAGGTAGGGTTGCGCCAAAGATTAATAAAGATGATAAGCAATTGTCATATGTAAAACCAACACAGGGTTTTGTAATAGGATTAGTGCAAGGGATAGGTGTATTTCCTGGCATTTCTCGCTCAGGCATTACAATTTCAGGTGGAATTATTTGCGGCCTAAATAGGAATATTGCTGGAGAGTTTTCTTTTTTGCTATCAATTCCAGCAATCTTAGGGGCCTTTTTACTTGAAGTTAAAGACCTTGAAGGGGTTGCCTCTGGTATAGGGTTTGTACCAATAATTGCAGGATGTATTACAGCTTTTATTTCAGGTTTTTTTGCATTAAGCGTATTAATGAAGCTCATTAGAAAGGGAAAACTTGAGTTCTTTGCATATTATTTAATTCCATTAGCTATTATTGGGTTTATGTTTTTTAGATAAAACTAAAATAGCTGCATTTTTCTGATTTGGGTTAATTTTTTGTATCTCAGTCTTATGCGGATAAAAGATTTTTAAACTACTTGATAAAAAAAACACTATATGATATAGTGAATTCTCTTGAATTCATTTGGAGTTTATGATATGATTACGAACACAATTATTGTTATTGCAGTAGTACTGTTAGTTGGTCTAGCAGTGTATATACAGATACGTAAGGCAAAAAAAGGTTCTTCGTGCGGTTGCGAAAATGGATGTTGCTCTTCACAGGGTGCTTCTAAAGAATCTTTTTCTGGTAATGTAAAAAAACTTGTACTAAGTGTAGAAGGAATGCATTGCGAACATTGCCAAAAAAGCGTATCAGAGGCACTTAATTCCCTCGATGGGGTTTCTGCCACAGTTGATTTAAAAAACAACTGTGCAAACGTAGAACTTTCCAAAGATGTGCCCGAGGCCGATTTAAAAGAGGCTGTATCAAGCAAAGGCTTTGATGTTACTGCTGTTAAAACTGTTTAGTATTTTGAACAGTTAAAAATTACTTTTATAAAGAGAATAAACTATGGCTACAAAAAGAAATCCGCGCTTTAAAG
>CAYJIS010000027.1:0-25029 GCA_964370315.1 uncultured Treponemataceae bacterium
AAAACTTGTACTTTTTACCACCAGGACCAGTAGAAACTTCATCAACTGGGCCCCAGTCTAAAGGAACTGCATTTCCTAATAGACTACCCCATTTAGTTGGCTTTGCAAAAGAAAAAACAAGTTTTGTATAGGTATCAACGGCAACAAGATAGTTATCAAGGGCTGCAACACCACCACCCTTACCAGTAAAACGGTAAAAGTGAAAACGTTCCATTATATTTTCTGTACTTCCCTGAAGATTATCTCCATCATACACATAGTATTTTGATTGGTTATAGGATCCAGTTGGTGAATAAAAAGGATTAAATCCAACGGTTCTCATATAATTCATATTTGTAATGCTATTTGAACCAGCTGATGAATTAGCTCCCGCATAGTTTTCCCATCCACTTGCCGCAGGTGTCCAAAATTGAGTTCCTGAATACCACATTTCTGGTACATTAGCTCCTGAAAATTTAGCAAGAAGTTTCCAGTCTTCATACGTATCTGTGTTATATGTATAGCCTGTATATGAAGCATCACTACCACCGAGCTTTCCAGCGAGTAATTCTGTTGCTGCAGAATGCATTTTCCCATCTCTTTGTAAAACAGAAAACATGCTAATAACTTGATCTTCCCCTTCTATAACTGGTGGCGGTGGTGGAAGTTCGGTTTCACCTTCTTCTTCATCATCTTCATCACCCCACTCTGTAGTAGGACCAGTTACAGAATCATCTTTGTTATTTTGAGATGATTGTTGTACGTAGTAATAACTACTAGCGCCTCCAGCAAGTTGAGAGCAAGATACTAATATAAAAGTTATTATTGAGACAAGGATAAAAAATATTTTTTTCATTTTACACCTATAGCTTTAATGCTATACCTATATTTACACCAAAATCAAGTGAATTAATCCAATAGTCATCAAAGGGTTGCTTGAAATCAAGTAAATCTGATGCAGGTACATCATTTGCCCCTGGTCGGTTTGTTTGTGCAATTTCTTCAAGTGAAGGCGGTACTGTTAAATAACCAGGTCTAAAAAGGTTAAACTGTGAGTAAAAACCAATCATAAATTCTGTTGTTGGTAAAATTGGTATGGCATAGTTAAGTTCAAATCGTCCTGAAAAAGATAAAGGATTCATTTTTGTTAATAAATCATCTGGTACAATTACCGTACCTATTTCTGTAGGAATTAGACCAGGGACTGTAGAATAAACTAAATATTGCGGTGTATAATCGAGTATTGCTTTTCCACCTAGACCCAATCCAACCGACATTCTATTATCAAAGAAAAGGGCATGCCCTTTTATACCAAAGTTTACAGTAGGTGTATAATCAACGACAATAAAAATATCTAGAGGCTCTCCGCCACTTTCGGCAGCAATTTTTTGTGAAACATTCCCCATCCCAACGCCAATGTAGGCAGAAGTTTGTATTCCACTCAATACGTGATTTTCTGGCAGACCAAATAAATCAGCAGAATCAAATATATACCCTACTGAAGTTTCTCCACCAATGAGCAACCCACTTAAAAAGCCAGACATTCCAACTGCAAGCGGGTTCATGTATTTTAATGTGCTTTCTGAAATACTAGGAAGTGTTACACTTCCACCAAAATCAGCTCGCAAACCAAACACCCAACCTTCTTCAAATGAGTAAGCTGCAGTGACAATATTCATAAGAATAACAAGTGCAATCACTTTTTTTATTTTTTTTGTCTTCATGTAAAGTATTCTATATTATTTTTAGCAAATTGTCAATAAAATAGAATATAAATGAATAGTTTGACTACTTTTGAACGTAAACAAGAGAATCGCCTAGTATTGCTTTTACAAAAGAATCTTTAGTCATATAAAAAGCAAATGGAATTGTTTCTTCATCAGTGGAAGAATAAGAAACCATTTCACCATTTAAATTAAAATCAAGTGTTCCACTTTGCCAATCTGGATTTTCGGTATCATTGTTTGCAATAGTAATATTATTAAAAATAAGACTATTAGACCCAAAAGAAACAGTCCCTGTAAACGGAGTTGAAGTTTTTATGCTCGCAAAAATGTTCTTCGAAACATAGCGTATAGGGCTTGCTGTTGTTAGTGAAATCCCATATGGTGAAAAATCATGTATATCATAGGTGTATGTTACTGTATAAAAACCGGACTTAGAATACTCAAATGTTCCACCATTTTCACTCGTAATAGTAACGGTACTCGAAGATCCATAGGCACCCTCATCAACCAAGGCATATCTAATACTTTCAATAATACGTAATAAGGTTTCTTTATTTGTAAGTTCACGTGCACCTTCAATAATATTACTAGAGTTCCCTACTAACTTTCCGTCCGCATCCTTTGCTTCTACAATATATTTAGCACTTCCTGTTAACAGTAGCGCATTATAATCGTTAAAACTAGATGATGGTAGTACATCCTCTTCTATTAATATTCTATTAGTTGATGAGTCATCAATTCTGTATATATCGTAACTTGCAACTTCTTTTGGAGGGTCAACAAAATCAAAACCATGAATTTTGGTATAATATCCTTCTGAGTCGCTTAGATTACTCGTGACTTCAAAAGTGGGCCTTTTAATCTCTAAATTTATTAGATAAGGAGATATGCCTGTAAACTGAGGGAAAAACTTTGTCTTATTTGCAGCGTTTGCTACAGAAAGATTATCTAAGTACCAATCTGACATAACAAAGTTTCCTTCTGAATCTACATATCCTGCTGGATCATATTCATAAAACTTATAGCTTTGTCCATCTGGTGCAGTAGCTGCAACTTCTACAGCTTCCCACTTTAAAGGATTATCTTCACCTAATAAGGTTTCAAATTCAGTTGGTACTGCAAAGCTAAATATTAATGATGTATAGGTGTCGACAGCTACCAACATATTATCAAGGTTAACAATCCCCCCACCTTTACCTTTAAATCGGTAAAAGATAAAACGTTTCATTCCTTCTTCTGATGTATTAAACTCTGTATTTATAAATGTATTTGTATTGTATGAGCTATCGATAGAAAAAAATGGATTTTTTCCTTCATATTTAAAATACTCAACAGAAGTTATTGGGTTTACACCTGCAGATGTATTTGGTCCTATAGATTCAAATACTGAGCTATTAGTGTCCCCATCTAAAGGGCTTAAATATTTACTGTCATCAGAAAGCTGCCATGAATCAGTATTTTCAACCGGATCTTCATACCATATTTTCGGCACATTATTCGATGAAAACTCAGAGCGTATAATTTTATTCTTAAAATCAAATGAGTTAAAGTCTACTAACGCAAACGTTGTATCGATTTCATGCTGTACGACTGGAATACTTTTTAACTGTTCAAAAAATAATGCTTGTACGTCAGGATTTGAACTAATTACATCTTTATTTGCAAGTAAATATGATTCAAGCTTATCTTGATTTATATTGCCAAATGGCTCTAATATATCGAACATTACTGGAAAGCTAAGCGAAATATCTTCTGTTGGCTTTGTATCTTCTATCTCGTTTGGGTTGGACTGTTGAATATAATAATACGCTTTAGATGTAAAACCTAAATTACAAGAAAAAAGTAGAATTATTAGTGAAGCAAAAACATACAACAACTTTTTCAATGGAGAGTCCTCTACTAACATT
The DNA here is from genome assembly GCA_964370315.1 of uncultured Treponemataceae bacterium. Classification (GTDB taxonomy): domain Bacteria; phylum Spirochaetota; class Spirochaetia; order Treponematales; family Treponemataceae; genus CAYJFX01. The sequence goes on from CAYJIS010000027.1 coordinate 3,614, forward strand.
CTACTGCGAAATATCTAATCCGTCAAGAAAAATTAATACACATTTGTTGAATTTTAGACATCATTTGTTAGCTGTTTTCGATTGCATTCCATGCAAACTTAGCTGCTGCCTGTTCTGCATCTTTTTTTGTTTTGCCGTGTGTGGGACCGTATGTTGTTGCACCTAGACTTACAGATACCCAAAATGTTTGATTGTGGTCTGGCCCATCTTTTTTTACCATAGAATAGACAGGAACACTTTTACTCTTTTTTTGATAATACTCTTGTAGCAAGGATTTATAATCTTTAGCATGTTTATTCAAATAGACATTTTCAATTTCATCTTTTAATAATGAAATAACTAAACGTTCAACTTCCTTTAACCCTGAATCAATATAAAAAGCACCTAGCACTGCTTCGAATGCATCGGCTAAAATGGCTTTTTTTTGTCTTCCCCCAGACCTTTCTTCTCCCTTACCAAGAGAGAGACATTCATCTATACCTATTTTTTGAGCAATCATAGACAACGTTGCCTCGGAAACCACTACTGACTTAATCTTAGCTAAACTTCCTTCTGCCTCTTCTGTGTATATTTCATACAAGTAATTAGCAACAAGAAGACCTAAAACAGCATCTCCTAAGAACTCTAAACGTTCGTTATTTCCAGTACTATTGGCAATTTCATTTGAAAACGATCTATGATGAAAGGCGGTGTCGAGTAAATCAATATTTTTAAAACGGATTTGTAACCTTTTTTGGAAGTCAACTAATAATTGATTTCTTTTTTGTGATAATTTTTTTTTGTGAGCAAAAAAATGTTTCATTAAAAGTGTATTATATAATGAGATAAAAAAAAACACAAATGATTTACTGAGTAAAACACTTGTGTTTATTTAATAAAATTATGCTTGTTGTGATTTGATGAAATCGTATGCATCACGAACTGTTTCAAATTCATTTGCTTTTTCATCTGGTACACTTACGCCTAACTCTTCTTCAATCGCATAAACCAACTCATAGGTATCTAAGCTATCAGCACCTAAATCTTGTCGGAATGATGAATCTAATTCAATTTTTGATTCGTCAATTTCCAATTTGTCAGCAATTAATTTTTGCATTTTAACAAATAGTTCATCCATTAGTTTACTCCTTACTTAACTTTTGCTTTCAGGTGATATCACTTGTTTTCCGCGATAAAACCCACACTTTGAACATACTCGATGTGTTACAACTAAGTTACCGCAATTCCCACACTCTACTAAATTTGGAGCAGTCAAACGCATATTAATTGCTTGACGTCTTCTTGTTCGAGCTTTGGACGTTTTAGCTCTTGGTACAGCCATATTTATAACCTCTCTTATACAATACTAATGATCGTAAGTATAGCATATTCCACTTCAAAGTGTCAATACATTATAACATTTCTACGATTTTTGTCAAGACAAAACATAAGAATATTACACATTGTAATCGCTTTTAAGTAATAAAATGCTACCCAAATAAAAAGCGAGAACTAAGAGTTCTCGCTTAAAAAAAGAGCGGATGATGGGAGTCGAACCCACGTCATCAGCTTGGAAGGCTGAGATAATAGCCGTTATATGACATCCGCTAGTGTTTAGATACTATAGCAAATCAAAAAAGAATTGTCAATACCTCATTGTAAAATTCTAAAAACTTATGTATAATTATATTGTATGAATTTTAAAAAGAACATTTTATTAACAACTCTACTTGTGTTATATACTATTACAGTATACTCACAAGGAGACCAAGAAGTTCTCATTCAAGAACAGCCACAAATAAATGAAATGGAAGCGCTAATTCCAAACACTACAATACCTAATGGGTTTTATACTTTTAAGCTAGAAAATGGTTTAGAAGTTTATGTACAAGAAGACTATACAATTCCAACAATGAGAATAGAATATATTTCAAAAGCTGGAACTGGAAGACAAACAAAAGAAACAACAGGATTTTACCAACTATACTCCAGACTATTTTGGAAAAATAGTTTTTCAGGAACTGAAAGCTACGAAAAAATTGGTGCCGGAGAGTTTAATGCACAAAGTGGTTATTCTCAATCGAGATATAGCTTTATAGTCCCTGCAACTCAATTTTCGCAAGGCTTAACTCTTTTTTCTAATGATTTAAAGAACTCACGTTTTTTAGACAAGGACATTGAAAGAGAATTTTCTCAACTAAAACAAGAAGTAAGTGCGTGGTCAGCGAGTATACCAGGTTTTATAAATGCAAGTGTGGACGCTAAGTTATTTTCTCAAAAACCTTGGACAAAGGATTCTGGTATTTACCCCGCGTTGTTTTCAAAAAATACTATAGAAGAAGTACGATATGAACTATCGAGAATTTCAAATACATGGTATGTACCAGATCAAAGTGCGTTATTTATTAATGGACCACTAAACGCACAAACTGTGTTAGAACTAGTAAAACAAGAATTTTCTTCATGGGAAAGTTCTTATATTGTTGGCTCTGCAAGCGATTCAAGAAGAACGACACCTTCAGTGAGTTCTCAAAACGATGAGAGCAATATCTTTGTACTTGTTTCTAATGACTTTTCAAAAGATTATATTCAAGCAGTTATCCAATATACATCACCGGGACTTGGTGCAAGCAATGAGTTTTCTGCTAATTCTTGGGCATCGGCTCAAATGATGGAAACAAAGTTACAAAATGCAGGTATGACTAATACAAACACTGCTTTTGTTGCAGATGCTGGTGACTCACGAATTATTATACAAACCTTATTCGACACACAAAGTTTAAGTGAAAATAGTGATTTAGCAGTTATGGTTCCTAGTTTTGTAAATATCGTAAAAAGCACTGCTTCTACTTTTACACAGCAAGATTTACAAACAGCAAAAAACAGGGCTATCTTACTTCAAAACAATGCAGTCACTGGCTCTGAATCATTTATGGATGCAATTGCTGTAAATTGGGCATATGGAGGTGTTGAGTATTTTTTTCAATGGACGCAAGCTGTTCAAGATGTTCAATTAGAAAACACAAAACAATCTTTTAACGAACCTTGGATTTTTGTACTTTTACATAGCGACTTATATGCTAAAAATAAAGAAAGTTTTACTAATCTAAACTATATTGAAATTACACGTGACACAGGCATGTGGTACAACGAATATGAACAACAATTTGTTTCTCAAGAAAATACCCCCACCATTCTGCCTAGTCAGTCAATTGACCGATATGCTCAGTATACAAAATCTTTAATTAAGAACTTTACCATATCAAGTAATATTCCAATTACTACACAAGAAATTCCGCTAACACCATGGGTGTCAGTTTTAGTGAATATAGACGGTGGTCATGTCCTACATGGCGAAAGCCAAAGAGGTATGGAAGATGTGTCAATAAACTATCTTAAAAAGGAATTTGAAAGTACTTTTATAGATCTTTATACCAGTGGTAAAATTAAAGCTCTTCCAGAAATTGAAAGCACGATTGGAATGTATAGTTCTCATATTGGAATTGTTTGTTTAAGTGAAGATTTACATTTCATTATTGAAGCAATGAGTTATAACATAAAGAACATTGAAATTCCTGTTGCTTCTGCAGATGAATTATTTTTGTCAACTTCTTATAACTGGCGAATACAAAGCGGATCTCTTGAGTATCAATTGTATGCTGCTGCAATGGAGACATTATTTGCAGGCAGTGAAACAGACGGTCTATACAATGCTAATACTGAATATTTCAGAGAAACTAATTATAATAGCATACGACTAGCAACACAACAGCTATATGATCCTGCTCGTTTTTCATTTGTAGTTTCAGGAGAAATTCCCAACGACATCGAAAATATATTTGAACATAATTTTGGTACTACAAATTTTTATCCTCAGGTTTTAGGACAAAGAGCTACCCTAATTGAAGAACAAGAACCTATTTTTTCTCCTTTAGAACAAACTGTACGCCTACGCCATACCTTCTTAACTGATATACCCTCAGAGTTAGCGGGTGAAAGACCTACAAAACTTATTCCAACTACTGACTTTTCTGATCCGGCACAGTTATATTTCAAATTCCCCGTTTACGAAGAAGAAAATCAATCTATTTTTATAGCTCTTTTATATGAAGTTGCTTCTCGAATATCACATAGTTTTGAAAACACGCGAAGTCCACCTGCACAATCGGTTAGTCTCGTACCAGGTACTGGAAAATATCCCGTGTCTAGCTTGCGTTTTGCAAAAGTTAAGTCACGTACTGCACTTGAAAAATTAGTTAATGATACCTTTGATGAAGTCTTAAATGATTTAGATAAAGAATTACAGAATAGTAATGAAGATAATGAAGTCCTTACAACTATAAAAAGTCGCTATACTCGAATATTGTCACGTGAAATGATAAGAATAAATGATCGATCGCATTTGATACAACAAGGAATTAATGCAACAAAAAATCCAAGTTTATACCTTGAAAGATTTGAAATTGTTGAAAAAAGTACTTCACAAGATTTTTATGATGTTTTTAATAGCTTTATTAAAACAGGTGAGTTCTATTGGGTTTTTTCAGCAGATACTAATAGGTAAAATTATAATGCTTATACTATAAACTGAACTGCAAGAATAATTGCAATAACTACCCCAATTACAGCCTCACCACCTAATAGTCCTGCAGCTATAATAGTCCCTGTACCCTTTTTTTCAAATGTCGGATACAACGTATCAATCAACAGACGAATTACAGCACCTATACATGCTGTAAAGGATAAATAAAACGGCAAATATACCCCAAGTCCAAGTGTCATAACAGGATAACATCCAAGTATATACAATATAGCAGCAATACCTACACCTGATAAAAAGACTCCAATATATTGTATTCCGCCAGCCATTGCGGCTACTGCTGATGCTTGAGCTGCAGGAAATAGCTCTGGATTTCCGAAAGCTGAAGATCCATACGCGGTTACAATTGCAAGTATAACAAATGATGAGACAATGGCTCCTACTAAACCTCCAATTAACTCTGCACTCCACTGAGCTTTTGGATTCGTTTTTAATATATGTCCAGCTTTAAAATCATTCATAACATCACCCACTAATCCACATGCAGTCGCAACGATAGCAGCTATAAAAATACCTGCAACCTCAGTTGTAGAAGGTGATACAAGTCTGGCTATAAGTAATACTAGTATTCCAAATACTTCCATGGGATTTATGGCCGACATTCCAACAGTTTGGCATGACATAGCAGTTACAAGCCATACTCCAAAAATTGTAATTATTGATGCAAAAAGAGGAATATCTAGTACACTAACAAATAAAACAACAAGTAAAGATAAACACAGTGGTAGGAATCTGAGTAAGTTAATTGTTTTCTTTGACGATTCGGATTGCTTAGTTATTTTCATTGACTTAAACATTTCTTTTGTATTTGGAAATATATTTTTAATAAAAATGCCAGCTCCAGTTCCTACCATAAGGCCTAAGCCAAGGGAACTTTTTATATCAGCGGCCATAGAAGAGTCAAAAAAAGACAATTTTTGACCTAAAATTATTATACCAACATCTCCAATTAAAGCTCCCAAAAACCACATACCTATAAAAACTGGACCTACTAAATATCCAACGGAGATTAACATTGGAGATAACCATAAACCGCCAAGAGACCCAAAATTCATCATATTTTTAAACCAGATAAGTGATGGTATTTTTAAAAACCAATCTCGAAGAAAAGTAAAAATACTTGCAACACCAAAAGAAACAAATAGTATACTTGCTTTCTTTCCGCCTTCATCCCCTGCTATAAGAGTTTCTGCAGCTGCTTGCCCCATAGCATAAGGTAAGTTTGAGTGTTCAATAAATTGCTTTCGCATTAAAGAGGTAAAGATTAAACCTAACAGGGTGCCACTTATAATTATTACTAAGAGTCTTACTAAACTAATTTCTACATTTGGAAAAAGCATATAAATAGCTGGAATAGTGAAAGCAACCCCGCCTGCAACCATAGAACCTGCAGACATAGCAGTATGCGTAACATTGATTTCATTAATGTTAGTTTTACCAAGGACTTTTAAAACAAACATAGACAAAAGTGCAACAAACATAATAGGGAAAGGTAATGATGATGCTTTAAGTGCAACAAATAGAGAAGCACACGTAACAATAACTGAACCCAATACGCCAATGACAATTGACCGTCCTGTTAATTGTTCTTTAAATGATTTTGCATAGTTTATTTCTTTTTTCATACAGCCTTCTTTTATAAAAAAGAGTATACAAAAAAGACGCGAATTATTCAATATAAACACTACCACATTTACATAAAGTTGTGTATAATAAGATTGAGGTGTGTATTGAAATATAACTACGATTATTTTAATAAAAGTGCTGAATATATACGTGCTAAAATTAATTTTAAACCAGAAATTGCAATTATTCTAGGCTCTTGTCTTGGAGACTTTGCAAAAGAAATAGAAAATCCAATAAGTATTGACTACAAAGATATACCCAATTTTTTAGTTTCTACAGTAGACTCTCATGCTGGAAAGCTGATACTCGGAACTTTTGCAGGAGTAAAAGTCGTGTGTATGTCGGGAAGATTTCACTATTATGAAGGATATGACTTTGAGCAACTTACAGCCCCTATTCGCCTTTTTAAATTACTCGGTGTACGAGCAACAATTTTAACAAACGCAGCAGGTGCAATTAATGCTAACTACAAACCAGGCGATGTAATGCTTATTAAAGACCATATCAAATTAATGGGAGCAAGCCCTTTACGTGGTATAAATATACCAGAGTTTGGAGAGCGTTTTTTTGACGTTTGTGATATGTATACGAAAAGTCTCCGAGAAATAGCCTTAAGATGTGCAAAAAAATCGACAATTACAGTACATGAAGGTGTCTATTACTATGCTACGGGCCCTCAATTTGAAACACCAGCGGAAATTAATGCAATGAGGATATTAGGAGCTGATGCAGTTGGCATGTCTACAGTCACAGAAGCCTTAACAGCCTGTCATTGTAAGATGCCTATATTAGCAATTTCTCTAATTACAAATATGGCTGCAGGTATGTTACATCAAGCAATCACAACCGATGAAGTAGATGAAACAGCCTCAAAAACTTCGAATAATTTTAGACAATTTATTTCAACTATTATTCAAACTATATAACGTAAAAAAACAAAGGAATCAGTATGAAATTATTACTTAAAAATGCACATGTGATTTGTAACACAAAAACTAAAGAAGTACTTACTAATGCTTATATTGGGATTCAGGATGACACAATAATATACGTTGATTGCAAAAAACCAATTGATATATATGATACAGAAAAAGATATGTCAGGAAAGCTTCTTTTTCCTGGACTTGTAAATGCACATACTCATAACCCTATGACACTAGTACGAGGAATAGGAAGCGACCTACCCCTTTTAGATTGGCTAGATATAGTTAGGCCGATTGAAGAGAATTTTACAGAAAATGATAATATGATTGCCTCTCGTTTAGCTTGGATCGAAATGCTACGCAGTGGGGTTACATCATGTTCAGATATGTATGAATATCCTGATATTACTATCCAAGATATAGAAAAAATAGGTGTAAAAATGAATCTTGGTCGTGGAGTGCTTTCTTTTGATGATCAAGAATCTGCTCTAGACAATCAAAGGGTACAACAAGCCATAGAATTATTTAACAAATATGATAATAGTGCTCATGGAAGAATTAAAGTAGATTTTTCAATACATGCGGAGTATACCAACAAAGAAAAGGTAGTACGCGAGTTTTCAGAAATTTGTAAAGAATATGGAACAAGAATGCACTTACATATATCTGAATCAGCAAAAGAACATGCCGATTGTATTAAAAGATATGGAAAAACACCTACTCAATGGTTTTTTGATTTAGGAGTTTTTGAAAATCCCGTATTTGCAGCACATTGTGTACACCTAACACCTGAAGACATGGAAGTTTTTAAGAAATGTGGGGCAACAGTTGTTCACAATCCAACTAGTAATTTAAAACTTGCAAGTGGAATTGCTCCTATAGCCAAATATCTTGACATGGGTATTAATGTAAGTCTTGGGACTGACGGTGCTGGAAGTAATAACAACTTAAATATGTTTGAGGAAATGCATATAACATCAATAGTACATAAGGGTTTTAACCAAGAACCAACCATAGTGTCTCCATCTCAAGTACTTACCATGGCTACGATTAATGGAGCATCTATGCAGGGAAGAGAGGATACAGGCACTATAGAAATAGGAAGAAAAGCGGACATAGCGGCTCTAAATATGGATCAAGGCCACTTAATTCCTCATGCTGACGTACTTTCAACACTTGTATACTCGGCCCAGGCAAGTGATGTATGCATGACAATGGTCGACGGAAAAGTCTTATATGAAAATGGCGAGTTTTTTACAATCGATCAAGAAAAAACACTTTATGATTTTAGACAATCGTGTAAACGCTTACTAAATACTATATAACAAAAAGAAACCTAAGGACATATAACTATGGAAAGAGCAGACAAAGATTTAGCTTTTATGCTTCAGTATGAAAACATTGCGTGGTTTGAAGATGGAAAGGTTACAATTCTAGATAGAAGAATATACCCTACAAAGATACATTTTGTTATTTGCAACACACATATTGAAGTTACAAAAGCAATAAGTGATATGGTAACCCAAAGCGCAGGACCATTTACAGCTGCTGCAATGGGAATGGCATTAGCTGCTTTTGAATGTAAAGAAATGTCAAAGGAAAATCAAATTGCTTTTTTAACCAAAGCATCAAATACAATAAGCAATGCTCGCCCCACTACAGTTTCCAGGATGAAAATTATTACAGAAAATTGCCTAATCGTTGGAAAAAATGCAATTGAAAACGGTTTTAATGTTAGTGAAGCGATTGTCAATGCAACTGTTCAAATGAATAATACTCGATATTCCAAAATTGAAACTATTGCAGAATATCTTGTTGATATGTTTCCACAACAAGGCAAGATAATGACTCAATGTTTTGGAGAAACTATCGTAGGACAAATGTTAAAAATTGCTAAGAAAAGAGGCCATAGCTTACAGATCTTTTGTCCTGAAACACGCCCCTATCTTCAGGGTGCAAGACTTACAGCAAGTGTTGCATATGACCAAGGATTTGATGTAACGGTAATTACTGACAACATGGTCGCGTTTGTTATGCAAAAAGAAAAAATTGATATTTTTACCTCAGCTGCAGATGCTATTTGCTTAGACGGACATGTGGTAAATAAAATTGGAACATATCAAATTGCGCTCATTGCAAAAGAGCATTCTATTCCTTATTTTGTAACAGGTGCACCAGACATTGGTCATCCAAGTGTACATAGTGTAACGATTGAAATGAGAGACCCTGACTTTGTACTTCAAGCAATGGGTGTACGCACTGCAAAAAAGGGAGTAAAAGGTTATTATCCATCATTTGATATCACACCACCCCATCTTGTTTCAGGCGTCGTCACTGATGATGGAATATATTCATCATTCGATTTACAAAGATACTTTGAAAAAGGTAACACAGGAGAAGTACCTGAGCTGGTTGTTTAGACACTTGAAAATATGTTTTTACTGTGATACAATTACGTATGACAATTAATGAAGCGGCAAAGGTCGTAGATGCGACAATTCTCTGCGGAGAAGAAAACAAAGACAGTGAAATATTTTCAGCTTGTGGATCTGATCTTATGAGCGATGTTATGGCGTTTGTTAAAGAACAAGTATTACTCTTTACAGGACTAATCAATGTACAAGTTATTAGAACAGCAAGTCTAATGGATATTGGGGCTATTTGCTTTGTGAGAGGAAAAAAACCTTCAGATGAAATGATTGAAATGGCTAAAGATCAAGACATTGTATTGATGTCAACGAAAGATCCAATGTACATTGCTTGTGGTAAGCTTTATCAAGCAGGCATCACAACCGGTGGAGTACGGGATATTTAAAAAATCAGGATGAAGTACCATTTTGATATTCCTGGAGATGATTTTTCCTTTGCAGGAAATGCTTCTTCAGAAATTAAAAAAACTTTAAAATCACTACAAATTCCAGCTGACATAATAAAACGTGTTGTTATTGCATTATTCGAAGCTGAAACAAATATGATAGTACATGCCGATGGAGGGACAATTGACTTTGAACTTACCGACAACTGTATTATCATCACGGTAGAAGATAATGGTCCAGGAATTCCTGATATTGATAAGGCAATGGTAGAAGGGTATTCTACCGCAAATAATGTATACGTTGAATTAGGTTATGGAGCTGGAATGGGCTTATCTAATATACAAAGAAATACTGATAAATTAATTATTAATTCAAATCCCGGAAAAGGCACAACTCTTATAATGAATGTTTTCTATGAAAAGTAATAATAAAAAAACTGAACTTAGAGAACACATGAAAAACCTCATTAAAAAAACACTAGAATCAAAAAGTAACGAGCACCTAATACAGACTTTTGAATCACAAACTAAAAAACATTTATTTAGTTTTACGTTATTAGATAGGTGTACTAACCTACTCGCATATTATCCCATGAGATATGAAGCTCCATGCATCGACATTATTGTAAATGCACAAAATCAAAATATAAGTACCTCACTTCCTAAAATAATTGATGACAGTATTTTATTTTTTAACTGTGCAAATGTAAAAGACACAAAATCATTTACTAAAAACTCCTACGGTATTTATGAGCCAATTGGTAGCAACGGTATCAATTTTGAAACTATCTTAGAAAGAGCCAATACATTGATTATAGTATTAGTTCCTGGCTTAGCTTTTTCAAAAACAGGAAAAAGGCTTGGGCGAGGAAAAGGCTATTATGACCGCTTTTTATTATCTCTTTTAAATGTAAAAAAAGATAATAAAACAATGTCAGATCTTATCTTTGTAGGATATTGCTTTTCATTTCAAATTATTGATGACATCCCAACTGATACATATGATATAAAAATGGATTATGTATTATCAGAAAAAGGAATCATACCGTGCACTTGAAAGTGCTTGACAAATTATAGCTAATAAAGTTTAATATACTTGTGAAAAAAAATCAATTTAATGATACAGAGCGACTAATTGCCTTTATTGCATCCTTGTGTTTATTTTTGTCAGCAATTGAGTATGTTATTCCTAAACCCCTGCCCTTTATGCGTTTAGGTTTAGCAAACATGCCTATAATTATTTCTCTCTATATTTTACGACCAAAACAAGTACTATTTTTAGTATTGTTAAAAGTTGTAGGACAAGCATTTATTACAGGTACGTTTTTTTCATATATATTCGCATTTTCACTAGTGGGCTCTTTTTCTTCTGCACTTATTATGTTAATAGTATTTGTCCTTTTTAAAAACATAGTTAGCCCACTTGGAATTAGTATTTTAGGAGCTCTTACTAACGCTGGAGCACAAATCATAATGTCAGACTGGATATTATTTGGAGAGGCTGCCATATATATAGCCCCAATACTTTCAATAAATGCTGTTATTACAGGTTTTGCTTTAGGTCTAATAACATTGCGATTTTTAAATACCTCAAAATGGTACGAGCATATTGTATTAGAGAAAAACGGTGGGGAGATATAAGATGACAAAATTATATGAGAAGATTCCTTCTAACATTCTTTTTATAACCACAATTTTGTGCTTTCCTGCAGTATTATTCCAAGCTGTAACTTTTTATTTATGGATTAATGTTTTACTATTTCTTTTACTTTTATTTTGTAAAAATGGACGAGTAAAAATACTACCTTCTCTTTTTATTTTATTGTCAATTATTTTTTTTAACTTACTTACACCAACTGGAAAAGTATATATTTATATAGGTGATTTTGCTATTACCGAAGGTGCCCTTTTCTTCGGGCTACAAAAGGCCGGTATTTTACTTTCGATGGTTTTCATCTCACAATACGCTATCACAAAAGATTTATCATTACCAGGAAAAATTGGGTTTTTTCTAAATTCAATGTTTTATTTTTTTGAACGACTAACTGATCACAAAGCAAAATTTAATGTTAAAAAGCCTTTTATATCAATCGATGATATTCTTTTAGAAGTATATAAAAGTGAAGATAATATAGTTGAAAAAACAAAAAAAAGTACTAGCTCCTTTTCATTTGTTACCTATTTTATTTGCGTAATTCCTTTGATAATTAGTTATACACTTTTAATACTTAGTATTGTATAAGCGTTTCATACTTATTTCCAAAACAATGAACTAAAATTATTAAAAGTGTATCCATGCTCGTCTCTAAATACAATAATTTCGACCCCAAGCAGTACTAATTGAGACAATACATCACGGACAATGTTTACAGGAAAGTACACTTTGTTTTTAGTTGGTAAAATAAACTTATATTCAGGGATAAGTAAGTATTCAAGTCCCTTAGAACAGTCGGTAACAATAGTACTCTCACTTACCTGCTCAATTGTTTGAGATACTATCCCCGCTGCTTCTTGAAGTGATTGCAAAACAAATAAAAAAGGATAATAGAGATTATCAATTGTCTCAACTTTAAAAATGAGTTCATTTTCATAATAAAACTCATAACCTAATAATTCTCCGAAATAGTTATGATGTATCGATAATCCATTAGATTTCTTGGCTGAGTAAAATCTCTTAATTTTAATTTCTCCTTCAAACATATATGAACATGTTGATAGTTCTTTGTCAAAATTTGAGTTAGAAAGCTCCCCTAAAAAATCTGAAATACGTAGCGTGCCGTTTTTTGCTTCTAAAAACTCTGGAGAAAACAGTCCCCAATACCCATTTAAGCATATAGCAAATTGCAATTTATACTTACATTTGTCTGATAATGCAGCATTTTTTTTGATAAATGTATTTGAAAGTGTACACGTATTTTTTTTTGACACCTTAGAAGCCATACAAATTTTTGACATATGCCCAATTACTATATGCTCATCTTCAATAACATCAAGGAGCGAAAAAATTTCATTATTATCTTGATTTGAATTTCTATATGCATCAAGTGATTTAAGTATCATTAAAAACTCATCTGCATAGATTTTAGATTTTAAACCTTCTACAGTAGGCAGAGCTAGTATTGAATCACCTGAGTGTTGTTCATACCCATTAAAATTTACGTCTGTAGTTAATCTGTAGGTTTCATTCATTTTCATTTTCTCTCCTCAATAAAACAAATATTAGCAAAGTAAAATTATTTTGGACAGAACTTTTTTAATTAAAACCCTCATGCATATAAAAAAAATTATGAAGATAATAAATTCTATATGTGCTTTTTCTATTTGTCAACGAATTATAACCATAAATAACTAAAAATAACCAGTTATAACCATCATTATTTTATATTGGAAATATTAATAAATTGTTTTTTTGTAATTCAAGCAAATCTTTTTTACACGTTATACCAATTTTTTGATATACATGTACCATTGCTTGCTTAATACTACTTTCACTTTTATTTAACTCTTTTCCAATTGTTTGGTAGGTTTTAAATTGTAATACACTTTGTAATAAAAGTATCTCTTCTTCGGTTAAACATCCCAGATCAACTTTAATATCGTTAATATGAATGAGCTTGTTATTCTTAAAAGATATTTTCTCGTTATAATTCAATGCAACGAATAACACACCACCAACTAATAAGAAAATAAACTCGATAATAGATATAACTAAACTTTCAATACCCATTCGATATTGAAAGCTTAGCATAATAAAAGGAAGAATGAAAACGAGCATTAAAATAAATCTATTATTAAATAGTGAAGTTTTTTTATGGGAAAAAACACAGCCTAAAGCATATATCAAAAAACCACTTAGGGATTCACCTTCAAATAACCAAAGCAATCCCCAAAAATAGCACAAAAGAATATATAGTAGAAATTTCGTTGGAAAAATTATAAGTATAAATGAAATGCATGCAGAAAGAATATAAAATATACTATTATCAAACAATACATTATTATAATCAATTTTCGATGTATATGGATTAAATGCAAAAAAAACTATAATCCATAAAAATGTAATTAGTGTTGCTGCTAGTCGCCAAAAAACTAATTCTCTCTTCCCCATAAATTTTCCTTTTAAAGCTGCTACACGTACATATGATACCTATAATCTTCGTCGTAATTTATATGTTTCATAGTAACACAATGCATTTTATAAAGAAATTATAATTATATACACTGTACAATCAGAAAAATCATTTACTTATAATAGCATGTTACCGTATAAACGTCAAGTGTACAAAATCAAATATGTATACAAATATATTATTATATTTTTTAAGACAAAACAAATTCTTTGACATAGCAACTGTATTATGTTACACTAATAACATGAATGCCGTCATAAACGCCATTAAAACAAACATTGCTAATCCAAATACAATTTTTGTGTTTCCAACAAATATCTCTGCAACTACTTGGTCTGAATATATATTAGATCAAAATATAACTCAGGCAGTTGCACTTGAACGTTTTATAGCATGGGATAGTTTTAAGTCGGAGTGTATTCGGTCGAATCATCAAACAAAGAATTCTATTCCTTCGATGCTTAGAAAGTTTTTTGCACTAAGTGTTATACAAAAAAACAAGGAAAAAAAACTATTTCATTCACTTATCAATCCTGACTTTATAGAAACATCTTCTTCTTTTTCTGACTGGATATCTACACTTTTACCACAATTAGCATCATGGTACGAAAAAAGAAAAAAATCGGATGAGTGTGATAATGAAGATAAAGATTTATTAATCTTAAAAAATGAATATGAAACTTTTTTAGAAGAGAATAAACTATTTGAGCCAGCATGGGAAAAGCCTCCATTTTATGATAATGGTAAAAGATATATTGTAATCTATCCGGAAATTTTTCAAGATTATTTGGAATATAAAACTATTCTAGAACAAGCGACTTCAATAGAATTAATCCATATCGATGAAAATAATACAGAAACTGAGGTATTACAATATACAAATACGAGAAGCGAATTAAAAGATGCAGCATTATTTATACGAGATTTATGTAATAAAAATTCTTTAACCTGGAGTGACATCGCCGTAAGCATTAATGACCTAGAAAACATTGAAGCATATATAAAGCAAGAGTTTTCATTATATAATATTCCCTACCGTTTTCGAAGTGGAAAAAAATTAGCAGAGTATGCAGGCGGAAGATTATTTTCGTTAATTCAAAGCTGTTACTTTGAAAAATTCTCTTTTGACTCAGTGAAAAACCTCGTTCTTAATCCTGTATTCCCATGGAAAGATAGTATTGTAGCAGAGCAATTGATAGATTTTGGTGTAAATAATAATTGCCTATGCACATATGATAACTTAGATGTTTGGGAACTTGCATTTAATAAAGCACCAAAAGAGCATAGAGCTTTTGAGTTTTATAAAAAACTAAAAAAATCAATAACTAATATTGCCACTGCAACAAATTTTAGTTATTTAAAAATGCATTATTTTGTATTTCGCGACGACTTTTTTAATGTAGCAGAAATTAGCGAAGAAACAAATAGAATTGTTAGTAGATCTATTTCTGAGTTAACAAACATTATAGATTTAGAAAATAGCTATCCAAAAATTACAGCATGTAATGACCCTCTTTCATTTTTTATAGAGCAATTAAAATCAATTGAATATGTTGTTCAAGCGAAGGAGAACGGTGTAAATATTTTTTCATATAAACTGGCTTCCACGGCCCCCTATAAGCAACATATAATTTTAGATGCATCTCAAAATGCTTTAACAGTTACAAACCAAACATTGTCATTTTTAAGAGAAGAAAAAAGAAAAGCTCTAAATATAAAAGATGAAAATACGTCAGCTTTATTTATTAAACTTTATAAGCTACACAGCGAAAATAGTGTTCGTTTTTCATATAGTCAAAATAGTTTTTCTGGTTTTGAAATTCCTTACAATAGTTTAATACCGAAAGAAATATTTACGAATGTTGAATTAAATACTAAAGACAACACAACTACTTCAAAGATGATTGATGCGTATTATCAGGAAAAACAATTATTCTTAGAAAATACAACAAAAATAGCAAATCTCCATTCTCTACAACATGAAGGTTTCTTTAATTGGAAAAAAATAGTTAGCGATTCTAATCCCGAAGCGTTTTTACAAAACTTAAAAACCATCATAGAAATAAAAGCAAAGAAAAATGAAAGGCTACAAGTATCAGCAACGGCCCTAAACAAATTCTACGAATGTCCAATTAAATGGTTGTTGTCAGATGTTCTCGATATAAAAGATTTTACACGTGAAAGCACCTTATTAGATACTGTATTAATAGGCACATTTTATCACGAAGTAATTAAAAGAGTACTATTAAAACTAAAGGAAGAAAAACGTCCCTTATCGATTGAAAAAGATAACACGCTCCCTGCAGATATTAATGAGTTTATAGAGTTTACTACAAAAGATGTTGTACATTCATTTCCAGACTCTTGTGATATACGAGGCTTAAGTAACTTAACTGTTGAAGTCTTTAAGGCACAAATAGATATATATATAAAAAACTTAGTTAGTTTTTTTACAGAATTTTCACTATGGTTTCAAGGCAGTTTCATTAGTGAAACAGAAAAAACAGTATGCGTTTCGATGCAAAACTATGATATCGTAGGGAAAATTGACTGTGTTCTCGATTTTCCGGGTAATGAATTTATTGAACAAGGTAAATACATATTAGACTTTAAGACGGTGAAACTACCATCCAGGCACAAATGTATAAAAGAGGATAATCGTGACCTAAAAAACTTTCAACTTCCTCTCTATATATACTTATACGAACAGAGTGTTTTTAATGGAAAACCAGCAGTGCAAGGTTGTGCTTTTATGAGTATACATCATAAAAAGATTTTGCCACTGCTTGGAACACTAAAAATTGATGGTAAACAGGAAAATCCTAGAATAAAAAAAGATAAATTGCAAAGGATTGGAGAAAATGAATATGGGTGTACGTTCGAAACAACCCTAGAGGCAACACAGACTGCAATAACTGAGTTTACTAGTGCAATACTAGATACTAATCTAAGTTTATTTACAAATCAAAAACTTTGGGGGAAATTCCCTAGCGGAGAAAGTGTTTCATTTGAAACATGTTTATCATGTAATTTTAATAAAATATGTAGACTAACGTATATAATTTCGGGGGTAAAACATTGAATATTCACCCACTTATAAGAAGCAGTCTTAATAGCGAACAACAAAAAGCTGCAATACAAATGAAAAACTGTGTTGTTGCGGCAGGAGCTGGCTCTGGTAAAACACGAGTTTTAGCCTATAGATTTGCTCACTTGATTATAGAACATGGTTTTGATGTTGATACAATTCTTACCTTAACCTTTACAAAAAAAGCTACAGCCCAAATGTATGAAAGAATTTACACCACCCTTTTAGAAATTGCTTCATCTACTGATTCGAGCGATATACATAAAAAAAGGGCTAATATCGCAATTGAAAATTTTCATACTTCACGCATACAAACGTTAGATTCCTATTGCTCAAGTATTGTTAAAGGTTCTTCTCGGCTCTATGGAATTAAGCCAGATTTTTCAATTGATAATGAAAGCGTATTGGATTATAGCAAAAAACTTGCACTAAAATACATGTTAGAATACAGAAATGTACCAGCCCTACAAGAGCTTCTAGGAATGGACAAATTTGAAAACATGATACATTCTCTTTTCGTAAATCCGATATTGTACACTTCATCTATTACATGTGAAATAGATTTTTTTGGTCAAATTGATACTCAAATAGAGATAATCTTACACGAATGGACAAAAATAACAACGGCACTCTTTTCCTTAAAAGATATCTTCATAGAAAGTAATCCAGAGCTGTTAAAAACATTTACTATCATTGATGACACTTTTTTAGATTCTAGTGCATTACAAGCGTATATAACTCAAATTAGGATGAATGATACATTGCAAGAACAAAAAAAAGAAATTATTGTCGTAATAAAAAAATCATTAATTCCTTTTCTTAATGCTATCTTTTTTTTATCAAAATTACATAAAGGAAAAAAAGAGCATAAGTCAATCAAAGAAGAAATAGATTTATTAAAGGAATCATATTCAACACTTGCTTCCATATATAACTATATAGTATTTTTACCGCAAACACTTTCTTTGTTACCTATTTTACAAAGCTATCAAACTGAACTTACGGAATGGAAAAGAGCGTCGGGAAATCTTACCTTTTTAGATGTTTCATCCCTTGCCTTTACCATACTTAAAGATAATCCAGAAATTCGTAAAAGTGAAAAATTAAAAATAAATGCAATTATGATAGATGAGTTTCAAGATAATAATGCTATTCAAAAGGACTTACTTTATTTATTAGCTGAGAACATAGACAGAAATGATTTATCAATACCAACTACAAACGAGCTTTGTCCAGAAAAATTATTTTTTGTCGGAGATGAAAAGCAATCTATATATAAGTTTAGAGGAGCAGATGTAAGTGTATTTAGAGAACTTAAAAGCGACCTTTCGCAAACATTGAATTTAAGTACTAATTATCGATCTAGTCCACAACTAATTGCTAGTTTTAATTCTCTTTTTGGAGGTTTTGAATACAAAGGAGCACAACCAAGTTTTGATCAAACTTTATCTGTTTTAAAAAAAGAAAATGCCCCTTCAATTTTTTTACAAGAGTATCAATTGCCGGAAAACTATAGTTTCCCTTTATTTGAAGCTGAATATTCTTGCGTATATGCAAATACGCCAAAAAGCACTGAAAACATTGATACACAACGAATACATATATGTTTACTTAACAATACAAAAGAGAACAAAAATGATGGTGATGGCGAAAGTGACGAAGAATCCTTAATAGAAGCCGAAAATTTAGCAATTTATACTGCACAGCGAATTGCATCACTTTGCAAAGAAGGTCATAAACCACAAGATATTGCCATATTATTTCGCTCTTATTCAAAACAATACTTATACGAAAAACATCTCAGAAGACTTGGAGTGCCATATATTGCTGAAAATATTGCAAACTTCTTTGGTGATGCGCCTGTCAATGATATCTTATCATTGCTGAGATTAATTGTTTATCCTAATGACACTTTGTCTTTTTTAACCGTTTTATGCTCTCCCTTTGTTAAATTAAACCATCAAGAGGCTTTAAATTGCATTTTACAATCAAAAATTTCGAAAGATAATGATATACTATTCACGCATGAAGTTGCGCAAAACTTAGAAGGTGCTGCAAAGGAAAAATTTATTGGTGCCCTTTATCGATATGAAAACTTACGAAAAAAAGCACATTCTGCAAGTTGCTGTGAAATTGTAAAGGACTTATGGTATAACGAGGGGTACCGTTATGAAACAATGTGGAATAAAGATGTTTCACTATTCTCTGAACTATATGATTTTCTCTTTGACTTTGCTAGAAAAACGGACAGCGATGGAAACAACCTTTCGTATTTTGTAGACACATTATATGATTTAGAAAAAAATGAAGACCGGCTCGAAAACATGAATATACCATTAGAAAGAGCTGGAGCAGTTACACTGATGAGCATACATAAAAGTAAAGGCTTAGAATTTCCAATTGTATTTATTACTGGCATTTCTTCAAGCGGCAAAAATCAAATAAACACAGAAAAAATCTATATTGATACAATTTGTGGCCCATCTTTTAATTTTTCTCTTTCTGGTGAAATTCCAGATAGTAATAATAACTATTTTTTTGCACAATCAAAAAATAATGAAAAACAAATGAATGAAGCAGAACTTCGACGGCTATTATATGTAGCCATGACTCGAGCAGAAAAAGAACTGTATATAATAGGATCTTATTC
The DNA here is from genome assembly GCA_964370315.1 of uncultured Treponemataceae bacterium. Taxonomy (GTDB): domain Bacteria; phylum Spirochaetota; class Spirochaetia; order Treponematales; family Treponemataceae; genus CAYJFX01. The sequence continues at coordinate 23,425 of CAYJIS010000027.1, forward strand.
CATCTCCAGTGAGGTTCAAAAGAGTTTAGGAAAAGATACCAGCGATATACATGATAACAAAAGCACTGAGAAGTCCTTGTTTGATATTTTGAATACAATTTTTACTACAAAAGTTACTGATAAAAAAAAGAATAAAAATACTAGCCAAGTACAATTTGATTACTGCATTCAAAATGACACCCTTTTTGCCTTTTTACTTCCGACAATCATTCAATATAATTCAAACAACGCTCCTTTTACACTTGAACAGATAGAAAAAACAACTCGAGAAGATTTATTATTATTAGATAACGCGAGAAAAAAAGAATCCCTAAAAGAGGTACAATCACGAGTACTTCCAATTTATAATACTGCAACTCTGATACATACACCTATAATTGAAAGCCCATATAAAAGTCCTTCACATCTTGTTCATACAAATATACCAGATCATATAAAAAATGATAATTATGACAACGGTGAAAATGCAATAAAGGAACTAGATGATATAATAGTATTATATAATGAAAACCAATTTACCTATTCACATTTCGGAACTCTATGCCATGCATACGCTGAGAGCTTGTTTACAAAAAAAGCTCCAAAAATTCCAAATGAAATTCAAAGCAATCTAAAAATACATGAAGTATCAATTATTTGTGATATTGCTCAACAAATGATTGATACGTTTAGTAAGTCCTACTACGGCAAAGAAGCACTAGATTCAAAGTGGAAAAGAACAGAACATGATTTCAAACTTAAAGTTACTAATAATAACAAACGAGTCTTTATAAATGGACAAATTGACCTCTTATATGAACGCAATGATGGAAGTTTGGTAATTGTAGATTATAAAACTGATTCAGTTGAAAATCCTACAATACATTATACTCAAATTGCTGCATATAGCAAAGCTGTTAGTACGATATATGCAAGGGAAAACACACAAATTGTTTGCATACTGTATTATCTTAGAAGTGGTAATGCTGTAGATGTAAGCAAAGAGATAAATGATATCGATATTAAAAGTATAGTTTTTTAAAATAAGTATTGATGATTTTTTATGGCAATCATCTTTTTAAGATATTATAAAACCAACATACAATATAAACTGTGAGCGTAGAAATTCAAAGAAAAACAGGGGTTTGTAATCACCAATCATGTTTCTTACGTAGAGCACAAGACCAATATTATAAATTCCCCTGTAATCTTTACATCAATCATTGTATTTTTTATCATACAATGAGGTAACTAAGTATAAAATAAAAAAATAAGTTAGATTTTAATATTAAAATATATAGCTAGCAAAATCTAACTATATATTACTTTACTTAAACCATCCTTTTGTTCTATTTGCAAACTTAACGAGCATTAACATTACCGGTACTTCTACCAATACACCAACAATGGTTGCAAGAGCTACAGGGCTATCTGTTCCAAAAAGTGATATTGCAACTGCTACAGAAAGTTCAAAAAAATTTGAAGCACCAATCATACCGGCTGGAGCTGCTATTTCATGAGGTAATTTTAAAGCCTTACTTGAAAAATATGCAATAGCAAAAATTAACACCGTTTGAATAGTTAAAGGAATTGCGATTAATACAATGTGTAAAGGATTACTTAAAA